>CALMYH010000027.1 GCA_937873395.1 uncultured Burkholderiales bacterium
GAATTCAGCTTGGGGCGGCCCGGCGCTGAATTCATGGCCCCCACGCTCCGCCGCTGTGCGGGTCGCTGCCCCCCGAGGGGGCTGCCCTGCCTTGGGGCGGCCCGGCGTCAGGGCTGATCCGGCGATGGCCACGCGCCGCACATCTGAAGAGCCCGCGTTCGTCCTGCACCGCCATGACTGGAGCGAGTCCAGTCTCATCCTGGATGTGCTGACCCGCCACCATGGCCGCATGGCCCTGGTGGCCAAAGGGGTCAAACGGCCCAGCTCGCAATTTCGTCCGGTGCTGCTGCCGCTGCAACCGCTGTTGTTGGGCTGGGGTGGCGATGCCGAAGTGCGCACGCTGAAGTCGGCCCAGTGGGCCGGCGGGCATGTGATGCCGACCGGCGACGCCCTGCTGTCCGGCAGCTACCTCAACGAGCTGCTGCTGCGCCTGCTCGCGCGGGACGACCCGCACCCCCGGCTGTACGACCACTACGCCCTGGCCGTGCGCCTGCTGTCCGAGCAGCCGCAGGCGCAGGCCCTGGTGTTGCGCGCCTTCGAACTCTTGCTGTTGCGCGAAATCGGCCTGCTGGCCGACCTGGCTCACGAAGGCAGCAGCCTGACCGCACTCGATGCCTCGGCCCCTTATGCGCTGACCCCTGAAGTGGGCCTGCGCCTGGCGTCCGACGATGACGGGCAGTGCCTGTCGGGGGCGCAATGGCTGGCCCTGGCACGGGCCATGGAGGCCCGCGAGCCGCTGGTCGAGTTGCTGGGCGTGCTGGCGGGGGGGCCGGGTGCCTTGCGCCTGCAGCTGCGAGCCCTGCTGCACTACCATAGTGGGCTTTCGGTGTTCCGCACCCGGCAACTGATGCTTGATGTCCAGGCACTGGCGCGCCGTCCGGCGCCGGACAGGTCCCACGAGACGCTCCATGACCGCTGACCCCCGCCGTTCCCGCACCGCCCTCTCGGTCAACCTGAACAAGGTGGCCCTGGTCCGAAACACCCGCCATCTGGGCATTCCCAGCGTCACCCGCGCGGCCACGCTGTGCCTGCAGGCGGGAGCGGCCGGCATCACGGTGCATCCGCGACCGGACGAACGCCATATCCGCCGTCACGATGTGTTCGAGCTGGCCGAACTGATGCGCGACTGGCCCGACCGGGAGTTCAACATCGAGGGCAATCCGTTCCACAACCTGATGCAGATGGCCCGTGAGGTGCGCGCGCGCGGGCTGCCGCTGCACCAGCTGACCTTCGTGCCCGACAGCGAGGGCCAGTTCACCAGCGACCATGGCTGGAGTTTTCCGGAGGATGCCGACCGCCTGCGGCCGGTCGTTGCCGAGGCCCGTGCCCTGGGCGTGCGGGTGAGCCTGTTCATGGATGCCGAGCCCGCTCAGATGGCCGCTGCCCGGGCGACGGGAGCCGACCGGGTCGAGCTTTACACCGAACCCTATGCCGCCGCCTGGCACACGCCGCAGCGCCCGGTCCAGCTCGAGCGCTTCCGGGCCGCCGGCCAGGCCGCGCTGGATGCGGGCCTGGGCCTGAACGCCGGCCATGACCTGAACCGCGAGAACCTGACGGCCTTCCTGCGCACCGTGCCCGGCGTGCAGGAGGTGTCCATCGGCCACGCGCTGATGGCCGACGCGCTGGAGCTGGGCTACACCGCCACGGTGACCGACTACCTGCGCTGCATCGGGCAGGCTTATGGGTGAGGCCACCGCTGCTGCCAGGCGATCGCCCGCAGGCGAGGGGCGCTCTCGCGGCGTGCTTCGAACGGCACGCGCCGACGGGCGAGGTCGCACATGATCTTCGGCATCGGCTCCGACATCTGCGACATCCGCCGCATGGAGGCCACCTTCGGCCGTCAGGGCGAGCGCTTCGCGCGGCGGGTGCTCGGGGATGCCGAGTTTCTGGTCTGGCAACAGCGCAACGCGCGCTGGCCGCGTCGGGGCCTGCGCTACCTGGCCACGCGCTTTTCGGCCAAGGAGGCTTTCTCCAAGGCGATCGGGCTGGGCATCCGATCGCCCATGACCTGGCAGCGTTGCGAGATCCTGAACCAGCCCAGCGGTCAGCCTTTTGTCCGGCTGCACGGCGAGCTGCACGACTGGTTCGAGGCACGCGGCCTGCGCGCCCACGTGACGGTGACCGACGAGACCGACTATGCGGCCAGTTTTGTGGTGGTCGAGAAAATCATCTGAACATGTCTGAACACGCACCCCTGATCATTGATGTGGCCGGTCATGCGCTGTCCGAGGCCGACCGCCGCCGGCTGGCGCACCCGCTGGTGGGCGGCGTGATCCTGTTTGGCCGCAACTGGCGTGACCGCCAGCAGCTGACCCGGCTTTGCGCCGCGATCAAGAAGGTTCGCCCCGACCTGCTGATCGCCGTCGATCACGAGGGCGGTCGCGTGCAGCGCTTCCGAACCGACGGGTTCACCCACCTGCCGCCCATGGCAGCCCTGGGGGCGTTGTGGCAATCGGTCCCCCGCCGAGGCGAGGCCGAAGGCGGTCCGGCCCTGCGGTCCACCAATGCCGCCACGGCCGCCGGCTTTGTGCTCGGGGCCGAGCTGCGGGCCTGCGGGGTGGACCTGAGCTTCACCCCAGTGCTGGATCTGGACCACGGCCAGAGTTCGGTGATCGGGGACCGGTCCTTCGGGCGCGACCCTCGCATGGTGACGGTGCTGGCGCAGGCGCTGACACTCGGCCTGCGCCAGAGCGGCATGGGCAATTGCGGCAAACATTTTCCCGGTCATGGTTTCGTGCGGGCGGACTCGCACCTGGCGATCCCGGTCGACCGGCGCAGCCTCAAGGCCATCCTGGCCGACGACGCCGCGCCCTACGGCTGGCTCTCGGCCAGCCTGGATGCGGTCATGCCGGCCCATGTGATCTACCCCCGGGTGGACAGCCGACCCGCCGGGTTTTCGGCGCGCTGGTTGCAGGACATCCTGCGTGCGCGACTGGGCTTCCAGGGGGCCATCTTCAGCGACGACCTGAGCATGGAGGCGGCCCGCCACATCGATGGCCGGGATGTCGGTTTCTCCGAGGCCGCCCTGGCCGCTCTTCAGGCCGGCGGTGACCTGGTGCTGCTGTGCAACCAGTCGGTGGTGGACGGGGGAGCGCCGATCGATGAGGCCATCGAGGCCCTGGCCCGTGCCCAGGTCAAGGGGCACTGGCGACCCAGCGGGGCCAGCGAGGAGCGCCGGCGCGCGCTGCTGCCCCAGGGACCCGCGTTGGACTGGGACAGCCTGATGGTCAGTGCGCGCTACATGCACGCGCTGTCGCTGCTGCCCTAGATGTTCAGGTTGAGCTTGTCGAGCAGGTCGGCCACCAGTTCCAGCCGCACCAGGGGGTTGTCCAGTGCCATCAGTCTCAGTTTGATGTCGTTGGGCACCGGCAGCAGTTCCAGCCAGCGGTTGGCCACCCATCCGCAGTCGTCCCACCGGTAGGGGGGCTGAAGCGGCAGGTTGGGCAGGGTCTCGGGGTCGCGCTCCTGCAGACTTTCCAGCAGGCGCCGGAGGGCGTCGCGCACCGGTTGCAGGTGATCGACCACCGGGACCACCGGATCGGGATCGAACAGGCGGACGTCGCCGACCCAAAGGCCGTGGGGGAGCTGGCGCCTGGCGGTCACCTCGAAGCGCTGCAGGCCTTCGCAGCGCACCATCATGAGCCCGGGCTGTGGCCGCTCAAGGCTGTCGATGCGCGCCAGCGTGCCGACCGGGTGGAACACCTCACGGGCAAAACCGTCACCGCCGGGCCGCCCGGCAGGGTCGGGTCGCCGGACTTCGCTGCCTTCGGACAGCCACACCACACCGAAGGGTGCGCCGGCCTGGTGGCAGCGCTTGATCATGTCCAGGTAGCGCACCTCGAAGATGCGCAGCGGCAACCATCCGCCCGGAAACAGGACGGTCTGGAGCGGGAACAGGGGCAGCTGGGACAGGGTCAGTGCCTCGGCCGCGGGCGCGCCGGTCAATCGGCCACCGCGTCGGCGCTGTGTCGCTGCAGCATGGCGAGCGTGCTGGCCACCGTCTTGCGCAATTCGCGCCGGTCACAGATGAAGTCGACCGCGCCTTTGGTCTGAAGAAACTCGGCGCGCTGGAAGCCCTCGGGCAGTTTCACGCGCACGGTGTTCTCGATCACACGCGGACCGGCAAAGCCGATCAGGGCCTTGGGCTCGGCAATCACGACGTCGCCCATGAAAGCGAAGCCGGCGCTGACGCCACCCATGGTGGGGTCGGTCAGCACGCTGATGTAGGGCAGGCCCTTCTTGGCCAGACGGGTGAGGGCGGCGTTGGTCTTGGCCATCTGCATCAGCGACAGCAGGCCTTCCTGCATGCGCGCACCACCGGTGGCGGTGAAGCAGACGAAGGGCACTTTCTGGGCAATGGCCTCTTCGACGCCTCGCACAAAGCGCTCACCCACCACCGAACCCATGGAGCCTCCCATGAAGTCGAACTCGAAGCAGGCCACGACCAGGCTGATGCTGCACACCGACCCGCCCATGACGATCAGGGCGTCGGTCTCGCCGGTGCTGTCCAGGGCCTCGCGCAGGCGCTCGGGGTACTTGCGGCTGTCCTTGAACTTGAGGGCGTCCACCGGCAGCACCTCCTGCGCGATCTCGTAGCGGCCTTCGGCGTCCAGGAAGGCGTCGAGGCGCGCGCGCGCACCGATGCGGTGGTGGTGGCTGCAGTGGGGGCAGACGTTCTGGTTCTTTTCCAGGTCGGTGCGGTAGAGCACCGCCTCGCAGCTGGGGCACTTGATCCACAGGCCTTCGGGCACGCTGCGGCGCTCGGACGGGTCGGTCTGCGTGATCTTGGGCGGAAGCAGTTTCTCGAGCCAGGACATCGGCGATCTCTCCTTAGGAGCGTGAATTAGACCACGGTCAGGGCAGGTCTGGACAGGGGCGCCCTGGTCAGGCATCCAGTGCCTTGCGGATGCCGCGCAGGAAGTTGGCCGCCACCGGAATGACCTTTTCGAACGGCTCGTCTTCGATGAGCTGGATGAGACGGCTGCCGATGACCACCGCATCCGCGCTCTGGCCGATGGCCCTGGCGGTTTCGGCGTCCCGAATGCCGAATCCCACCCCCACCGGAATGCTGACGTGCTGGCGGATGCGCGGAAGCATGGCCTCGACCTGGCCGATGTCGAGTGTGCCGGCGCCGGTGACGCCCTTGAGCGAGACGTAGTAGACATAGCCGCTGGCCACCCGGGCCACCTGGGCCATGCGCTCGTCGGTGCTGGTGGGGGCGAGCAGGAAGATCAGGTCCAGGCCCTGTTCGCGCAGGGCGTTGGCGAAGTCTTCGCACTCTTCCGGCGGATAGTCCACCACCAGAACGCCGTCGACACCCGCCGATCCGGCATCGCGCACGAAGGCGCCGGCGCCGTGTTTCTGGTCGTAGCGTTCGATCGGGTTGGCGTAGCCCATGAGCACCACCGGGGTGTGGGCGTTGCGCTCGCGGAATTTCTTGACCATGGCCAGCACCTGCACCAGGCCGATGCCCAGTGCGAGGGCGCGGTCGCCGGCCTTCTGGATCACCGGCCCGTCGGCTGACGGGTCGGAGAATGGAATGCCCAGCTCGATGATGTCGGCGCCGGCCTCGGCCATGCCGTGCATCAGGTCGGGTGTGATGTCGGCGTAGGGGAATCCGGCGGTGACGTAGGGGATCAGGGCCTTGCGGCCATCGGCCAGCAGGGTGGCCAGGGTGTGTTCGATGCGGCTCATGGCTTCTTGACTCCAGCGCTGGGCGTCAGCTTGATGACGGGATCTGTGCCCCCCTTGACCGACTGGCCACGGCAGCTCGGACGGCAGTAGAAGTCGGCATTGGACAGGTCGGCCACGGTGCCGATGTCCTTGTCGCCACGTCCGGAGAGGTTGACCAGGATGGACTGCGTCGGCCGCAGGCTGCGGGCCAGTTTCATCGCATGGGCGATGGCGTGGGAAGACTCCAGGGCCGGAATGATGCCCTCGGTGCGGCACAGGTGGTGGAAAGCCTCCAGCGCCTCGGTGTCGGTGACGCCGACGTATTCGGCGCGGCCGATGTCCTTGAGGTAGGCGTGCTCGGGACCGACGCCGGGGTAGTCGAGGCCGGCGCTGACGCTGTGGGTTTCGGTCACCTGGCCGTTGTCGTCCTGCAGCACATAGGTGCGGTTGCCGTGCAGCACGCCGGGGCTGCCCATCTGCAGCGAGGCCGAGTGTTTGCCGCTGTCCAGGCCCTCGCCGGCGGCTTCGACGCCGATCAGGCGCGTCCCGGCGTGGTTGATGTACGGGTAGAAGATGCCCATGGCGTTGCTGCCGCCGCCGACACACGCGACCACGGCGTCGGGCTGTTCGCCGGTGCACCCGGCCTCACGGAGCATTTCGGGCATCTGCTGCAGGCATTCGGTGCCGATCACGCTCTGGAAGTCGCGCACCATCATCGGGTAGGGGTGCGGGCCGGCCACGGTGCCGATGATGTAGAAGGTGTTGTCCACGTTGGCCACCCAGTCGCGCATGGCTTCGTTGAGCGCGTCCTTCAGGGTCTTGCTGCCGCTTTCCACCGGCACCACGGTGGCGCCCAGCAGCTTCATGCGGTAGACGTTGGGGCTCTGGCGCTTGACGTCTTCGCTGCCCATGTAGACCAC
>CALMYH010000028.1 GCA_937873395.1 uncultured Burkholderiales bacterium
GCGTTGACGCGGGCAGTTACCACCGCTTGAGCGTCCACAAGTGCGTGATCTGTGAGCGGGAGTACGAGGGCCCGGACATGGCCCATTGTCCGGCCTACCAGGGTCCGATCTGCTCGCTGTGCTGCACACTGGATGCGCGTTGTGGTGACCTGTGCAAACCCCACGCGCGGCTGTCGGTGCAGTGGCAGGGGGCCTTGCAGCGCCTGCTGCCCCGGCGCATGTGGCCTTACCTGGAAGCGGGACTGGCGCACTACCTGCTGATCATGTTGGTGATGGCGCCGGTGCTGGCGGCGGTGCTGGCGCTGCTGTACCGGCAGCAGGTGCAGGGCCTGGACCAGGGCTTGCCGGCGGTGGCCGACCCCAGCCTGCTCGACGCCGCCCTGCGCTCGGGCTTCATCCAGGTTTATGCGGTGCTGCTGCTGATTGCCGCTACCGTGGCCTGGTGGCTGGTGCTGGCTCACAAGAGCCGCGAGGTGGCCCAGGAAGAATCGAACCGGCAGACCCTGTTGCTGATGCAGGAAATCGAGTCGCACCAGCGCACCGACGAGGCCCTGCAGCAGGCGCGGCGTGCAGCCGAGGCGGCCAACCAGGCCAAGACGCGCTACATCAGCACCATCAGCCACGAGCTGCGCACACCGCTCAACAGCATCCTGGGCTATGCGCAACTGCTGCAGGAAGACACCGACGTGGCACCGCACCGCGCGCAGGCGATCCAGGTCATCAACCGCGGAGGCGAACACCTGCTGTCGCTGATCGAGGGCACACTGGACATCGCGCGCATCGAATCCGGGCGTATGACCCTGGATGTGCGCCCCATGGCCTTTGCCGACCACCTGCGCGAGGTGGCCCGCCTGTTCGAGCTCCAGGCCGCAGCCAAGGGCCTGCATTTCGAATTTCGCTGTGCCACCCGGCTGCCCACCACCGTGAGGGCCGATGAGAAGCGCCTGCGGCAGATCCTGATCAACCTGCTGGGCAATGCGGTGAAGTTCACCCGGGAGGGCTCGGTCTGTCTGCAGGTCAGCTACGCCCGCGAGATGGCCCAGTTCGAGGTGCGCGACACCGGGCCGGGCATGGCACCCGCCGAGCTGGAGCGGGTCTTCGAGCCCTTCGAGCGCGCCGGTGCGGCCGGCAGCGAAGGGGCCGTTCCCGGCAGCCCGGGCACCGGCCTGGGCCTGACGATTGCCCGCATGCTGACCGACCTGATGGGCGGCGAGATGACGGTGCGCAGCGCCCCGGGAGAGGGGACGGTGTTCACGGTGCGCCTGTTCCTGCCCGAATCGCACGGGGCACAGCAGGTCGCGGACAACGGCGCACGCGCGCCGACCGGCTACCAGGGGCCACGGCGCCAGGTGCTGGTGGTGGACAACGAAGAGGCGGACCGGGAACTGCTGGCGCACTGGTTGCAGCCGCTCGGCTTCGACGTGAAACTGGCCACCAGCGGTCACGATGCGTTGGGCCTGCTGGAAAGTCTGCGGCCCGGCGATGTGGCCGCACCCGATGCGATCTTCATGGACCTGGCCATGCCGGGTATCGATGGCTGGGAGACCATCCGGCGGCTGCGCCACATGGGTTGGGGTGAGGTTCCGGTGGCCATCGTGTCGGCCAACGCTTTTGACCGGGGCTTGCAGGCCGAACTGGACGGACAGGCCGAGGCGCCGCCTCAGGACTTTTTTGTCAAACCGGTTCGGCGCAGCGATTTGCTGGCCTGGCTGGGCCGGAAACTCGCACTCGACTGGCTGCATGCCGAGGCAGCGCCCGAAGCGCCGGTGGCGCCGCCTGCCACGCGGGCAGCGCCCATTCGTTGCGACGAGCTGGCGCCTTTGCTGGACCGGGTGCGGCTGGGTTACCCGCGCGGCATCGTCGAATGGCTCGATGGCTGGGTGAAAGAGCGCCCCGAGCAGGCCGAACTGGTTCAGTCGCTCAAGTTGCTGGCGCGCGAGTTCCGCTTCGAGGCCATCGAACAGCAGCTGCAGGCCCTGTGTGTGGCCGACACCGACCCCCAGACGCCATGAACCCGGAACCCGAACTGCTGCAGGACAAGGAGCGTGCCCGTCGGGTGGGTGACGCGGTGGTGGTGCTGATCGTCGATGACGTGCCCGACAACGTCGCGCCGCTGCACGACGCGCTGGATGCCGCCGGCTACACGGTGCTGGTGGCCCTGGACGGCGAGAGCGCGCTGCGCCGGGCCCGGCAGGCGCGGCCAGATGTGATCCTGCTCGATGCGGTGATGCCGGGTCTTGACGGTTTCGAGGTGGCGCGGCGCCTGAAGGCCGACGGGGTCACAGCGCACATTCCGATCATCTTCATGACCGGGCTGACCGAGACCGAGCACCTGGTGGCGGCGCTGGACGCCGGTGGCACCGACTATGTGACCAAGCCGATCAAGCCGCGCGAGGTGATCGCCCGCATGGGGGTGCACCTGCGCAGTGCCCGCCACGCGCGCGACGGCGCGGTCGAGCGTGAACAGGCCCGCAACGCGCTCGACGCCTTAGGCTATGCCACCATCACCGTGCGCGAACGCGACGGCCGGCTGATGTGGCAGACGCCACTGGCGCGCGAGCTGCTGCAGCGCTACTGCGGCACCCAGGCACCCGAGACACCGGAGCCGGTGCTGCAGTGGCTGCGGCGGCATCTGCCCGACCTGCAGCAGCCCGGGCGACCGGCGCAGGAACCCCCCCGGCTGACGCTGGAAAGCGGCCCGCGACGCCTGACCTTCCGCCTGCACCTTCAGGTGGGCGACCCCGAGGACGCCAGCCCCAACGGCGAGGGCGGTGACTGGCTGATCGTGATGCAGGAAACCTCGGACGCCAGCGTGCTCGAAGCCCTGGCGCAGACCTTCGGCCTGACCGCGCGCGAAGCCGAGGTGCTGTACTGGGTGGCCAAGGGCAAGATCAACCGCGACATCGGCGACATCCTGGGTGCCAGCCCGGCCACGGTGAAAAAGCACCTGGAGCGCATCCATGCCAAGATGGGAGTGGAAACGCGCACGGCGGCCGCGGCGATGGCGATCAACCGGGTGCCGCTGCTGCAGCCGCGGGGGTGATCAAGGTGCGTCTGGCGGCCGCTTCTTTTGCAGTGCGTCGTACACCCGCTTCATCAGGTGTAGCACCGCGATCTTGCGGAACTCGCCATCGGCCATGAGCTTGCCGAAGATCTCTTCGTTGCCTTCCATTCGGTCGATCACCAGGCCCTCGAACGCCTTCTCGAACACGTAGCGGAAGTCGTCCTCCGAATTGCTCTCTGCCGCTTTCTGCAGCACCTCGCTCTCCACCGCCTCTTCCTGGATCTGGTCGAAGAACAGCTGGTCGGCCTGTGTGAAGTCGGTGCCGAAGCGCTCGTTCAGGATGTCGATCAGCTCCGAGAGCCGGACCACATCGTCCCGCTGCCCGGTGCCCACGTCCTTGGGTCCCTTGAGCGGTTGCGCCTCACCCGTCTTCAGGTCGATCTGTCCCTCGCTGATCTTCTGCAGCCGGTAGTACTGCAGCTCCACTTCTTCTTCCAGGTGCAGCGGGCCACCACCCTCGCGGCGGGGCAGCTTTGTCAGCAGGAAGCGCAGGTAGGTGTAGAGCTGCTCCAGGTCGCTGTCCTGGTACGGAATCACCTGCGACAGAAAGCCGTACAGGTTGCGGAAGTTCACCAGCAGCGCCTTGGTCTCGTCCTGCTCGGTCTCGTCCAGCGCCTTGAAGCGCTCCACCGCCAGGTCCAGCACGCCGTTCATGGCCGCGTGGTCGTGCACCGTCTCCTTGCGCCGGGGCTTGAAGTACACCCCGCAGAAGCGCTCCACCTCGTCGGTGTGGATCAGGCCGCTCTCTTCAATCTGGTGGTGCAGCCGGTACAGCACCTGCGCATCGGTCAGCGGCTGGGTGGGCGTGTCTTCG
This sequence comes from uncultured Burkholderiales bacterium, assembly GCA_937873395.1. GTDB lineage: Bacteria > Pseudomonadota > Gammaproteobacteria > Burkholderiales > Burkholderiaceae_C > Hydrogenophaga. Next base: position 3,879 of record CALMYH010000028.1, read on the forward strand.
TAGTAGGGCTTGAATGCCTTGTAGATCTCTTCGGGCTTGTTGCGGAAGTCCAGTACGAAGGTGTCCTCCTTGCCCGCGCAAGTGCGGTTCAGGCGCGACAGCGTCTGCACCGCCTGCAGCCCGGTCAGCGTGCGGTCCACGTACATGGTGTGCAGCAGCGGCTGGTCAAAACCGGTCTGGTACTTCTCGGCCACCAGCAGCACCTGGTATTCGTGCGTGTCGAAGTGTTCGGGCAGCTCGCTTTCCTTGATGCCGCCGTTCATGCCCACTTCGGTCCAGCTCTTGCCGGGCGCTTCCGGGTCTTCCACCGAGCCGGAAAACGCCACCAGCGTCTTGACGTCGGTGTAGCCCTTCTCGCTGATGTAGCGGTCGAACGCCTGCTTGTAGCGCACCGCGTGCAAGCGCCCGTCGGTCACCACCATGGCCTTGGCCCGGCCGCCGATCTTGTGGCGCACAAACGTTCGGAAGTGCTCCACCATCACCTCGGTCTTGGTACGCAGATTCACTTCATGAAAGTTCAGTGTGCGGGCCAGCGCGCGGGCCGCCTTCTTACGCTCCACGTGCGGATCGTCTTCGCCCACCTGCACCAGCCTGTAGTAGGCCTCGTAGGTGATGTAGTTCTGCAGCACGTCGAGGATGAACTTCTCCTCGATGGCCTGGCGCATGGTGTACAGGTGAAACGGCGCCTGCCCGTTGGGCCCCGGCTCGTCGAACACCTTCTTGGTCTTGTACTTGGGCGTGGCGGTGAAGGCGAAAAAGCTCAGGTTCGGCTGCTTGCCGCGCTTGAGCATTTCGCGCACCACGCCGGCCAGGTGGTCGGCGTCGTCATCGGGCTCGCCCTGTTCCCCATCAAGGCCGTTGTCAACGAGGTACTGCGCCGCCGCCTCCTGCACCCCGTGGGCGTTGAGCACGCCCTTGAGCTGCATCGCCGTCTCGCCCGACTGCGAGCTGTGCGCCTCGTCCACGATCACCGCAAAGCGTTTGCCCTGGGTGCTGATGCCCAGCGCCTCGCGCGCTTCGGGTGGCAGTTCTTCGCGCAGCTTTTCCAGCGTGTCGGCCACAAACGGAAACTTCTGCAGCGTGGTGATGACGATGGGCGTGCCCTTGGCCAGCGCCTTCACCAGCTGGCGCGTGTCCTCATCGATCTTCTGCACCACGCCCTGTTTGTGCTCGAACTGGTAAATCGTGTTCTGCAACTGCTGGTCCAGCACCAGCCGGTCGGTCACCACCACCACCGTGTCGAACACCTTCTGGTTGTTCGCGTCGTGCAGGGCCGACAGCCGGTGCGCCAGCCAGGCAATCGAATTGCTCTTGCCCGAGCCCGCCGAGTGCTGCACCAGGTAGTTATGCCCCGGTCCGTGGGTTTGCGCATGGGCCACCAGGCTGCGCACCGCGTCCAGCTGGTGGTAGCGCGGGAAGACCATGGTTTCCTTGGTGATCTTCTTGATGCCCGTGTCGGTGAGCACGCGCTTTTCTTCCACCAGCAGGTGCATGAAGCGACCCAATATGTCCAGCAGGCTGTCGCGCTGCCACACCTGCTGCCACAGGTAGGCCGTGCGGTAGCCACCGTCGGCCGCGGGCGGGTTGCCGGCGTGGCCCTCGTTGCCCAGGTTGAAGGGCAGGAAGAAGGTCTTGTCACCGGCCAGCCGCGTGGTCATGGCCACCAGCTCCGGGTCCACCGCAAAGTGCACCAGCGTGCGCTTCTTGAACTCGAAGACCAGCTCGCGCGGGTCGCGGTCGGTCTGGTACTGCTTCTTGGCGTGCTCCACCGTCTGCCCGGTCATCGGGTTCTTCAGCTCGGCGGTGATCAGCGGCAGCCCGTTGAGAAAAATCACCAGGTCCAGGCTGTTGTCGTTGCGCTCGCTGTAGTGCAACTGGCGCGTCAGCGTCAGGCGGTTGTGGGCGTATTGCGCGGTGGTGTCGGGGTTCAGCCCGTTGGCCGGCGCGAACAGCGCCACCCGCAGCGTGCTGCCGTAGCACTTGAAGCCCTGGCGCAGAACCTTGAGCATGCCCTTGGTGTCCAGCTCTTTCACCAGGTGGTCCAGCACCACCGTGCCCGTGGCCAGGCCGTGGATGGCCTGCAGCCGCTGCCACGGGCGCGGCTGCGTGGTCTGGATGAAACCCAGCACCCCGGCCGGGTCCAGCGCACGGGCCTTGTCGTAGCGGCCCAGCGCCTCGCCCTTGAGGTAGTCCACAAAGCTGTAGCCGCCGTGCGTGCACAGGTGGTGGACGATAGCGTCTTCAAACCGCGCTTCGGTGTGTTTTGTCATTTTGTTGAGTCCCCCTGTTGGTGCCTCAGGCGGCGGCCGGCACCCGCACCCCCCGCACGTCGATCTGGCCGGTTACCGCAGCGGTGATCAGGGCTGAGCGGTATTCGGTCAGGCGATGGATGGCGTTCTCGACCTGTTGTTTCAGTGCCTTCAGTCGTTCCAGTTCATTGGCAAGCTCTCGGACCAGTGCATCTTGTTCCTCAAGTGAAGGCGGCAGGTACAGCGCAAACTCCTTGATTTCATCCAGCCCGAGCTGAACCTTTGTTCCCCCATAGCCACCGGCTTGGAACTGCTGTCGGCCAAACGAGGAGAGCATGCTGTAGGCGACCCAATATGGGTTTACTTTTTCTTTCTCAAGCCGGACCAGCGCCAAGTGCTGGCTGACATACTGAACCGCCCCGGGTTTTGAGGAGGCTCTTTTCTCTGAGAGGATTGAGCCATGAG
>CALMYH010000029.1 GCA_937873395.1 uncultured Burkholderiales bacterium
TGCTCGACATAGCGGCGCAGGATGGGAGAGAGATAGGCGTCGACCACCGTGGTGTCCCCGCGGCTGACGAACTTCATCATCGGGCTGGTCTCGTGCGAGGTGCTGACCTGGGTGAAGCCGACCTCGCGCGCGATGCGTGCTGCGGCCTGCTCGTGTGCCGGGTAGCGCCAGGCGTGCATGAACACGATGGCCGTGCTGCGCAGGCCGGCGTCGAAGGCAGCCCACAGACGTTCGCGCAGGTGCTCCTCGTCCAGCGCCTGCAACTCGTTCCCATGGGGGTCCATGCGTTCCTGGGCTTCGACCACCCGGCTGTACAGCAGTTCGGGCAGGACGATGTGGCGGTCGAACAGGCGGGGGCGGTTCTGGTAGGCGATGCGCAAGGCATCACGAAAGCCGCGGGTGGTCACCAGCAGGGTCGGCTCACCCTTGCGCTCCAGCAGCGCATTGGTGGCCACGGTGGTGCCCATCTTGACGCACTCGACCTGGTCCGGCGAGATCGGCTCGCCCGGCGCCAGTCCCAGCAGGTGCCGAATGCCCGCCACCGCCGCATCGCGGTAGTGCTCGGGGTTCTCGGACAGCAGCTTGTGGGTGACCAGCGAACCGTCGGGCCTGCGGCCCACGATGTCGGTGAACGTGCCGCCGCGGTCGATCCAGAATTGCCAGCGCTGCTCGGGTTGGGTCTGCATGACTGTGTTCAGATGCTTGGATTCACAGAGAGGCCGCCGAGCGGGCGGCCTGGTCGTAGATGCCGGAGAGCACGCGCAGCAGGCGCGCGAGCTGTCCGATGTCGTGATTGAGGGCGTCGTCGGCCTTGAGGGCGTCGATCAGGCAGGCTTCCCGGATATCGCGGTAACGGTCGACATACGCCTTGCCGCTTTCGGTGGGCGCGTAGGTCACCTCCTTGCCGTTCTTGCTGGAGACCACCACGCCCAGCCCCTGCAGCTTCTTCAGGGAGTAGTTGATCAGGTGGGTGTCTTCCACGTTCATGATGAAGGCGATGTCGGACAAACGTTTGTCCCGGGCGCGATGGGTCACGTGGTGCAGTACCAGCACATCCAGCGCCGTCAGGTCCTTGAGGCCCGCTGCACTCATGCAGTGCGTGATCCAGCGATGGAAGGCATTGCCGGCCACGATCAGGCCGAATTCGAACTCGCTCATTTCGGCGCTGCGTGGAGACACCAGATGCGCCGACGACACGATGGGGTGCCCCCCTGCGCCTGGCTTGGAGCTTGCTTTCGTCTTGGCCATGATGTGCCTCGGTGTCTTCCGGTGTCCGAACTGGTGCGCAGTTTATTCATAACACCGACGATTTGCCAACAATTTATTGACATTAAGGGAAAACACCGATCACAGTCTGCCGGCGTGCAGCCAGAATGCCATTCGCCCGGAAGCGCGCCGGGGCGTCGTCCTGAGCAACGGCCGCGCCGAGTCCTTCAACCCTATGGAGTCGTCCTCATGAAACGTCGCTTCTTCAGCCTATCGATGGCCGCCACCGCCGTGGCACTGAGCCTTCCTGCCATGGCCCAGACCAGATGGGACCTGCCAGCCGCCTACCCGGCCACCAACTTCCACTCGGTCAACCTGACCCAGTTTGCCGAAGACGTCGCCAAGGGCTCAGCAGGCAAGCTCAACATCACGGTGCATGCCGGTGCATCGCTGTTCAAGGCGCCCGAAATCAAGCGTGCCGTGCAGGGTGGACAGGCCCAGATCGGCGAGATCCTGCTGGTGAATTTCCAGAACGAATGGCAGCTGTTCGGCACCGACGGCCTGCCCTTCCTGGCCACCAGTTACGACGAAGCCATGAAGCTCTACCAGGCCCAGAAGCCCTTCCTTGAGAAGAAGCTCGGTGAACAGGGGATGAAGCTGCTGTACGCCGTGGCCTGGCCCCCCCAGGGCATCTATGCCAAGAAACCGATCAACTCGGCCGCCGACCTGCGCGGCGTGAAGTGGCGCGCCTACAGCCCCGCCACCTCGCGCATCGCCGAGCTGGTGGGTGCCCAGCCGGTGACCGTACAGGCGGCCGAACTGAGCCAGGCCATGGCCACCGGCGTGGTGGAATCCTACATGTCGTCCGGCTCCACCGGAGTCGACACCAAGACCTACGAACACCTGAAGTTCTACTACGACACCCAGGCCTGGCTCCCCAAGAATGCAGTCGTGGTCAACCTGCGTGCCTTCAATGCCCTGGACAAGGCCACTCAGGACGCGGTGCTCAAGGCAGCGGCCGATGCCGAGGTGCGCGGCTGGGAGGCCTCGAAAAAGGTCAACACAGACAGCCTGAACACGCTGCGAGCCAATGGGGTCACGGTGTCGCCTCCGTCCGAGGCCCTCAGAGCGGACATGCTCAAGGTCGGTGAGACCTTGGTCCGGGAATGGCTCAGCCGGGCAGGCCCCGAGGGACAAGCCCTGCTGGACTCCTACCGCAAGTAAGCAGTATCGACCTTGCGACCCACCCGGGACGGATCGGCGCGTACCGTGCCTCCGTTCCGGACTAGGCGTCGCCCAGGCCACCCTACCCCATCCCCGCGAACCATGTTGCGAAAATCCCTGGACTGGCTCTATCTTGGCTCCGCCTGGCTGGCCGCCCTGTGCATGGTGGGCGTGCTGTCCATGGTGCTGCTGTCCATCGTCTCACGATTGATGAGTTTTTACGTGCCAGGCACCGACGCGTATGCCGGCTACGCCATGGCGGGCGCGGGCTTTCTGGCCCTGGCGCACACGCTCAAGCACGGTGAGCACATCCGGGTCACGCTCATCATCAGCCGGTTTGCCGGAAAGACCCGCAAAGGACTGGAGCTGTGGGCCCTGAGCGTGTCGGCGCTGATGGCCGGCGTGCTGTGCTTCTACGCCTGGCGGCTGGCCTGGCAATCGCGCCTGTTCCACGACATCTCGACCTCCGCCGACGCCACGCCGCTGTGGATCCCGCAGATCATGATGGGGGTTGGCACCACCGTGCTGCTGATTGCCTTGCTGGACGAGTGGGTGCTGGAACTCATGGGGCGGCGCACCCGCACCGCAGGAGAGCTTGGCCATGAGTGACATGTGGATCACCTCCTTGCTGGTCTTGTCGCTGTTTGCCCTGCTGGGCAGCGGGGTCTGGATCGGACTGACCCTGGCCGGCGTGGCCTGGATCGGCATGCAGCTGTTCTCCTCGCGACCGGCCGGTGACGCCATGGCCCTGACCATCTGGGGCGCGTCCAGCAGCTGGACACTGACCGCCCTGCCCCTGTTTGTGTGGATGGGCGAAATCCTGTTCCGGACCAAGCTGTCGGAAAGCATGTTCCGGGGGTTGGCACCCTGGGTGAACGCACTGCCCGGCCGCCTGCTGCACACCAACATTCTGGGCTGCACCATTTTTGCTGCGGTCTCCGGTTCGTCAGCGGCCACCTGCGCCACCGTGGGCAAGATGAGCATGCCCGAACTGAGCCAGCGTGGCTACCCGGCCGACAAGATCGTGGGCTCGCTCGGCGGCGCCAGCACGCTGGGCCTGCTGATTCCGCCCTCCATCATCATGATCGTCTACGGCGTGGCCGCCGAGGTGTCGATTGCCAAGCTGTTCATGGCCGGCGTGCTGCCCGGCCTCATGCTGGCCGCGCTGTTCAGCGGCTACCTCATGATCTGGGCCTTGCTCAACCCGTCAAAAGTCCCACGCGCCGAGGCTGCGGCCACCTTCGGGCGCAAGCTCTACGAGTCGCGTCACCTGATTCCGGTGGTGGCGCTGATCGGGGGTGTCATCGGCTCCATCTACAGCGGGGTGGCCACGGCCACCGAAGCGGCAGCCATCGGGGTGGTGGGTGCGCTCATCCTGTCGGCGGTGCAAGGATCCCTCAACGTGCGCACTTTCCTGGACGCACTCATCGGCGCCACGCGCCTGTACTGCATGATCGCGCTCATCCTGGCGGGGGCCGCGTTCCTGACCCTGTCCATGGGATACATCGGCCTGCCGCGCCACCTGGCCGAATGGGTGACCGGCATGAATCTGTCGCCGGTGGTGCTGATCCTGGCCCTGGCCCTGTTCTACATGCTGCTGGGCTGCTTCCTCGATGGCATTTCGATGATCGTGCTGACCATGGGCGTGATCCTGCCCACGGTGGCCGCGGCCGGCATCGACCTGATCTGGTTCGGCATTTTTGTGGTGATCGTGGTGGAAATGGCGCAGATCACCCCGCCCGTCGGGTTCAACCTGTTCGTTCTGCAAGGCATGACCCAGCGCCAGATCACCTGGATTGCGCGCGTCACCGCGCCCTATTTCTTCCTGATGGCGCTGGCCCTGGCCCTGCTCTACGCCTTCCCGCAGATCGCGTTGTGGCTGCCCTCGCGCATGTGAGGCAGACAACTTTCAAAGCCTGAAGCGGCCAGGGGCAAACGGCTCGGGATCAAAGGGGGGTGAATCGCCATCGACCAGGCTGCCCAGCAAGGCCGCCGTGCCCGGCCCGGTGCTGAAGCCGATGTGCTGGTGACCCAGCGCCAGCCACAGGCCAGACCAATGGGTCGATGGTCCGATGGCCGGCCGGCTGTCCGGCAGGGTCGGCCGGGCGCCCTTCCACGCTTGCGCATCCAGCCGTTCCCCCAGTGGCAGGCTGGTCCGCACCGCGCGCTCTGCCATGTCCAGCTGGGCCAACGACGCCGGCGCGTCGAGTTCGTTCAGCTCCACCCCCGTGCTCAGGCGCAGGCCACCCGCCATGGGCGCCAGCACGCAGGCAGCGCCGGTGTCGTAGACCGGTCGCACCAGGGGTTGCGCGCCCTTCCAGCTGAAGTGCATGTGGTAACCCCGCTCGTACAGCATGGGCACCTTCAAGCCCAGGCCCGCGAGCAAACCAGGCGACCAGGGGCCCAGCGCCACCACCACCTCGTCCACCGGCTCGGCAGGCCGGTCCGCCGCGTGCACCAGCCAGCCCTGGCCCGGCGCTGGGGTCAGGTGTTGGACCGATGCCTGCAGCAGGCGCCCGCCGTTGCCGACAAAAAGCGAGGCGTAGGCCTGCACCACCTGTCGGGGGTCGCTGGCCGCATCGGCGTCGCGCACCCAGACCGCCACCGGATAGGCAGAGCCCAGCCCAGGCTCAATCGAACGCAGCGCAGGGGCGTCCAGCGTCTCGTGCGCCACGCCGAATCGCGACCAGGTCTCACGGATGCGATGGGAGGCCTCATACGCCTGCCGTGAGCGGTACAGGTAGAGCCAGCCGTCGTTGCGCCACAGGTGCTGCACACGGGCTTCGGTCGCCCAGTGGCGGTGTCGCTGCCGCGAATGGACGATCAGCGCATCCAGCGCGGCCGTGGTGCGATCGAACGGCTGCTGGCGGGCCTGCCGGAGAAAGGCGGCCAGCCGGCCGACGCGCCGCAGCGCGTAGGCCGGGTGGTAGCGCAGGACGCCACTGCGGTTGCCCAGGAGCGTGGGCAGCGTTTGCCACAGGCCGGGGTGGTTCAGCGGCACCAGCGAGCTGCGCGCCGCCACACCGGCATTGCCTGACGAGGTTTCGCCGCCTGGCTCACCCCGCTCGAACAGGGTCACACGGTGACCGCGCGACCGCAGTTCCAGCGCACAGCAGACACCGACCATGCCGGCACCGAGCACGGCAAAGGAGCGCTGGCTCAAGCACGCCCCGACAAACTGGCGTGCAACCGATCCGATGGCTGTGGCTTCATGGATTCACGAGGTGCAACTGAAGGGAAAGGTTGACCAACGCTGTGGAACAGAGAGGCACCGATGCTAGCGCATGTGCGGAAGCCGTCAGGAATGAAGCCGATACACTCGGTTCATGTTCAAGAACCTCACGCTTTACCGTCTGCAGCCCGGCTGGGCCCCCACCCTCGACAGCATGGAAGCGGCCCTCGACGCCGGGCGTTTCGTGCCTTGCAGTGCCACCCAGGACAAGTCGGTGGGCTGGATTGAACCGCGAGGACAGGGGCACGGGGCACTGGTCGAGTCGATCAACGGTCAGCGCATTCTGCGATTGCAGATCGAGAGCAAGGCGGTGCCCGGCTCGGTGGTCCGAAAGAAAGCCCAGGAAGCCGCCGATCACATTGAAGCCACCACCGGCCGCAAGCCGGGCAAGAAGGAAACCAAGGCGCTGCGCGAAGACGCCCTGCTCTCCCTGCTGCCGCAGGCCTTCGAGCGGCAGAGCCATGTCTGGGTATGGATCGACCCCGAAAACGGCTGGCTGGTGACCGACTCGAGCAGCCAGGGCAAGAACGACGAGGTCGTCACCGCCCTGGTCCGTGCCTTTGACGGACTGGCCATGGCCTTGCTGAACACCGCCATGACCCCGCAGACCGCCATGACCCAGTGGCTGATGGCCGAGTCCAACGACGAGTGGCCGGCTGGCCTGTCGGTCGAGCGCGAGTGCGAACTGAAGTCGCACGATGAGGAAAAATCGGTGGTCCGCTTCACCCGCCACCACCTCCTCAACGACGAGGTGCGCAAACACATCAGCGAGGGCAAGCTGCCCACCCGCCTGGCCATGAGTTGGGAAGGGCGAGTCGGCTTCGTGCTGACCGAGTCGATGCAGCTCAAGAAGATCGGCTTCCTGGAAGGGGTGTTCGACGAACGCAACAGCACCGAAGGCGAGGACGCCTTTGACACCGACGTCGCCCTGTCCACCGGGGAACTGCGCCAGCTGATTCCGGCGCTGATCGACGCCCTGGGCGGCGAGCTTTCACCTGATGCGGTGACGGCAGCGGCGCAGTCGGCGGCCGCCAACCCGACCCCGGGCATCTCTCGCGCGTCGTATGCTCCGACAAGCACTGGCCGGGCAGCACCCCAGGCCGCGGATCCGGTCGGTGCGGAGGCATCGGCGACTGACGGCAGCCCGCCGTTCTGATCGTTCTGAGGAGAACGGAACATGCTGACCGCCATGGCCATCTGCATCGGTGCCAGCGCCGGCGCCCTGGCGCGCTGGCAGCTGGGCCTGTGGCTGAACCAGCCGGCGGCCTTGCTCCCCTGGGGCACACTGACGGCCAACTGGGTCGGCGCCTGGCTCGTCGGTGTGGCCGTGGTGTTCTTTCAAAGCCAGCCCCAGCTGGATCCGGCCTGGCGACTGTTCATCGTGACCGGACTGTTGGGCGCCTTGACCACGTTTTCGACCTTTTCGGTGGAAGTCGTGTCCATGCTGCAGCACGGGCGGGTGTTGCTGGCCATCGGCAATGCCGCGCTTCACCTGTTCGGCTCGCTGGCCCTGACGGTGCTGGGCATGAAGATGGCCGGAGCCTGGTTCCCAACCGGCCACTGAAACCCCGAGGGACCGGGGCCCGGCGCTGCTTTCGCGGCCGCCTGCAAGGCTCTGACGTTCACCCGCACGATCCAAGACTTTGACAAATCTCAAAGTCCGATCGGTGTTTTGCCTGCATCATTTCATTACCCCTTGGGGTATATGGCTTGAAACAGCCCAGGCAGCACGCACAGGAGACCACCATGAAGTCCGTTCCCCGACCTTCTACACCCGCCGACACGCCCACAGATGTGGTGCGCCGTCGTCTTCTGGGCGGACTGGGTGCCCTGCCAGTGGCTGCGGCCGTGGGCACTGGCCTGGCAAGCCCCCGGGCACAGGCCAAGGCCCGCCTCAAGACCCAGGCCCGCATCGTCATTGCCGGCGGTGGTGCCGCGGGACTGACCGCCGCCTCACACTTGGCCAAAACCCTGGACGGTGCCACCATCACCGTGGTCGAGGGTCGCAAGGAACACTGGTACCAGCCTGGATTCACCCTGGTGGCCGCCGGCATCAAGCCGCAGGACTACGTCGTCTCGCAGACCCGCGAGTACATGCCGCGCGGCGTCGAGTGGGTCAGCGAGGCGGTGGCGGAAATCGACCCGGAAGGGAACAAGGTGGTGACTTCTGGCGGACGCACGCTGCCCTACGACTACCTCATCGTGGCCACCGGACTGGAGCTGGATTACGGCGCCATCGAGGGCATGGACACCGCCCGCATCGGCCAGAACGGCATGGGCAGCATCTACCACAGCCCGCAAGGCGCGGCCGCCACCTGGCAGGCCATGTCGGCCTTTGTCGACAAGGGAGGCACGGGTCTGTTCGGTCGCCCGTTGGGTGAAATGAAGTGCGCTGGGGCGCCCCTGAAATACACCTTCATCACCGACGACCGGCTGCGCCGCGCGGGCAACCGGAGCAAGGCCGAGCTGATCTACATGGCACAGAGCAAGAGCCTGTTCGGTGTGCCCATCGTGGCCGAGAAGGTGCGCATGCTGTACCAGGACCGGGGCATCAAGGTCAACCACGAGCATGTGCTGCAGTCGATCGACCTGGACCGCCGCATCGCCACCTACAGAACACCCACCGGTACCGCCGAACAGGGCTACGACTTCATCAACGTGGTGCCGCCCATGCGCGCGCCCGAGGTGGTGCGCAACAGTCCCCTGCCCTGGACCGAAGGGCCCCTCGCGGCCGACGGCTGGATGGAGGTGGATCGCGACACCCTGCGCCACAAGCGCTTCCCGAACGTGTTCGGGCTGGGTGACATTGCCGGTGTGCCCAAGGGCAAGACCGCGGCCAGCGTGAAGTGGCAGGTGCCGGTGGCGGTGGACCATCTGGTCGCCGAGATCGGCGGCAAGACTTCCGACGAGGTCTACAACGGCTACACCAGCTGCCCGCTGATCACCCGGCTGGGGCAGGCCATGCTGATCGAGTTCGACTACAAGGACAACCTGATCCAGTCCTTCCCTGGCGTGATTGCCCCCTTGGAGGAGCTGTGGATCAGCTGGGTGATGAAGACCATGGCCCTCAAGCCCACCTACCTGAGCATGTTGCGCGGTCGCGCCTGAGAAGCTGAACGAAGTGGAGACACGACATGAAAGAACTTGATCCGATGGTGTTCCTGGCGGTGTTCCAGGAAATGCTCGGCCCCATGCTTTGGGTCATGCTGCTGGCGGCGGTGCTGGCCGTGACGGCGTTTGTTGCCCTGCTGGTCCGTGAGCGGGGCATCGTCTCCCGCCGTCTGGTGCGTGCCGAGTTGCTGGGCCTGCTCGGCGGTGTGGTGGCCCTGGTCATCATGGCCAAGGTATCGTCGTCCGGATTCACCGACGCCGGTGGCCCGGCGGACTGGTTCCTGATTGCCCTCGTCTACGGTGTGGGGCTGGTGGCCACCACCATCCTGACTTACGCCATCATGGGCTGGATGTCCGGCAAGCCGCGCTCGGCCAGGGCCTGACCTGATGGGCTGATGCCAGCGACGGCCGAGGTTTCATCCGCCGCCGCGCTGCAGCGTCAGGTCGAAGGGCTTCATGAACGCCAGACGTTGACCCTCGTCGACGCCTTCGAACCGGAATCTCACCAGCAGCCGCTGCATCACCAGCAAGGCGATGCGGCGCTCGGGCAGGGGTTCCCAGCCGATGAGGAGGTGACCGGACGGGAGACTCACCATGGCCTGACGCGGACCTTCGAAGCGCCAGCTGGCTTGTGCAGCACCGATGGCACGCGGCAAGGCCGCCAACCATTCGGCCTCGCTGGTGGCCATGTCGCGCTCGAACGCCTGCGGGTAGGACGACTGCACAGGGCGCTTTCAGCCGCCGGCAATCGGCGGCCAGATGGCCAGCACATCGCCTTCCGACAAGGTCGTGCTCATGCGCTGTTCGGGGGCGATGTACTTGCCGTTGACCAGCACCAGGTGCACCAGTTTGGGTGGCAGACCGAAAGGCTCGATGATCTGGCTGATGGGCGCATCAGGCGCCACGTCGAGTTCGACCTGGTTGCTGCGGCGCGCATCGGCCGGTAGGTAATCGGTCAGGGTCGCAAACAGCTTGAAGGTGATCTTCATGGTGTGATTGTGTGCATAACCGGGGTCCCTGGCCGGCGAAAGGGCAAGGGGCCTGTCAGGGGCAGCGAGGTCTTCAGGCCCGGCGCCGTTCGTCGGCCGCGCCGCTCCAGTGCCCCTGACCCTGGGCGGCGCCCAGATAGGCGTCCATCAGGCGGGTCGGGTCGGCCAGCAGGCGGTCCTTCCATACACCCAGCCTGACCTGGCCTTCGACCAGGCCGCGCATCACGCCGACGTGGTCTGTCCAGCCGACGCTGTTGCAGCCCACCATGAGGTCGTCCTTGAACTGCAGGCTCAGGTGCTTGTGGTTGGCCTCGTCGGTCAGTTCCACATGCTGACCGCCCGGCAAGCCCTCCCAGTTGCCGAAGCTGCTGGAAATAAGGCCCAGGGTGTCGAGCACGTTGATCTGCGTCACCCCCTGCAACTCGGCCGCCTGCCCCACCATGTTGAGGGCGGCCACCCGTGCCTGCTCGGCCGCGTTGGGCTGGATGGCGCTGACGATGGTCTTGCCCGAGACCTTGTCGAAGGCCTCGGCGCAGTCGCCGGCGGCGTAGATGCCCGGCACATTGGTCTGCAGGTGTTCATCCGTGAGCACGCCGACCAGACAGCGGATACCCGAATTCTCAAGGAAGCCGATGTTCGGTCGGACACCCGTGGCGCTGATGACCAGGTCGGCCTCCAGGGTCTGCCCGGTCGACAGGCGAACACGCATGGGGCCACCGGCCGGCTCCGAAGAACCGATGCCGACGACCTCGGCGATCTTGCCCATGAGGCCAGGCTCCGGCAGGGGGCCGCGCTCGATCGCCTCGACCTTGGCACCGGTGTAGACCTTGACTCCCTTGGACTCGCACCAGTTCTTGATCATGCTGCCCGCGGTCGGCCCCATCATGCGGGGCACCATGCGGTCGCCCATTTCCACCACGGACAGCTCGACACCGCGCTGTTGCAGGGCTTCCATGATGATGCAGCCGATGAAGCCGGCGCCCATCTGCAACACCTTGGCCCCCGGTTTGGCCAGGTCGGCGATGGCCCGTGCGTCGGCCAGCGTCCAGCAGCTGTGGACACCGGGTCCGTCAATGCCGGGGATCGGCGGTGTGGCGGGTGACGAGCCGGTGGCGATGAGCAGCCTGTCGAAGGACAGGGTGTTGCCGTCGCTCAGTGCGACGCGGCGGCCCTGCGCATCGACCGACTTGGCGCGCACCCCTCTGAGCACCTTGACGCCCAGGGCCTCGAAATGCCCCGGTGTGTGCCGCAGGTGCGTGCCCTCCTCACCGACTTTGCCAATCAGCAGGTAGGGAATGGCCATGCGGGAATACGGCGACTCGTTCTCGTCGCCGACCACGGTGATGGTGTCCTTGGGCGCGTGCTTGCGGATGGTTTCTGCCGCGATGACGCCGGCCGGGCCGGCGCCGAGGATGACGTGGTGGGTCATGTTCGTGTTCTCCAGGTCAGAAAGAAAGAAGCGGTCACAGGGACCGCTTCTTCACCGGCTCAGTCCCTCGTGCTCGGGATCAGAGACCCAGACGCGCCTTGGTGTCGGTGGTCGGACGGCCTTCGCTGTCCCAGCCCCGCACCTCGTAGTACTTGGGCAGCATCTCGGGCAGCTTGCTCACCACGCCTTTGCCAGGGCCGGTCTTGGCGGCTTCGGTCAGCAGGCGCTTGGGCAGGCTGTCGTCGGCCTTGGTGAACCCGGCGGCGTTGTTGAATTCGCGCTCCATGTTCCAGATGCGCTCACCGATGTGGTTGAGCTGCTCCATGGTGAACTCTTCGCCACAGGCGGCCTGCACCTGGGGGGCCACGTCGGCCAGGGTCCAGGCGAAACTGGTGAACACGCAGATGCCGGCCGAGTCGAAGGCGGCGGTGGCGTCCTGGAAGGCCTTCACCAGTTCGGGCTTGCCTTCGTGTTCGGTGGGTTCGGTCTTGACCGGAATGCCCAGCACCTCGGAGGCGATGGTGTAGCCACGCAGGTGGCAGGCGCCGCGGTTGGAGGTGGCGTAAGCCAGGCCGATGCCCTGCACCACGCGACCGTCGTAGGCCGGGAACTCCTGGCCCTTGACGCTCATGGACAGGTCGGGGTGGCCGTATTTGGCGGTCAGGCGCTTGGAGCCCAGGCCGATTTCCTTGCCGAATCCTTCACCGCGGGCGGTCATGACGGCCAGTTCGCACAAGGCCTTGGCCGAGCCGAACGGTGCCTCGATGCCGATCTGCTCCTTGGTCAGCACGCCCATTTCGTACAGCTCCATGACGGCACCGATGGTGGCGCCGAAGCTAATCGGGTCCATGCCCTCCTCGTTGCAGATCAGGTTGGCGAACTGCAGGGCTTCCAGGTCATTGACGCCGTTGGCGGCGCCCAGGGCCCAGGCGGCTTCGTACTCCAGACCACCGGAGGCACCCCAGTACTCGGGCTTGTTCTGCACCGAGAAGTGGCCCTCGTCGATCTTCGAGATGCGACCGCAGGCAATGGTGCAGCCGAAGCAGGCCTGGTTGGTCACCAGGTGCTTCTTGCCGTCGGTGGCGCGCGGCGTGGCCATGGCTTCGGCCGAAATGTCCTTGGCGCCCTCGAACTGCACGTCGCGGTGGTTGCGGGTGGGCAGCGCGCCGACCTCGTTGATCACGTTCATCAGCACCTGGGTGCCGTAGGTGGGCAGGCCCTGGCCGGTGACGGCGTTGTCGGCCAGCACCTTCTTGGCCGCTTTGGCCGCGGCAATGAAGGCCTTCGGGTCGCGGATGTTGCCCACGCCCTTGGTGCCGCGCACGGCAATCGCCTTGAGGTTTTTGCTGCCCATGACGGTGCCGACGCCGGAGCGGCCGGCCGCGCGGTGCAGGTCGTTCACCACGGCGGCGTACAGAACGCCCACCTCGCCCGACTTGCCGATGCTGCAGACACGCAGCAACGGATCCTGCAGGCCGGTCTTGAGGGCTTCCTCGGTCTTCCAGACGCTCTGGCCCCACAGGTGGGAGGCGTCACGCAGCTCGGCCACATCGTCGTTGATGTAAAGGTACACCGGCTTGGGCGACTTGCCCTCGAAGATGATCATGTCCCAGCCGGCCATCTTGAGCTCGGCACCCCAGTAGCCGCCCGAGTTGGAGCAGGCAATGGCGCCGGTCAGAGGGCCTTTGGTGGAGACGGTGTAACGGCCACCGGTGGAGGCCATGGTGCCGGTCAGCGGACCGGTGGCCCAGATGATCTTGTTGTCCGGCGACAGCGGATCGACCTTGGGATCGATCTCGGTGGTGAGGTACTTGGCGGCCAGACCACGGGAACCGAGGTAGGCACGGGCCCACTCCATGTTCAGCGGTTCGGACTTGACGGTGCCCGCGGTCAGGTTGACGCGGAGGATTTTTCCAGCCCAAGACATGTTGATGCTCCTTGTATGCGTTGGGGGATCAGGCGGCCGCCTGGTTGCCCAGCTTGTCGGCCCACTGCTTCATCTTGTCCATGCCGGTCCAGTTGGCGTCGACATAGGTGATGGCGCCGGTCGGGCAGGCGTCGGCACAGGCCGGATCGCCGCCACACAGGTCGCACTTCTGGACCTTGCCGGTTTCCTGCACGTAGTTGATGGTGCCGAACGGGCAGCTGATGGTGCAGACCTTGCAGCCCACGCAGGTGGTTTCGTTGACCACCTTGGCGCCGGTGGCCTTGTCCACCGTGATGGCCTCCACCGGGCACGCATGCAGGCACCAGGCCTCGTCGCACTGGGTGCAGGTGTAGGGCACCTTCTTGCCGGTGTGGTGGAAGTCGAAGACCTTGATGCGGGACTTCGAGGTGGCGTAGGTGCCGTAGTTCTCGAAGGAGCAGGCCATCTCGCACTGGAGGCATCCGGTGCACTTGTCGGCGTTGATGTGGAGGGTTTTCTGCATGTGTGTCTCCGGTTGTGGGACCACGCCGGCCATCGTGGGGCTTATGTTCGTGGCTGCATAACATTGTTGCGAAGCCGGCGGCAGCATGACCAAGGGTTAACCCTTGGCGCCGGGGCTTCACCGCGACAAAGTCTCAGCTTGAGACAGGATGCGAACCGGTATCAGCTGACGGAGCCGCCCTCTGAAAGGGCTGCACCAACGCAACGGTGGCACGCGACTTGCGCCACCTGCCGGGACCGCAGCCGAATGGCCGGCAGGCGCTGAGGCGCGGTCATGGGGTGTTCCGATATGGAACAGCACGCCGGTCGCCCAGCGCCCGTAAACTCGCTGACACCGGTCCACACGGAGATAACAACAGGTGACGCACACGACGCAAGAGGCATTGACGTCCGGCCACCGGCTGGCCCAGATCGAGCGGGCCCGCCGTGCCGTACTGGATGTTCGCGATCCGGCTGCCTGCCCCTGGCTGGCAGCACCGATCGACCGCTCATGGCGGCGCTGCCTGGACATGGGACTGGAGCCAGGCTCACGGGTTCAGTTCGAGCCGGTGACCGAGCCGTCCAGGCGCCGGGCCCAGGAAGCCAGCATGCCGCTGCAGCAAGCGGCAGCGCCGGTGATCCGCTCCATGTCGCGGGCCATGCTGCACACCCGCTACTTCGCCATCCTGACCGACGCGCAGGGTATCGTGATCGAGGTCAATGGTCCGGTCGACCGGCACCACCCGGCGGCAGCGGCCATTGCCCGGGTGGGCGTGGACCTGTCGGAAAGGGCCGTCGGCACCACCGCGATCGGCACGGTGCTGGCCGAAACGCAGGCGCTTTGGCTGCACCGGGGCGAACATTTTTTCCGCGACAACAGCATCTTCAGCTGCGCCGGAGCCCCCATCTGGGGGCCGGACGGTCGTTGTGTGGGCATGCTCGATCTCACCGGTGTGGACGTGCCGGAGCAACCGGCACTCAAGCACCTGGTGTCGCAGGCGGCACGCAGCATCGAGAATGCCCTCGTACTGGCCCGCCCCCACCGACTTCTGCTGCGCATGAACTGGCCTGGCAGGGTGCTGGGGGACGACAGCGACGGCCTGGTTTCGCTTGATGATGACGGACACATCACCGGACTGAACCGGCCAGCCGCGGACATGCTGGGACTGCCTGCCCAGGTGGCGGCCGGACACGCCAGCACGCACCTGGCTCTGCCGCTGAGCAGCCTGTTCGATGCGGCGCGCCACCACAACGGCCCGGTGGAGGTGCCGCTGTGGAGCGGCTTGCGGCTGCAGGTGCTGGCACAGGATGTCAGGCTCTCACCCGATGCCGCCCTCGCGCGCCATGCGGTCCCGCTCAAGGATGTGGAAACCGCCCTGATCCGCAAGGCGGTGGAAGATGCGCGCGGCAACGTTATGGAAGCGGCACGGGCCCTGGGCATCAGCCGGGCCACGGTCTACCGCAAACTGGGGCGCAAGCGGCCAGGCGGCTGAATGCCCTGCCCGCTTGCCTGGGCTGCGACCTCAGGCGGTGGTGAGGGTCAGCCTGTTCTGCCGAAAGATGGCCAGCATCTCGCCCGAGGCATGCAGGCGCTTGAAGGATTCTTCGACCAGCAGGCGCAACTCGCGGTTGCGTGACTTGATGGCCACCCCCACCGGCCAGCCCCGGTCGACCTGGTTGCCCAGCTTGAACTCCTCCATCACGAGGTGCCCCGGTACGGTGCCCTGGCGTGCCAGCACGTACTCGGCCTGGGCGCGGGTCACATACGCAGCGGCCGCATCGCCCCTGACCACGGCTTCGGCTGCCAGCAGGCTGGTGTCGAAAAGGCGGACCTGTTCCTTGAGCAGGCCGCCGCCGTAGCCCATCAGCGCCGAGGTCAGCCCCATGCCACGCTCCCCCGCCAGAACCTGGCCTTTGAGATCGTCCGGCGTGTCCACCCGGTCAATGCGGCGACGGTCGATCAGCAGCACCGGCTGCTCTTTCTGGTAGGTGCCGAAGATGAGGGCGAGGCGGTCGGCCATCATGAGGTGCATGTCCACCGGTACCCGCATGAGCATGTCCGCCGGGCCATAGCCGAGATAGTGACCTCGGGTGACCATGTTGCGAAGGTCGCCGTGCATGTCTTCGGCGGCCTGGAACGGCAGCAGTGACAGGCCAAGCCCCATTTCGCGCGTCAGCGCCCGGGCAATGTCGATGTCCAAGCCGCGCATCTCGCCCGGCGGCCCGTAGGAATAGGGCTCGTTGTCCTTGTAGACGGCGACGATGAGGGAGCCACGCCGCTTGATCACCTCGAACTCGGAGGGCTCGCCCTCGTCGGGGCGCTGCGCCAGTGCCAGCGGTGCCGCTGTCGCGCACAGCGCGGCGGTCATCCAGCGCCGGCGCTGGGGGCTGGCAGGTTCGTCTCGCCGCGACTCGCCCGGATGCAACCGTGGTCTGTTCACGCTCTTGTCTCCTGGTCAGTGGATTTTTTGGCCTGCATCAGCCGGCGGCATCAGGGCTCGCGGCGGGTGTCGATGTAGGTCTTGATTGTCCAGATGGCCTCCTGCGAGAGTGTGCCCTCAAAAGGCGGCATGTAGACGCGCCCGTCGCGAACGCGGCCGCGGCGCACGGTGGCCATGTAGTACTCGTCCATCTCCTTGAAACACTCCTTCTTCTTGCCTGCGTCAGACAGGCCGGAGCATTCCTGGTCGAACTTGCGCAGGTCGGGAGAGATGCCCCCCGAGATGGCTTCAAGACCGTGGCAACGGGCGCAGTTCTGGTTGTAGGCCGAGGTCCCGATGCGCAGGGCCTCCTTGTACTCAGGAACGTCCGGGGTGTAGGGGTTGCTGGGCAACCATTTCTCGCCCAGCTTGGGCAGTGAACTGGTGTCCACCGCCTGGGGCGTGACGTCACCGTGGGCATGAACGACGGCGGCCAGACCGGCACCGACGGCTGCGGCGAGGGCCCATCGACTCAGGGAATGCAGGCGGGATTTCGTGGGGCGCTTCATGGGCTTGTCTCCGGTATCTGAAGGCTGAAAAACGGGGCGATGGACCCTGTTTAGCAATATGCAGGCCAAGCCGGTCAGCGGTGTCCGGACGGTGCTCATGACTCTCTGTTGCGACCATGAGCAGAACGTTTGCCAACCCCGGTGCGCAACACCGGTGTTGCAAATTGAAGCAGCACTGTGTCAATCGGGATGCCATGACACGCCCCGCCCCGCTACCGGCGCCCCCATGCACCCTGTGGCGAGCAACTTGCTTGGTGCACGGGATCAAGCGTGGCAACGTGGAACAAACAAGGGAAAGTCTGTGTTGATCGCTGACACAGATGCGAGGACAATCATATGAACGGAAATCACAAGGAAGACCCGCTGGCGGCAGACACTCCTCAGGAAATGCTGCCGTGGGGACTGGACCCCTGGGACAGCCTGTCCCCGGACGCAGGAGACAACATGAACGGCGGGATGCAGATGCACGGCATGGGCCGCCCCACGGGCAGCCCTCCGGCTGGCGCCACCAACGGCACCGACGCGGGGGTGATCCATCAGTCCCACGAGCGTTCGCGCTCGTTCGGGCTGTCGTCGGGCGACGAGCCGGACTTCTCCAGCCCAGGGCGCAGCCAGCTGAGCGATGCGCTGGAAGAGAACCGTTTCCTCTTCCAGCATGCCGCGCCGGTCATGGAAACGCTGTACGACCAGATCGTCAACACGCACAGCATGGTGCTGCTGACCTCGGCCTCGGGCATGGTGCTGCATTCGCTGGGAGATACCGATTTTCTGGAGAAGGCCCAGCAGGTCGCCCTGATGCCAGGCATGGACTGGTCCGAGCGCAGCAAGGGCACCAATGCCATCGGCACCGCCCTCACCGAGCAGGAGGCCCTGACCGTGCATGGTGGCCAGCACTACCTGGCGGCCAACCAGTTCCTGACCTGCTCCTGCGCGCCCATCTACGACCCGTATGGACAGGTAATCGGCGCCCTGGACGTGACCGGCGACCACCGCAGCTTTCACCACCACACACTGGCACTGGTGCGCATGTCGGCGCAGATGATCGAGAACCACATGTTCGCCGACATCTTTCCGAAGGCGATCCGGCTGCACTTTCACACCCGCTCCGAATTTCTCGGCACCCTGGTCGAAGGGATTGCGGTGTTCTCGCCAGAAGGGCGCTTTATTTCGGCCAACCGCAGTGCCCAGTTCCAGTTGGGCCTGCCGTTCAGCGCACTCAAGGCCCATACCTTTTCGTCGCTGTTCGGTATACCCGTCTCTGCGCTGGTCGACCTGTTCCGGGGGGCCATGCCCAACCCCAAGCAGCTGTGCATGCACAACGGGGTGTCGGTCTGGTGTCGGGCCAAGATCAAGACCGCCGCGCCCTGGACAATACCTGGCATGTCGCCGGGGACGCCTGCGCCCGATGCCCAGCAGACCGCGACTGGTGCCGCAGCTGGCACCGCCAGCGCGCCGGTGACACCCAGACCTGTGCAGCGCAAGGCCCACTTTTCCACCCTGCAGTACCTGGACACGGGAGACCCGCAGGTGTCGGCGGTGATCCACAAGCTGCGCATGGTGTCCGGCCGTGACATCCCGGTGATGATCCTGGGCGAAACCGGCACCGGCAAAGACCTGCTGGCCCAGGCCATCCATGGCGATTCGCAACGCAGCGGTGGCCCGTTCGTGTCGGTCAATTGCGCCTCCATTCCCGACACATTGATCGAGTCGGAGCTGTTCGGCTACGAGGAGGGTGCGTTCACCGGGGCACGCAAGAAGGGGTCGATGGGCAAGATCCTGCAGGCCAATGGAGGCACGCTGTTTCTTGACGAGATCGGTGACATGCCCAAGCACCTGCAGGCCCGCCTGCTGCGGGTGCTGCAGGAGCGCAAGGTGAGCCCCCTGGGTGCCGGCAAGGAAGTCGAGGTGGACGTGGCGGTCATCAGTGCCACCCACAAGAACCCCAAGGCCATGATCGCCGATGGGAGCTTCCGCGAGGACCTGTACTACCGCCTCAACGGCCTGGTGGTGCGCCTGCCCGCCTTGCGGGAACGCACCGACTTCGAGTTTGTGGTGCGCAAGATCCTCAAGAGCCTGTGCGAGAACGGGCAAAACGTGGGCATTTCGGACGAGGTCATGGCCCTGTTCAAGGGCTACCACTGGCCTGGCAACTTCCGCCAGCTGCACAACCTGTTGCGGACGGCGGTCGTGATGGTCGGATGCGAAGGCAATATCGAACGCCTGCACCTGCCTGACGACTTTCTCGAAGAAATCGAGCTCGCCAATGAGTCGGTGCAGCGCGTGCCGGTGCCCGCTGCAGGCGCGGACGCGCCGCCAATGGCTGCTGCACCCGTCCCGGTGCAACCGGCGCTGCCGGAGGCCGTGCAGTTGTCAGCCGAACTGCCGGAAGGCCAGCGGCTGCAGGACGTGGCGCTGACTGCCATGGCGCAGGCCCTCAGACAGCACAGTGGCAATGTGTCGGCGGCGGCCAAGGCCTTGGGTGTGTCCCGCAACACCATCTACCGCAAGAAGCACCTGCTACCGCCGGGGCTGCTGGACTGAGCCTGGCGACCTCGCAGGTGACGCGGCATCCTGCTCCATCCAGACCGGCTCCAGCTCACGCCAGGCGCGCAACACGTTGAAGCCGTGGCGTTCAACGTAACCCGCCCAGTCGCTGTATCCGGGCAGGGGCACAGCGCTGGTGTCCTGTGCCATGGCCCCCTGGTCCATGGCGCGCAGCACACCCGAACGCAAGGCACCCAGGTAGCCACGCGTTGACCCGATGGCTGGTGGTGGCCGACCCCCTCCGCCTCGAGACCAGGTGGCGCCAATGAGCTCGCGAACCGGCAACAACGCCAGGCGGTCCAGAGCCGCCAGCCACGCGTCCACCTGTCCCTGTGCCAGTTCGGGAATGCGATGGCCGTAGACCAGGCCACCGGCAAACAGGACGCCGTGCAGCGCATCCCAAAGCACCAGGTCCCCTTCCGTGTGCCCTTGCTCCACCGCCCAGACTGTCAGTTCGCGCTGGCCCACCCGCAGCACCATGCCGGTTTCCAGGGTTGCATCCGGCAGCACGATGCGGGTGTTTTCCATGGCCAGTTCGCCCACGCGCCGGGTCAGACTGGCCAGGCAATCGGGGCATCGACGGGTCATGCCATCGCGGGTGGCCTGGCTGGCCCCTATGCGAAGCTGGCCAGTCGATTGCAGGTCGGCAAAGGCGGAATTGGCGAGGACGTTCTCTGCATGTGCGTGTGTGTTGACAACCCAGGTGACCCGGGCACCGAACTGGCAGCGCAAGGACTCGCGCACACGCAACCCATGGCGGTGGCTGGGTCCGGGGTCGACCACCAGGGCCTGACCGCCGTCGACCACCACCGCCGTGGGTGCCACGTGGCCGGCATTGCCCTGAGCCACTTCGACCTCGGCCGCCGGCAGCCAGACCCAGACCGAAGGTGCCACAGGCTGCCAGGGAATGGCCTCTTGGCTGGCGCAGTCAGTGTCCGCCAGGGTCTCTCCACCGTTGACGGCCAGGTTGGCGCAGGCGCCCAGCCAGAGGCACAAGGCCAGCAGGGCAGACCCAGGCAGCTTCATCACCGACATGGGTCCACCAACGCCCGCAATGTGGCCAACATGGTCGGCTCTGCACCCAGGTGCCCACAGATGGGTTGGTGCAGCCGCGAGCACCCCGGCGCAACCGCCTGTGCCAGCCGGTGCCAGCGAAGACTGTTGGCCGTTGGGCAGACTGCATCGAAACGGCCATGAACCCAGTCCATTGGCACATCCGCCTGCGCCAGCTGTCGGACGGCCCCATCCAGCTGGCCTGGGCGGATGAAGCAACGGCGACGCAGGTAGTGGGCCTGAATGCGGAATTTCTGCCAGGACGCCCGGTCCTGGCGCGTGATGCCATGGGATCTGGCGCGCGCCCGTTCGCGGCGCAAGGCTCGGCGCAGCAAGGCCCCCTGCCGTCGCACCTGTGACGCGACCCCAGGCATGCCTTCCCGAACGACATGGCGCAGGGTGCGCTCCATGCCGCGCAAAGCCAGTACCTGTTCCACCCGATTCCAGTGTCTCAGCAGACGTCGGGCTGTGACACCAGGTGTTCCACTTTGCAGCACCTGTTGCAGACGGCGCAAGACCCGCCGGCCGCGGTCATCGTCCCGCGCGGGCCACAGTGGCTCAACTCCGGCGCGACGGCGGACCTGTTGCCCTGGCGCCAGCACACCGCGCAGTTCGCGTCGGCTGACGGCAAAGGCCCCGCGCAAGACCAGACGTTCGACACGCTCCGGGTGGCGTTCTGCGTAAGCCAGCGCGAGCACCGTACCCCATGAGCCCGCCAGGACGGACCAGCGCTCGATACCCATTGCGCGACGCAGACTTTCGAGGTCACCCACCAGCGCGGACGTGTGGTTTCCGTGGAGATCACCCCGGGGGCGGCCGGCTCCACTGCCCCGTTGATCGGGCACCACCACCGCCTGGCCCGCGCTGGAAAACGGCGCGATCAGTCCGGCCTGTCCACCGCTGCCTGGCCCGCCATGCAGCACCAGCCAGGTCTGTGAGCCCGCCACTCCCACAGCCCGCCATGCCATCCGCCGATGCCCCGCCACCGCCAGGTGACGAGGCCTGCTCCAGGCGGCATCAGCCCGGACCTGTTCAGGCCGGGAATCGACCCGAGGTGACAGAAAGTTCATGGCATTGATTTTGCATAACCGGATCGCAGCCGAACAGGACCCGGGGTCAGCGGCTGTCAGTCACGATTCATGCCAACATCTGGAGACCTTTCATGCAGTGGACCACCCCCGCCTTCACCGACCTCCGCTTCGGGTTCGAAATCACGATGTACATCGCCAATCGCTGACCTTCAGCGAACGGACCTGGGGCGCACGGACCAAGAGCCCGCGCGCCCTTTTTCTTTCCAGAATCCAGGCTTCTGACACTTATGCGCATCCGCGTGCTCGGGTCTTCGGCCGGCGGTGGCTTTCCGCAGTGGAACTGCAACTGTCCGAACTGCGACGGCCTGCGCCGCGGCCAATTGCGGGCGCGTGCCCGCACCCAATCTTCGATTGCGATCAGCCAGGACGGTACCGACTGGCTGCTGGTCAACGCATCGCCCGACATCCTGCAGCAAATCCGGGAAAACCCGGTACTGCAACCCGCCCGCCAGATCCGCGACAGCGGGATTGCCGCTGTGCTGCTGATGGACGCACAGATCGACCATGTGACCGGCCTGCTGATGCTGCGCGAGCGCCGCACGCCCCTGCCGCTGCTGGCCACGCCTGAAGTGGTCTCGGACATCTCGGAGGGCTTTCCACTCACCCGTATCCTCTCCCACTACTGTGGCACCCAGACGCGGGAGCTGCCCGTCGATGGCCGTCCGGTGCACTTGCCGGAACTGCCTGGGCTGGACATCCGAACCGTCTCGCTCAGCTCACAGCCGCCCCCCTACTCCCCCTTCCGGGGTCGCCCCCGCCCGGGCGACAACATCGGCCTGCTGGCGCGCAACCCGGCCACCGGAGCCCGAATGTTCTACGCCCCTGGGCTGGCCGCCGTCGGTCCGGACCTGCTGGAACTCATGTCGGGCTGTGCCGTGGTGCTGGTCGATGGCACCTTCTGGACCAACGACGAGATGCAGCGCCTGGGCCTGTCGGGCAAGACCGCGCTGGAGATGGGACATCTGCCGCAAAGCGGGCCCGGCGGGATGATCGAACAGCTCGACCGACTGCCGGCCAGCACCCGAAAAATCCTCATCCACATCAACAACACCAACCCGATGCTGGTGGAAGACGCCCCCGAACGACGCGTTCTGGAGGAACACGGCATCGAGGTCGCCTTTGATGGCATGGAACTGGAGATCTGACCGTGGACATCGCCCGGACCCTGCGCACCGACGATCATCTGCCCCCCTGGACACCCGCCGAGTTCGAGGACCAGTTGCGCAACAAGGGGCGCGCCTACCACATCCACCACCCGTTCAACGTGCGCATGAACGCCGGTGGCTGCACGCCGGACGAGATCCGCTGCTGGGTGGCCAACCGCTTCTACTACCAGATCTGCATTCCACGCAAGGACGCGGCCATTCTGGCCAACATGCCGGATCGCGAGCACCGGCGCAAATGGATCGACCGCATCCTGGACCACGACGGCCATGGCGACCACCAGGGCTCGGCCGCCGGTGGCATCGAGGCCTGGACTCGCCTGGGCGAGGCGGTGGGCATCGGTCGCGACGAGCTCTGGTCTCTGCAAGGCGTGGTGCCGGGTGTGCGTTTTGCCTGCGATGCCTACGTGAATTTCGCCGCCCGTGCGCCATGGCAGGAGGCGGTCTGCTCGTCGCTGACCGAGATGTTCGCGCCGCAGATCCACAAAGACCGGCTGGCGACCTGGCCTACCCACTACCCCTGGATCGAGGCCGACGGGCTGGCCTATTTCCGCAGCCGCATTCCGCTGGCCAGCCGCGACGTCGAGCACGGCCTGCAGGTCACGTTGAACCACTTCACCACCCGTGCCGGTCAGCACCGCGCCCTGGACATCCTGCAGTTCAAGCTGGACATCCTGTGGACCATGCTGGACGCCATCGAACGGGCCGCGCAGTGAGCCCGGGCCTTTGAGCATGAACACCTTGCCCGCGCAACCCCGGCTCTCGCGCCGCTTCCGGCTGCAATACGAGGAGGCCCAGCAGAAATGGGTCCTGCTCTACCCCGAAGGCATGGTGCAGCTCAACCAGAGTGCCGCCGAGATTCTGCAGCGGTGCAATGGGGAGCGGACGCTGGACAACATCGTGGCAGAACTTGAAGGCGCCTTTGGCGTGACGGGGATCGCACCCGAGGTGCGCGCCCTGCTCGAGGAGGGCCAACGCCGTGGCTGGATCGACTGAGCCGGGCCCGCCGCTGTGGCTGCTGGCCGAGCTGACCTACCGCTGCCCGCTGCATTGCGTGTTCTGCTACAACCCCACGCAGCATGCGCGGCTGCGCGATGAGCTGACCACGGCACAGTGGGTGGATGTGATGCGCCAGGCCCGAGCACTCGGCGCGGCCCAGCTGGGTTTCTCCGGCGGGGAACCCTTGCTGCGGGACGACCTGGAAGAGCTCGTGCAGGAAGCACACCGCCTGGGGTATTACACCAACCTGATCACTTCGGGTGTCGGTCTGACACCCGCCCGCGCCCAGAGGCTCAAGGACGCCGGCCTGGACCATGTGCAGCTGTCCTTCCAGGATTCGACACGCGAGCTCAATGACTTTCTCAGCCACACACGCACCTTCGACCTCAAGCAGAAGGTGGCCCGGCTGATCAAGGCGCACGACTGGCCGATGGTCATGAACTGCGTGCTGCACCGGCACAACCTGCCCCATGTGCGCAAGATCATCGACATGGCCGTGGCCCTGGAGGCCGAGTACCTCGAACTGGCCAACACCCAGTACTACGGCTGGGCCTGGGTCAACCGTGACCACCTGATGCCCACGCGCGAAGAACTCCAGCGGGCCGAAGCCGAAGTCAAGGCCTTCCGCGTTGAGCAGGAAGCGAAGTCCGAGGGCCACCAATGCCGTGTGCTGTTCGTGGTGCCCGACTATTTCGAAGAGCGGCCCAAGGCCTGCATGAACGGCTGGGGATCGGTATTTCTGTCGGTCGCCCCGGACGGCATGGCCATGCCCTGCCACAACGCCCGCGACCTGCCGGGCCTGTCATTGCCCAACGTCACCACCTCGTCGGTGGCCGACATATGGCGGCGCAGTCAGGCCTTCAACGCCTTTCGGGGTGATGCCTGGATGAAGCCTCCTTGCCGCGACTGTGACGAGCGCCACAAGGACTTCGGCGGATGCCGCTGCCAGGCCTTCCTGATCACAGGTGACCCGACCCAGGCAGACCCGGTCTGCAGCAAATCGCCGCACCATGAGCAGGTGGTCAGGCTGGTACAGCAGGCACCTCAGGGCCGGGTCGTCCCCATCGTGTTCCGCAGCGACGATGAATCCCGCCTGCTGCACCCCCAGGCCATGCCGTGAGCACAAACACCCCGTCGGCACAATCCCACCGCCAGATGCTGGGCGCTGCCGTCGTGAGGCACCTGCCCGGAATGCGACACGGGCCCTCCACCCTTGAGCAGGCCGACCGGGGACTGTTCCTGCTCTGGCTGGCCTACATGGGACTGCTGGTCTTTGGTGCCTACCTGCTTTGGGCACTCGGCGCATGGCATCGGCTGGTCCAGGCCGACCCGACCCGCCTGACCCTGGTCATCGTGGCCCTGTTTGCGGGCTGCTCCCTGTGGGCCGGCCGACGCGCCTGGGTGCTGGGCCAGCAACGCCAGCAACTCGACCGGCTTCGCGAGACCGGTTCGACCTCGGACGAGGGCTGGGTCGGCGAATACCTGCGACACGTCAGCCGCCCCGGACAGTCCGCCGACATCGCGATGCAGCTGCTGGGGGAACGCGCCCATGGACCCCACGAGATGGCCTGGTGGCTCAACGGCATCCAGCTCAAGCTCGGGTTGCTGGGCAAGGTGATTGGCTTTTCCATCCTGGCCCTGCAGCTGGGTCAGGTCGAGAGTTTCGACCCCAGCCAGTCGAGCCGGCTGCTGCGCGACCTCACCGGGGGTCTGGGCATCGCCCTGCTGACCACGGTCACGGGCCTGACCGGCAACATCCTGCTGGGCCTGCAGCTGATGCGGCTGGACCGGTTTGCCGATGTGCTGGTGGCCGATGCGCTGGCTGCAGGCTTGGTGCCCGCACCTTCAGAAACGGAGTCCCCGGATGGCGATTGGCCGGACGGTTCGTGACACCGAAACCGACCCGTTCTACGACATGTTGTTCAACATGTTGATCGCCTTCGTGCTGTGTTTCGTGGTGGCCCTGCTCGCCTTCAATCCGCAGGCCCGAAAGGCGGGCGACGTGCCTGCCAAGGCCGAGTTCATGATCACCGTTTCGTGGCCGGACGGCAACCCCAACGACGTCGATGCCTGGGTGCTGGACCCGGCGGGCAAGTTGCTTTGGTTCCGGCAACGCGACGCCGGCATGCTGCACCTGGACCGCGACGACCGGGGGGCCAAGAACAACAACGTGCTGGTCGACGGGCGCATCATCGAAAGCACGGTGCGCCAGGAAATCGTCACACTGCGCGGCCTGGTGCCCGGGGAGTACGTGGTCAATGCCCACTACTACGAGAGCAACGACCAGCAGCCCGTGGACGTCTCGGTCACCGTCATCAAGGTCAACCCGCAGGCCGAAATCGTCTTCACGGGCACCCAGCAGTTGCCAAGCCCTGGGGACGAACGCACCCTGGTGCGATTCTCCATTGACGACATCGGTCGCGTCATCGACCTCAACACCCGGCCGCGCACGATCGTGCAGCGCGCCGGACTCTGAATCCGACCCATGATCCCTGCCGTCTCCTCCGAGCTGCTCTGGCTGGCGCTGATCTACGGCCTGCTGGCCGCCCTGCTGCTGGTGCTGTGCCTGGCCACCCGCTGGCACTGGCTGCTCAAGGCCACGCTGGTGCTCACGGTCAGCGGCTTCTACGTGCTGAGTCACCAGACGCTGCTGGCGGTCTCGGGCTGGCCTTCCGAGGACCGCCTGCCCGATCGCTTCCTGCTGCTGTCCGCGGTGTTTGACGAACCCAGCCCAGGGCGCAACCACCCGGGCGCCATCCACCTCTGGGTGCACCCGCTGAAAGACAACCAGCCGGTCGAGATGCCCCGCGCTTTCCGGCTGCCTTACCAGAAGGATCTGCAGGGCATCCTCGTTGATGGCCTGAAGAAGGCGCGCGACGGCAACAGCCAGATGGGAACGGTGGAGCCGGTGCGCGGCGCGGGTGGCCTGCCCTGGCTGCGTCCCGCCGGCAATGACCAGGTCCGGATCAAGCTCAGCGACGTGCCACGCGCGCAGCTACCGGGAAAATGATGCTCACCCACCTGCGCCGCTTCGCGTCTTCCCCTCCCTCCTGCGGGGTGGGGGACCGCACCTGTGGCCCGGCCAAGCCGGTTCCACGGTGCGCCTGGCCTGTGCTGCGCGCCAGCGCCACCGCGATCGTTGTTGCCGGGTTGTTGGCTGGATGTGGAAAGCCGGACATGGGAAACGAATGGTTTCCGCTGCGTGCGGGCGATGAACAGGCGCTGGCGGTGAGCTACCAGACGGACGAGCCGCGCGAGCCTGAAGAATGGATCATGCGTGTCCGCGAGCCTTCGGTGTTCCAGGACCAGCCGGTGGCGGTGCGCCACCATTCGGCCGGCGTGAGCTACTACCTGAAGGCAGACGAACTGGGCGTGCGCCGCGTCGCCATTCGCACGGATATCGACGACCAGGCCACGCCCGACGAAGAGCCGCTCTGGGTGCTCAAGGCACCCTATGCGGTGGGAAGCGAGTGGACCACGACCACCGTACCCTATCTGCTGCAGCGCAAGAACGAACACCCGCGTGACCTCAAGTACACGCACAGGGCGCAAATGACCTGGCGCATCGAATCGGTGGATGACACCGTGACGCTGGCCAATGGCCGCCAGCTCGGGCCCTGCCTGCGCGTGGTGGGGCTGGCGCGCCTGAACCTCTACACCGACCCGGTCAACGGGTTTTCGGACGTGCCGCTGCTCAGCCGCGAGTGGTACTGCAAGGGCGAAGGCCTGGTGAAGCTGGAGCGGGAAGAGCGCGTACCTGCCGGCTTCATGACAGGTGGAAAACTGATGGCGGAGCTGGCGCGCTGAACGCGCCGCGTCACTCGATCCGCAGCTCCTGCACCCACCGCGCCCCAGGCGTGAAGTCGTCACGGTCGAAACGGCCGTAGGGCGGCTCATCGGGCCTCTCCGGTGGCACCCCTATGCGGTTGAGGTCGACCGCCTGCGGGGTGCCAACCAGGCCGGATGGTGTCAGGCTGAACTTGAAGATGACGCCGTTCCACAGCTTGGCACCGAAGTCGGCCGGCTGTTTGAAGAAGAACAGCAGGTTGTGCTCCAGCCACGAGAAATCGGAGGCGCTGACCGTGCCCGGGTGAGGGTATGGGTAGGGCACGAAGCAGGTGATTTCCTGTGTGGCCGGCAGGCACTTGAATTCGCGCATGGACAGGAAGTGATCCTGCATCACCGCGTGGTCCATCCTGACCCGGAACGACGCGCGGCCAGCGTTGGCAGCCCCAAAAGCCACTGTGCCGATCCGGGTACGCTGGCCATCGAGCGTCACCGCAATGAGGGACTTCTCACCCTCGGGCAGGGCCGGCTGTGCCGCTGCGGCGCCCAGCGAGAGCGCCGCACCCAGCGCAATCAGGGTTTGACCGTGAGCACCCATTCGGACAGCGTCTTGAGGTCGGGGGCGCCCAGGCTCGGGTGGGGCGGCATGGGCACGCGCCCCCACTTGCCACGCGAACCGTTCTGGATCGACTGGGCCAGTGATGCGGCCGCATCTTTCTCCCCAGCGTACTTGGCCGCGATGTCGGCAAACGATGGGCCCACCACCTTCTCGGCGTTGGCGTGACAGGTATAACAACCGGCCGACTTGGCCAGTTCGATGGTCTTGTCCACATCGGCCGCCTGAGCCAGCGAAGCCAGACCCATGGAGAAAAACACCAGCATGGAAGTTGAGACGAGTGCACGCATGATCGGTCACCAGAAAACGACAGACAAAAAAATGGATGGGGACCCGAATGCGGCAAAGTGCGCCAAGAGCCCCATCCAGCACACACCGAGGAACCGGCTGCGCCGGGCCTCAGGTGTGGTCCCCCCTTCCAGGGGGGAAGCCGCGCAGCGGCGCAGGGAGATTACTTCAGCAGCTTGAAGGTCCAGACAGAGCCGCCCTGTTCGAGGAAGTTGACCTTCTTGGCCACTTCGCCGCCCCACAGCGGAACTGCACCACCCCAGCCGGAGACCACGCTGATGTACTGCTCGCCGTCCTGCATCCAGGTCACGGGTGGAGCCACAATGCCCGAACCGGTCTGGAACTGCCAGACAATCTTGCCGGTCTTGGCGTCGGCCGCCTTCAGGTAGCCCTCAGGCGTGCCCCAGAACACCAGGTCGCCGACGCTGAGCACACCACCCCACAGCGGCGCCTCGTTCTTGACTTCCCACTCGATCTTGCCGGTCTTGGGGTTGATGGCCCGCAGCGAACCGATGTAGTCGTCGTACAGCGGCTTGATGGTGAAGCCGGCACCCAGGTAGGCCGCGCCCTTCTTGTAGGTGATGGGCTCGTTCCAGATCTCCATGCCCCATTCGTTGGCCGGCACATAGAACAGGCCGGTCTTTGGGCTGAACGCCATCGGCATCTGGTTCTTGCCACCCAGGAAGGCCGGAGCGGCAAAAACCGCCTTGCCCTTGTTGCCGTCGCCACCCTCACCCGACGGATCGCCCGGGCGGTTTTCGGGCACAAAGTTCGGCCGTCCCGTCTTGAGATCGATGCCCGTGGCCCAGGTGGTCTTGGTCACGAAGGGGAAGGCATTCTCCAGCTTGCCATTGGCCGCGTCGAGCACGTAGAAGAATCCGTTGCGGTCGGCCTTGGCACCCAGGCGCTTGCCGTCCATATCAAAGGTGACGAACTCGTTGGTGCCATCAAAGTCCCAACCGTCGTTGGGCGTGCCCTGGTAGTGCCACACGATCTGGCCGGTCTTGGGATCGATCGCCACGGTGGACGACGAGTACAGGTTGTCGCCCTTGCGCAGGTGGCTGTTCCATGGGCCCGGGTTGCCGGTGCCGAAGTAGGCCAGGCCGGTCTTGGGGTCGTAGCTGCCGCCCATCCAGGTGGCTGCACCACCGGTTTTCCACATTTCGCCCGGCCAGCTGGCATTGGTGGTGCCGGTGATGCCGTTCTCCTTGCCGTCCTTGTAGCCCATGTGGCCTTCGACCACCGGACGCACCCAGACCATCTTGCCGGTCTTGGGGTCACGCGCCTCGACGCGTCCGATCACACCGAATTCACCGCCGGACACACCGGTCATGAGCAGACCTTCGGCAATCAGCGGCGCGGCGGTATAGCTGTAGCCCGCACTGTAGTCGTCGATCCGCTCGCGCCAGACGACGCGACCGGTTTCCTGGTCCAGGGCCACCAGCTGGGCATCCAGCGTGCCGAAGATCACCAGGTTGTCGTACAGGGCAGCACCGCGGTTGATCACGTCGCAGCAGGGCATGATGCCTTCGGGCAGACGGTGCTCGTACTTCCAGAGCTTCTTGCCGGTCTTGGCGTCCAGCGCAAAAATGCGCGAATACGATCCCGTCACGAACATCTTGCCCTTGTGGATCAGCGGCTGAGACTGTTGGCCTCGCTGCTTTTCGCCACCGAAGGACATCGACCAGGCGGGTACGAGCCGGTTGATGTTGCGGGCGTTGATGTTGGTCAGCGGCGAATGCCGCTGCAACTGTGTGCCCAGACCGTTGCTCAGCACGCTGTCGGTGGTCTTGGCGTCGTTGGCGATCATGGCGTCGGTCACCTGCGCACTGACGTGTGCGGTGGCTGCCATGACCAAAAGGCTCAGTAGCGTACGTTTCACAGTGTTGTCTCCTGCTCGTTCAAGAGGTTGATGACGGCGTCCGTGCGCAATGCCCGGTCGGCGGCGAGCTTCCCAAGCCTCCAGTTCCCGGGTAGCACGGGCTGATTGCGCAACATCTGTGCCAGCCCCTCGCGTGACACTTCCGGCCGCCCCTCTGGCCATCCAGGACAGGCGCAAGGCGCGTCCGACCGCTCCGAAGCGCCTGCCTGGGCGCCCGGCGCCGTGACACTGCTCAAAAATGGCGCAACCCTCGTGTTGCCGGTGTGACACCAGGCCTCGCAGGGCGAGGGTGTGTCACACACAGCAGGGCACCGCCGGGCTCAGCGTCCTCCCAGGGCCCGCTGCTCGTAGCGCGGGTACCACTGCGTCAGCGTGCGGTGCAGTTCCACCGGCTGGGCCGCCCAGCGGCTGAAGCGGGTCGGCGCAGGCTGGGCCAGCAGTTCGGACAAGTCGCGCCCCGCCTCGGCCTCTGTGCTCATGTGGCCGGTGAGCCAGGTCAGCCAGTCGCGCGTCTGCGCAATGCCGACCCGGCCTTCGTGTACCGGCCCGTGACTGGGCACCACCAGGCGGAACCGCCCCGAAGCCATCAGGCTGTCCAGCCGGTCCAGACTGGCCTGCCAGGGCGCAAAGTCCGCGTGAGGTGTGGTCGGCACCCGGTCGGCAAACACCAGTCCGCCGGCGAACACGACGCCGGTGCTGTGATCCAGCAACACCAGGTCATCGGCGGTGTGGCCCTCCAGCCGCAGCAGCTCCAGCCGGTGCTGACCCAGGTTGCGCGTACCCGGCGCGACCGGTACGGAGGCCGGCGTCGATGCGGTGCCCTTCATCCAGTCACCACACAGTCGATAGAGGTTGTCGGCGTAGGCCGCTCCCTCCGCCTGCATGCCGGCGATGCTGCCCGCCAGCGCCTGCACCGGCCTGTCGGCCCACGCCTGGTTGCCAAAGAAATAGTCCGGATGCAGGTTGAGGTTCAGCACCTGCACCACCGGCTCCGAGGTGGTCTGCCCGATCAGGCGCCGCTGCTGCTCTCCGTACAGCCGCGACGGACCGGTGTTGATGACCACCACCCCCTCGCCGGTGGCGATAAAGGCGGTGTTGATGATGTTGCAGCCGTTCTTGCGGCTGAAGTCGTCCACTGCGCCCTCGATGACCCAGGTGCGGGGGGCGATCTGGCGTGCCCGCAGGTCGTAGTCCAGGCCTGCCAGGTCAGGACGAGGCACGTGCGGCTGACCCATGCCAGAAGGCTGGCTGTAGGCCGGAGAGAGGCCCAGCCAGATGCCGGCCAGCAGCGCACAAACCTGCGCGCGCCTCATGACACCAACTCCACGTCGATGCGGTTGCCGTTGTTGTCGCGACCGGTCAGCCTGAAATTGCCCAGCGCGCCTGCGGGGAGTTCGAAGGTGATGATCGGGTTCTCGGAGACCGGCTCATGCAGTCCCAGCTTCCACCAGGCCTGGCCGGCCGCGTCCAGCAGCTCCAGGTGCTCCAGGTAGAAGGCCGGGATACCGGCCACCAGCCCGGTGTCCATCGGGTGCATCACCCGCAGGCGCAGGCGGCGGCTGCCCTCCAGCACATTGCTGAAGAAGCGCGCCTGCACCTGGTTGAGCGTCTGGCTCCAGCTGCCGTCGGCGCGGGTGGTGCCGGGCACCGTGCAGCCGCCGCCAGCGGCCTGAACCCAGGCGCTGCCGACATGCCAGCGCCCGTCCGCCGTCTGGACCAGCGCACGCACGGGCGAGGCCTGCTCCAGCCTCAGCCGAAAGGCCAACACCGGCAGCGAGCGCAGCGGTTCGAAATCCAGCACCTCGCGCACCGGGTTGCGGTCGGCCACCACCCGGATGCGCCGGATGCCACCACCTATGCCAGCCAGCGCACGGGCATCCACCAGAATGGGCACGTTCATCGCATCGTCGGCAAAGGCCGGCCCCTTGACCACCACCTGGTCCGAAAACGCCATGGGCGCCTGACCAATGAACTGACGGCGCAATCCTGGCCACTGCATGGAACCCAGCGGGTCACCGCCGGTGTGGTCGTCGGCCGCGCGCAGCGGGCCGGCAGACAACAGGGTCGTGAAGACACCCCAACCGACAAAAGCGCGACGGTGCATTGAACGGTTCATCTGGTCACTCCTGCCGCCCGCCATCAGGCGGCTCCGCGCTGCCGGATCCAGCCGCGCTGCGGGTCATAGCCCCAGAGGGCCAACACAAAGAAAACGGCCGAGCAGCCCAGCAGCACTGCCCAGGCCATCAGGTGCACCTGTCCATGCAAAGCAAACCGGATCGCCTCGACGCCGTGGCTGAACGGGTTCATCTGGGCTGCCTGGTGCAGCCACCAGGCCCCCGATTCCTCCAGCTTCCACAAGGGGTAGAGCGCCGGACTGATGAAGAACATCGGGAAGATCACGAAGTTCATGGTGCCGGCGAAGTTTTCCAGCTGTCGCACATAAACCGACAGCACCAGGCCCAGCGCGGCCAGCATGGCGGCACAACAGGCCATGGTCAGCAGCACCAGCGGCAGGTTCCACGGCAGCACGGCCACGCCGAACAGCCACGCGATCAACAGGAAGACCACCATCTGCAGCAGCGAAAGGCAGGTACCGGCCAGCAGCTTGAAGGCCAGCAGCCAGCCGCGCGGCAGCGGCGCCGTCAGCAGCAGGCGCATCACCCCCATTTCCCGGTCATAGACCATGGACA
This sequence comes from uncultured Burkholderiales bacterium, assembly GCA_937873395.1. Classification (GTDB taxonomy): domain Bacteria; phylum Pseudomonadota; class Gammaproteobacteria; order Burkholderiales; family Burkholderiaceae_C; genus Hydrogenophaga. The sequence goes on from CALMYH010000029.1 coordinate 32,700, forward strand.
GCGAGCTCTGCATGCCGTTGAACAGCGCGATCATGCCCAGCAGGCCGGGCAACATGTATTCCTTGTATTCGATGTAGGTCTCGTAGGGTGGCTGCACCGCCACCCCGAACACGTTGTGAAAGCCGGCCGCGAACACCACGAACCACAGCAGCGGCCGCACCAGGGCCGACCCCAGGCGCGAGGGCTGGCGCAGAAAGCGGGACACCTCGCGCCCGACCACGGCGCGAAGGGCCCGCAGCAGATGGAGCACTAGGGGCGGGCCTTGCATGCACTCTCCGCGCGGTCCACGCCCAGGGTGTCCATGGTCTCGGTCGGGTGCAGCACGCCATCCATGGGCGCCAGGCCGACCACGCCATCACCGTGCGTCAGGAACACCGGCTGGCGCAGCTGGCCATCCCATGGCCTGAAGCTCAGCGCCTTGCCCTTGAATCCGTCCAGCGTGACCGCACCGCTGCGCAAGGCCTGCAGCTGCGCCGCCACGCCAGCCTTGGGCTGGGCCAGCACAGCCGCGGCAATGGCGCGGCCGGCCATCCAAGCGGCCCAGTCGTGCCCCTGCATGGCCCGCTGGGTCTGGCGCAGGAAACGCCGTGTCAGCTGCGGAGCCCCGTACCGTTCCCACTGCGGGTGCCAGGCCAGCGGCACCAGGCCCGCTGCGCCCGCCACCGGTCTCGGCCACTGGGTGGCGTAAGGCACGGTGCGGGCAAATTCGCCATCGCTGTCGATCACCACCACCACCTCGTGCTGCCGGTCGCCCGTGAGCAGACGCAGATTGCCCAGGTCCTTCTCGCGCGGGTCGCCGCTCAGCTTGAACGGCCGCTCCTGCACGATCTGGATGCCAAAGCGTTTGGCCGAGCGCCTGAAGGCGTCCAGCTGCACCGCATCGTCTTCCAGTGGGCCATGCAACACCAGCACTTTGGTCCAGCGGCGCGAGGCCAGGTACTGGGTCAGGGCGTCGCCGGTCATGGCGCGGCTCGGATAGGTGTGCAGCAGATGGGGCTGGCAGTCCGTCCCGCGCAATGCGTCCGCGTCCTGAGACACATTGAACAACAGTGCCGGCCCGAGGACCCCGGGCGCCTGTCGCGCCAGCTCCCTCAGCAGCGGCACCGGCAGGTCCGCCACCACGTGCTGGACCCTGGCCGCCTTCAACTGCTGCAGCAACTGGTTCAGCTGATCCGGCCCGGTCAGGGTGAAGTCCTTGACGTCCAGTGCCAAGTCCTGCGTGCCCAGCTCATAGGCCGAGTCCGAAGCGGCCAGCCGAACACCCTCGATGGCGGGTGTGGTGGGATGCCCGGGGTAGGCACGTTCCGCGCGGCGGGGTGCGTAGCGGGGGTCACGATCGAGCGATACCACCGCCACCGGCACCTGCGTGGCCGCCCAGGCCTGCAGCGCAGGCCAGGCGCTGGCCAGTGCCAGACAGCCGGCCAGCCACCAGCAGCGCCCTGCCCTCATCGGCTCACCAGCACCGAGTGCGGGACCCGCCCGACGGGCACGGTGCGCATCGGCCTGGCCTTGGCCGACGAGACATCGATCAGGGTCATGTCGTCCGACAGGCCGTTGGCCACGTACAGTGTCTTGCCGTCCGGGCTCAGGTCCAGTCCCCAGGCGCGCTGACCGGCCAGCACCAGTTGCTTGACCTGGCGCGTGGCCACGTCCACCTCGGCCACGTGGTTGGCGCGCCCCAGCCCCACCCACATGCTCTTGCCATCCAGGCTGGGCACCAGTCCCACCGGCATCACATCCGAGTCCCGGAAGCCCTTGACCTTGAACACCACCGTGTGTTTGACCGTCTGGCCGGCCACGTCGATGATGCTGACCGAGTTGCTCAACTCGTCGCTGACCCACAGTTCGGTGCCATTGGCCGCCGGCATGAATCGGCGGGGCCGCTTGCCCACCTTGATGTCCTTGACCACCTTGCGGCTGTTCAGGTCGATCACATGGACCACGTTGGCCACCTCGGACGTGACGTAGGCAAACTTGTTGTCCTTGGTGACGTAAATGCCCTCAGGCTCGCCGCCGGTGGCGACGGTGAACAGCTCCTTGCCGGTGGCCATGTCGTAGGCAGCCATCACGTTGTCGTCCTCGATCGACACGTAAATGGTGCTCTGGTCGCTGTTGAAATCGAAGATCTCCGGGCTTTCACCCAGCTCCATGGTGCGGACCATCTTGTTCGTGGCCACGTCGATGATGCCCAGCTCGTTGCTGTTGCCGCAACACACGTACATGGTCTTCTTGTCCAGGCTGAACACCATGTGGCGCGGACGCTCGCAGGTGTCGATCGCGCCGATGCGGTCACCCTTGGCGTTGAACATGTAGATCTTCTTGTCCTTCTCGCTGGACACATAGACCGTGCTGCCCGGCTGGGCCTGCGCCCCCAGGCCGATGCCGGCGAGCAGCAGGCACAGCCCCAGGCGACTGAGTGAATGAAAGGATCGGCGAGAAAGGCTCATCTGTGTGTCTCCTTGGGTTTGCGGTTCGCCCTGGCCTTCTGCTGGCCTGGCAGGGTCTTTCAGCAAATTCGGTGCCACCCGCACGGGAACGGTTCTTGCGGACAGGCACGCACCAACTGATCGGCACCGGCGGACCCCATGCCTGCCGCACGGCAGGAATGACTGCTTTTCCATGCCCCAGGGCACGCCGGATACCGGACCCTCACTTGTCGAACCAATATGCCACACCGAACGCCGCCTGCAACGCTCCGAAATGACACAGGGGAAACCCGCATGTCACGGCGACGTCTGCTGAGCGGCCTGCTGGCCTCGGCCTGCATGTTCCCCGGCGCACAGGCAGCCACCTCCGGTTGGCCGGACCGTCCCATCCAGCTGATCGTTCCCTGGCCAGCCGGTGGTGCCACCGACCTGACCCTGCGCATCCTGTGCGAAGAAGCCGAGCCCCTGCTCGGCCAACGCCTCATCGTGGTCAACCGGCCGGGCGCGGCCGGCACACAGGTCGCGCCGGCGCTGAAGATGGCCGAGTCCGACGGCTACACGATCGGCCAGGTGCCCATCACCGTCTACCGCCACGCCCTGATGCACGCGGTCCCCTGGAACCCGCTGGTCGACTTCAGCCCCATCATCCAGGTCTCGGGCACCACCTTTGGCATCGTCGTGCCGGCGGCCAGCCCCTGGCGCAGCCTGCACGACATGATCGACTGGGCCTTGCGGCACCCGGGCGAATTTCTGCTGGGCTCCACCGGCATCGGCACCACCGCCCATCTGGCCATGGAGGAGATCCTGATCGGTCAAGGGGTGCGCTACGTTCATGTGCCCTACAAGGGCACGGCAGACCAGATGCTGGCGGTGGCTGGCGGGCAGCTCATGGCCGGCGTCAACTCGACCGGCTTCGCCCCGTGGGTGGACCAGGGCAAGCTGCGCCTGCTGGGCATCTTCAGTGCACAGCGCAGCCCCCGCTGGCCCGACGTGCCGACACTGGTCGAAATGGGCTACCCGCAAGCGGTGTACACCTCGCCGTGGGGCCTGGCCGCACCAGCCGGCACACCCGAGGTCGTCATCCAGCGTCTGCACGACGCCTTTCGCGCCGCCATGCACACCGAACGGCACCGCCAGGCCCTGGCGCGATACGATCAGCAACTTGACTACCTGAACACCCAGGATTACCGGCGCGCCCTGGTGGCCACCGTGGCCCGCGAACGCAGCCTGCTTGCCCGCATGAACCTGCTCCACCGAAGCGAGACCGACCGATGACCGGGCCGCAAACCCTGCTGAGTGCCACCGGCTTGCACAAGTCCTATGGCGGCAAGCCGGCCCTGAAAGATGTGGGCATCACTCTCCAGGCCGGTGAGATGGTGGCCCTGCTGGGCCCCAACGGGGCTGGCAAGTCAACCCTGCTGCAGTTGCTCACCGGTCTGTTCAGCCCGGACAAGGGCGAGGTGAAGGTGCTCGGGCATGACATGCGGCGGGAACCGGCGCGTGCGCTGGCGGGCCTGGGTGTGGTGTTCCAGCAGATGGCGCTTGACCTGGACCTGACGGTGCGGGCCAACCTGCTGTTCCACACCGACCTGCACGGCATCCCCCGGCGCCTGGCCAGGCAGCGCATCGAACACCACCTTCAGACACTGGGTCTGAGCGTACAGGCGGGCGCCGTGGTGCAAACACTGTGGGGTGGCAACCGCCGAAAGGTGGAGCTGGTGCGGGCCCTGCTGCACGAGCCGCGCGTGCTGCTGATGGACGAAGCCACAGTCGGACTCGACCCGGCCTCGCGCCAGCAGCTGCTGACCACCATGCAGACCCTATGCCTCAACCGGGGCATGGCCGTGCTCTGGGCCACCCACCTGATTGAAGAAGCCCGCGGGGCGGACCGGCTGCTGCTGCTGCACCAGGGCCAGATGCGCTTCGACGGTCCGATCGACACCTTCATGGCCGGCGCCACTGAACCCGACTTTCACGCCGAGGTGCTGCGCCAGCTCGCGCCAGGCCAGGCACTTGCCTGACCCCGGCGGGCTCAGAACGCGTAGCTCAGGCTCGCCCCCACACCCCACTGCCGCCCGGGGGCCGGCTCGAAGAAGCGGCGATTGCCTTCGTTGGCAATCACCGAGCCCACATAGGCCTTGTCGGCCAGATTGTCCAGGCGCAGGTAGGATTTGAAGCGCCAGTTGCCCAACGGCTGCTCCCACCCCAGGCGCAGGTTGAACACCGTGGCCGCATCGGTGCGGTCGGAATTGAGGTCATCCACCGCCATGCGACCCAGGTGCACCACCTCCAGTGCGCTGGTCAGACCTGGCAAGGCCTGCGGCTTCCAAGCCAGCTCGGCAAACAGCTGACGGTCCAGCGTGCCGGGTATGCGGTTTCCCTTGGGCACCTGCGCGCCGCTGCTGCTGGCAAAGGCGTCGGCAAAGCGGGCATTCAGTGTCGAGAAGGCCAGATGGGTCTGCCACTCGGGTGTCCACTGCGCGCTGTGCGCCACCTCGATGCCCGAGCGCCGCGTCTTGCCTGCGTTGGCGTAGATCGTGCGACCGCCGCTGCTGGAGGCCACCACGATCTCGTTGGTGGTGCCAATGTGGAACAAGGCCACGTCCAGCCGCTGCTGCGCCGTCAAGCGGGCCTTGTAGCCCAGCTCGACATGGGTGCTTCGGGCTGAAGCCAGGTCGAGGTTGGGACCACTGCCACCGGCTCTGTAGGCCAGTTCTGTGAAGGTCGGTGTTTCAAAGCCACGGCCCACATTGACGTACAGGTTGCTGTCCGGCCCCAGGTGCCTTGTAAAACCGACCACCGGATTGGTGGCCGAGAACCGGGCCTGACCGCTGTCGTCCGGGTTGCCCGGCCGAACAAAGAAATCCTCCACCTCGAAGCGCACCCGGTTGGCCCGCAGGCCGGCCACGGCGCTCCACTGTTCGTTGATCGCCCAGTCGGCCTGGGCGTACACACCTGTGCTCCGCACGGTATCGTCCTCGTCCCGCTTGAGCTCGCCGCGGGCGCCGAAGTTGTTGATGAACCCCCGCCGGCGCTCGCTCATGCGCTCCACATCCAGCCCGACGCTGTAGGTCAGCTGCCCCTCGCCCAGCGGCGAGCGCCGGCTGTAGCGCAGGCCGGCACCGCTGTACTGCCGGTCCAGGTCGACGATGCCGCCAGCCGCCGTGGGGGCCTGCTGGAACATCAGGGGAATCGACAACCGGTTGTCCAGGTCGCGCTGCCCGGCGTACACACGGGCCATCAGCTCACTGCGGTCGTCCAGCTTCTGGTCCAGCACCAGCCCGAGCTGCCGCTGCGACACGTCCTTGCCCGCCTGGTACTCGGTCGACCGGATGTCCGCCTGGCGCGGGTTCTCGGCCAGTTGTGCCCGGGTCAGGCCCAGGGGATCACCCGAGACCGGCTGGTCGAACACATTGGCCACCACGGTCAGGCGGGTCTGCTCGCCCGGCTGTGTGCGCAAGCGGGCATTGAGATGGCGCCGCTGGGCCGCGCTGTTCTGGCGCCAGCCATCGGTACGAAAGTCGCTCAGATCGACGATGTAGTTCACCACCCCCTGCTGCCCGGCCGCCTGCAGACCCCAGCGCCGAAGCCCGTTGGAGCCAGCATCGAGACTGCCACGCAGCTCCGGCTTGTCAGGCCCGTCGGTCGTGAACACCTGCACCACGCCGGCCGACGAGTTGCCATACAGCTGCGCCAGCGGCCCCCGCAGCACCTCGATGCGACCGGCTGACGGCAGGCTGATCGTCGAGGCCTGGCCCTGCCCGTCGGGCATGGTGGCCGGAATGCCGTCCACGATCAGCCGCGAGCCACGTATGCCGAAAGGCGACCGGGAACCCGACCCGCGGATCGACAGCTGCAGGTCCTGGGCGTAGTTCTGGCGGTTGAGCACCGTGATGCCCGGCACCCGGTTGAGTGACTCCGACAGGTTGACCTGCGGGCCAGCCGCCTCGATCACCTCGCGACCCACCGCCTGGATGGCCGCCGGCGCGTCATAGCTCTGTTGCTCCTGCCGGTTGGCGGTGACCACCACCTCTTGCAGAACCGTCTGGGCATGGGCGGTGCCGGCCAGGGCCAGCCACAGGGCGGCCTGCAAGGGTGTCGGTACCGGGCGGAATCGTCGGCTCATCGCGTGTCTCCTGGGTTCTGTTGTCTTGTCACACCTTTCATGGTGCAACAAAAAACGTGCCATCGCCCAATGCTGCGACGATGTTCAGAAACGGAACACGGTTTTCAGGTCTTTTGCTTGGCGATGCCCGCCTCGATCTGGGCCAGTTCTTCAGGACTGAACACCCTGGATCGAGTGTGGAAGGCTTTGCCCTCCGGTCCCTCCAGTGAGAAGGTGCCACCGTGCCCTTCGATCACATCGATGATCAGCTGCGTGTGCTTCCAGTATTCGTACTGCGCCTTGCCGATGTAGAACGGACAGCCACCGACGTCACCCAGGTACACGTCCCCTGCGCCGGTGGTGATTTCGCCCAGCAGGTAGCAGTTGGCGGCGCTGTTGTCGCAGCAGCCGCCACTCTGGTGGAACATCAACCCGGGTCCGTATTTGGTCTTGAGGAACTCGATCAGTTCCAGCGCTGCTGGTGTCGCCACGACTTTTTCAACCATGTTTGTCTCCTGGGTTCTGGCGTGTCAGGTGGTGGCGCGCAGCGCCACAGCCGGGCCGGGCGGCCGCCTCATGCTGGAGTACCAGAAATCGGCGGCCGCCCGGCCCGGCCATGGCGCCGGACCTGGGCTGGCTCGGGGTTCGGGATCAGAAGAACCCGAGTTTCTGCTCGCTGTAGCTGACCAGCAGGTTCTTGGTCTGCTGGTAGTGGTCCAGCATCATCTTGTGGGTCTCACGACCGATGCCCGACTCCTTGTAGCCACCGAAGGCGGCGTGCGCGGGGTAGGCGTGGTAGCAGTTGGTCCACACGCGGCCGGCCTTGATGGCACGGCCCATGCGGTAGGCCACGTTGCCATTGCGGCTCCACACGCCGGCGCCCAGGCCGTACAGCGTGTCGTTGGCGATCGCCAGCGCTTCGGCTTCGTCCTTGAAGGTGGTCACGGCCAGCACCGGGCCGAAGATCTCTTCCTGGAAGATGCGCATCTTGTTGTGGCCCCTGAACAGGGTCGGCTGCACGTAGTAGCCGCCTTCCAGGTCACCACCCAGGTGGGCCTGACCACCACCGGCCAGCACTTGCGCACCTTCCTGCTTGCCCAGGTCGAGGTAGGACAGGATCTTGGTCAGCTGTTCCTTGGAAGCCTGTGCACCCATCATGCTGTCGGTGTCCAGCGGGTTGGCGTGCTGGATGGCGGCCACACGCTGGAGCACACGCTCCATGAACTTGTCGTAGATGCTTTCCTGGATCAGCGCCCGGCTGGGGCAGGTGCAGACCTCGCCCTGGTTGAACGCGAACAGCACCAGGCCTTCGATCGCCTTGTCCAGAAACGCATCGTCCTTGTCCATCACGTCGGCGAAAAAGATGTTGGGGCTCTTGCCACCCAGTTCCAGCGTGGCAGGAATCAGGTTGTTGGCGGCGGCCTGGGCAATCACACGGCCCGTGGTGGTGGAACCGGTGAAGGCGATCTTGGCGATGCGCTTGCTGGTGGCCAGCGGCATGCCGGCTTCACGGCCGTAACCGTTGACGATGTTCAGCACGCCCGGGGGCAGCAGGTCGGCGATCAGCTCGGCCAGAATCAGGATGGAGATGGGGGTGGATTCGGCGGGCTTGAGCACCACGCAATTGCCAGCGCCCAGGGCGGGGGCCAGCTTCCAGGCGGCCATCAGGATGGGGAAGTTCCAGGGAATGATCTGGCCCACCACGCCCAGCGGCTCATGGATGTGATAGGCCATGGTGTTCTCGTCGATCTCGCTGATGCCACCCTCCTGCGCACGCACACAACCGGCGAAGTAGCGAAAGTGGTCCACCGTCAACGGGATGTCGGCGTTGAGCGTCTCGCGGATCGCCTTGCCGTTGTCCACCGTCTCGGCGTAGGCCAGCAGTTCCAGGTTCTGCTCGATGCGGTCCGCGATCTTGAGCAGGATGTTGCTGCGCGTGGCGGCGTCGGTCTTGCCCCACTTGTCGGCGGCGGCGTGGGCGGCGTCCAGCGCCAGCTCGATGTCTTCGGCGGTGGAGCGAGCAGCCTGGGTGTAAACCTTGCCGTTGACTGGCGTGACCACTTCGAAGTACTGGCCCTTGACCGGGGCCACCCACTGGCCACCGATGAAGTTGTCGTAGCGGGGTTTGTAGGTGACCTTGGCGCCTGCGGCGCCGGGAGCTGCGTAAATCATGTCGTCCTCTGTGCGGTGATGGGGTTTTGAGAGCAGCGGCAAGTACCGCTGCCCTCATGTCCTCAATCTCCGTGCCAGCTGAAAAAGTGACTCAAGCTGAGACGGATGCTCCCGACAGGGACAGTGGAGAGTGACACATGGTCCAAAGGCCGGAACGCTGTGCCATCAAGGTACGGAAGCCCACGACATATGCTGAGAACGCCGGAGGACTTCAGGTACCGTCCACCAGCAGCACCTCAATTTTTTGCAGCCAGCGCACATGGCGAGGCCCTGAACGGATGTCGTACAAAGAACGCAAGGCCGGTCCACCGTCGTCCCGCAACAGATCCCGGTCGTCCTCGCCGCGCACCAGAATCACACCTTCGCCCAAGCGACTGTTGTACAGCTCACCCCAGGAGAAAACCGTCTGATAGCCATCTTTGGCTGTCAGCACAACCACCGCCCTGCGCACGGCACGCCGGTCTGGCGCGAGTACCGCCTGGTCCAGGATCTCCCTGAGCGGCACGCCCTGGTACCGAACCGTCACCTGTTCGGCCGCAGCCCCCTGGCCGAACTGCCGTACCTCCGAAAATTCTCGCCACGACAGCTTGCCGAGGGCCTCTCGGTCAAGCAGCAAGCGCTGCTGCACGGCGCCTTGAACCACCAGAATGGGCTCCGGCTCGCCCGCAGGCTGGCCAGGGGATGCAAACGACCCGGTGGTGACCAGCAGCGCGAGCAGCACAGGCCGCCATCGCCGCGACCATTCAGGGTGCCAGGAATCCATGCCTTGCCAGAATGGTCTGCGCCGATGGCTCGAGCAGGACCCGCGCAAAGTACGTTGCCTGAACCGGTGCACCGGTGCGAACCGTCAGGCCATACTCCGCTCCCACCTGAAGATCCGGCGGAATCTGCACCACCTTCAGTGACGGACGCTCTTTTCGGGCAGCCAGTGCATTGGTGCAATAGGTCAGGAACACATCCGCCCGGTCCTGCTCCATCACCCAGGAATACAGGTTACGCCCGGCCGGTGCCGCCGGGGATGTCGGCCCACCGGTGAGCTGCAATGCCTTGGTCTCCAGGATCTGCCGGCTTCCCGGTCGCAGGGTGTCCGCCTTGGCGAAAAGGGCAAAGGCATAGTCCCCCGAAGGGTCGGCCCGGGGCGTGGAAATGCCCACCCGGATGTCTGGCCGCAACAGGGTCTCCAGCAACTGGGCGGTGGAGGTCTCGACACCGGGCTGGGCCAGTGCACACAGGCCGTTGCGCACAAAGACCCGCGGGGGCTGCCAGCCACCCGCATCCGCCAGGCGTTGGGGGTGCTGCGTATCGGCCGAAGTAAACACCTGGGCCGCCTCACCCTTTTCTATGCGTTCACGCAGGAGTCCTGAAGGGCCAAAGCTGAGGGACAGTTTCTGGCCGGTGCGGCTTTCGTGATCTCTGGCCACCTCACCCAAAGCGTCACGCAGGCTGCCCGCCGCATACACCACCACCGGGTCAGGGCTGACGGGCACCGGACCGCTGGCACAGGCAGCCAGGCCGGCCAAGAGCCCAATCAGCAGGGCGATTCGGCACGTGCTCATTTCGCTGCGTTCGGAAAGAACAGCTGCTCGCCACCGATCTTGTAACTGGCGATCGCTGCCTGTCCGGCCGAACCCGTCACCCAGTCGACAAATTTCTGGCCTTCAGCGGTCTTGACCTGCGGGTGCTTGGCGCTGCTGACCAGCATCACGCCGTACTGGTTGAACAGACGCTGGTCGCCCTGGACCAGAACGTCCAGATCTGCCCGGTTCTTGAAGTTCAGCCAGGTGCCGCGATCGGTCAGGACATAGGCCCCACTGGACGCTGCAATGTTCAGCGCCGGTCCCATGCCACAACCACACTCCTTGTAACCACTGCCCTTGTTGGCATCGGTGTCTGTCATCTTCCAGAAGCGAAGTTCGGCAGCGTGGGTACCGCTCTTGTCACCGCGGGAGATGAAAGGCGCGTTGGCCGCAGCCACCTTCTTGAGCGCTGCCACCACATCCGAGCCTTTGGTGCCCACCGGGTCGGCCTTGGGCCCCACCAGCACAAAGTCGTTGTACATCACCTCCAGCCGCTTGACGCCGAAGCCGTCGGCCACGAACTTCTCCTCGGCCACCTTGTCGTGCACGAACAGCACGTCAGCGTCACCACGGCGCGCCATGTCAATCGCCTGGCCCGTGCCCAGTGCAACCACCTTCACGTCGATGCCGGTGGCCTGCTTGAACTGCGGCAGGATGTGGCCGAACAGGCCCGACTGCTCGGTGGACGTGGTCGAAGCGACAACGATGCTGCTCTGGGCCAGGGCAGCGGTGCCGGCCAGCAAACCGGCCGAGACCAGGCCAGTCGCGGCCAGCAGGTGAACGACCGCACGACGGGAAGAATAGAGGGCTTTCACGTGGTTTCTCCTTTGACAAAATCACTGGCCTGGGGCGAGCACGCCGCCAGGACCTCCTGGTTGAAAAAATCGGCCACGGGCAGGTCGGCCAGCACACGGCCTTGTTCCAGATAGATGACCCGGCTGGCCAGGCGCTTGACCTGCCCCAGGTTGTGGCTGGCAAAGACAAACGTCGGAGGGCGCCCGCCCGGCACGGCGGGCTCCCGCCCGAACGCCGCGATGAGCGCCTCGACCTCGCGCTTGGCATGCGGGTCCAGGCTGGCCGTGGGCTCATCGAGCAGCCAGACGTCGGGCCTGAGCGCCCAGGCCCGAGCGAGCGCTACCCGTTGTTGTTGGCCCCCGGAAAGAGCCCGCCCGTTGCGGGAGGCCAGGTGGTCCAGCCCCACCCGCAGCAGCGCCTGCTCGGCACGCACACCGGCCTCCTGCCATGGCAGGCCCGACAACCACAGACCCAGTGCCACGTTGCGCCGCACGCTCAGCCGCAGCAGATGCGGCCGCTGAAACAGCATGGCCATCCGCACACCCGGCAGCACCTGCAGCCGGCCTTCACTGAGCGGCAGCAGCCCATGCAGGCTGCGCAACAGGGTGCTCTTGCCACTGCCATTGGCGCCCACCAGCGCCACCCGCTCGCCCGCACGCAGCGTCAGGCTCACCCCGGTCAATGCCGGCACCTGTGCCGCCGACCCCAGGCGGACAGAAACACCGTCCAGCGACACCACCACATCGGTCATCGGCATGCCGGTCATGTCGCCAGCAACCCTGACGGCAGGGTGTCCGCGCGCTCACGCCAGCGGCGCAGCAAGCCAACCAGCACGTTGAGCAGCAGCACCACACCCAGCAACACCAGGCCCAGGCCCAGGGCCAGTGGCAGGTCGCCCTTGCTGGTTTCCAGCGCGATGGCCGTGGTCATGACACGCGTGAATCCTTCGATGTTGCCGCCCACGATCATCACCGCTCCGACCTCAGAAATGGCGCGACCAAAGGCCGTGATCACCACGGTCAGCAACGCAAAGCGCTCATCCCAGGCGAGGATCAGGCTGCGCAACCAGGGCCTGGCGCCCATTGAAGCCAGCTGTTCGCCGTTGGCCCGGTCGGCATCCTCCACCACCTGGCGGGTCAGCGCCGTGACCACCGGCACCACCAGAACCACCTGGGCCAGCACCATGGCCTGAAAGCTGAACAGCCAGCCCAGAAAGCCCAACGGTCCTGAGCGTGAAAGCAACAGGTAGATGACCAGACCCACCACAACCGACGGCAGGGCCAGCAGGGTGTTGAGCACCACCAGCACAGCGCCCCGTCCGGCAAAGCGCGACACACCCAGCCAGGCGCCAAGCGCCAGACCGATGCCGCAACCGATCAGGCAGGCCGTGGCACTGACGGCCAGCGATCGCATGACGATGGTCCACAAGCCTGGGTCCGCGGAAAAGAGCAGCTGCAGGGCGGTCGAAAGGCTGTCCGAGAAGGTGTTCATTGCGCCGCAGCATAACCAGTGCGGGGGCCATTGCGGCTACGTGAAGACGCGGTATGAACCGTCTCACATAGGTGACCGAATTCATATGTTTGCGCGTCGTGCACACTTGCCACATGCGACACGTTGAGCTCACCTACGCCCTGCGACCCGATGCGGCTGTGCCGGCTCCGGCCGCCCCCATGCGCAACCCCATGATGGATGTGCTGCATGCGGTGCACGAACGCGGCTCCATTTCGGCCGCCGCGCGCGCGCTGGGCCTGTCCTACCGGCACGTCTGGGGTCTGCTGCGCCAGTGGGAATCCGAACTCGGACACGAGCTGCTGGTCTGGGAGCGTGGCCAGGCCGCTGTGCTGAGCCCGGTGGGGCAACGCCTGCTCATGGCCGAGCGCCTGGCCCAGGCCCGGCTCGGTCCTCAACTGGCGTCGCTCAAGGCCGACCTGGAGCGCGTTTTTTCCCAGGTCCTCGACAGCGATGGCGCAGCCACCGGCCATGAACTGGTGATGTACGCCAGCCATGACCACGCCCTGACCGCTTTGCAGGACTTCGCCGCCGGGCTGGGCCAGCCCGAACGGCCTCGCGCCTCACGGCTGCACCTCGATTTGCGCTTCTGCGGCAGTGTCGACGCCATCCGAGCGCTCAACGAGGGGCGCTGCGCCGTGGCCGGGTTCCACACACAGCCCTTTGCCGGCGCCCTCAGTCAAAGCGCCCGCACCTACCGCCCCCTGCTGCGCCTGGGCACACACAAGATCATCGGGTTCGCACGCCGCACACAAGGGCTGATCGTGGCACCTGGTAACCCGCTGCGCCTGCGCGGCCTGGACGACGTCGCCCGCCTGCAGGTGCGCTACGTCAACCGGGCCCGCGGCACCGGAACGCGCCTGCTGATCGACGAGTTGCTCGCCCTGCAAGGACTCGAACCCATCGACATCAACGGCTACGAGCACATCGAAGCCTCCCATGCCGCAGTCGCCCAGGCCGTGGCGGCCGGCGCCGCCGATGCCGGTCTGGGCACGGCCTACGCGGCTCAGCAGTCGGGGCTGGGCTTCGTGCCGCTGACCGATGAACGCTACCTCATCGTCTGCCTCAAGTCCGCCCTCACGACACCGGCCGTGCAGGCGCTGATCCGTGCGCTCAAGCACCCCGCCTGGCAATCCACATTGAACGCCATGCCCGGCTATGCGGCCGACCACTGCGGGGACGTGGCCGCCATGAAACGACTGCTGCCCTGGTGGCCCGGATCCAGCAAACGCTGAGCTCAGGCTGAGGCGCTGTCAGAACGCCTCTTTTTCAGCCTCCAGATAGGCCAGGCTGGTGTACTTGCCGATGTTGCTCTCGAAGCCCGCCATGTTGACCGCCCGGCTGGCCACGCGCGGGTCCTTGAGCACCAGCTCCTTGGCGCCATCCAACGGAACGCCATCCTTGACCGCCTGCACACACGGCTCCCAGATGCCCTTCATGAAGGTGCCGTAGCTGTCCAGCAGGGTTTTGCTGCCGCGCCCGTGACCCGGCACCCATTCCTGGTCGCCGGCCGCCTTCTTCAGTTCGTCGTAGTACCTGAACGTGCCTGGGTAGGAACCATCGTCCATGTTGGCGATGCGGTTCTCCATGGCGACATCGCCCACATAGGTGAGCCGGTCCTGCACCACCTGCAGGCACAGGTCCGACGGGGTGTGCGCCTTCCCGTAATGGTGCAGGCGAATCTGCACATCCCCGAAGTCGAACACCTGACCGTGCTCCACTGCCCGGTTGGGTGCCACCACCTGGGTTCCCATGGTGGCCTGGTTCGTCCAGCGCTCCATGAGGCTGCGCCAGAGATTGCCTTCGTGCCCCTTGATCTGCTCCATGGTGTGGGCCAGGGCGTAAATGGGCAGTTCCTTGCCATAGGCATTGGCGAAGGCGTGGTTGCCGAGCCAGTGGTCGCCGTGGTAATGGCTGTTGAACACCGCGATGACCGGCTTGTCGGTCACGGTCCGGATCATGCGAATGGCCATTTCACCAATCTGCAGCGAGCCGCCGCTGTCCATGACCACCACACCCTTGGCCGTCACCGCAAACAGCACGTTGGCCATCATGCCCTGGTTTTCCTGGGTTGGAAAACCGTCCTTGGCATAGATCATCCAGACGTGCTTTGACAGCTGCTCGGGCCGGATGTCCGGAACCGGAGGTCCGACAATGAAGTCCTGCAGCTGCTGGGCAAACAGGCGCACCTCGGGGATGAGCGCCAGTGAAGCGGCCCCCAGTCCCAGTCCCGCCGCGGCGCGCAACCACTGACGGCGGCTGTGGCGCAGTCCATCGTCCGCCTGACGACTCAGGGTCTCTGCTTGGGTGCTCATGACAGTCTCCTCGGCCTCAATCCACAAATAAGCAATTGCTTATTCTGTGAATGATAGCCCCAGCCCCGTCATGAAACAAGCGTGTGACCTCAAGCCAGCGCAGAACTCAGGCGGCTGTCCTGGGCACGCGCCGGGCAATTTCCTGCACCAGTTGCCGGGCCAGAACCAGTTTGCTGGCGCGCGGCAGCTCGGTGGTGCCCTGCTCATCGACCAGCAACAAGGCGTTGTCATCCTGACCGAAGGTGTCGGGTCCGATATTGCCCACCAACAGTGGCACGCCCTTGCGCACCCGCTTGGTCTGGGCGTGCTGGACCAGGTCGTGGCTTTCGGCCGCGAAGCCCACACAGTAAAGCGCACCGCTTTGGGCCCGGGCACTGGCCGCAATGCCGGCCAGGATGTCAGGGTTCTCGATGAAAGACAGTGTCGGCACATCACCGCTGCCGTCCTTCTTGATCTTCTGCGTTGCCTCGCTGGCCGGCCGCCAGTCGGCCACCGCCGCCGCCGAAACGAACACGCTGCAGGTCTGCGCCAGCACGTTCAGCGTCTTCTGCATGTTCAGCGCCGACTTCACATTGATACGCCCCACCCCGCGCGGCGTCGGCAAGGCCACCGGCCCCGCCACCAGGGTCACCTGGGCACCGGCTTCATGTGCCGCGCGCGCGATGGCAAACCCCATCTTGCCGCTGGACAGGTTGGTCAGGCCGCGCACCGGGTCAATGGCCTCAAACGTCGGTCCGGCGCTCACCAGCACATGGTGACCGGCCAGCACCTTGGGCGTGAAAAAGCGCGTCAGCTCGTAGAGCAGCTCGTCCGGCTCCAGCATGCGTCCGTCACCGCTCTCACCGCAGGCCTGGTCTCCCACCCCCACATCCAGCACCGTGGCGCCGTCGGCACGCAGCTGCTCCACGTTGCGCTGGGTGGCCGGGTGGGACCACATCTCGCGGTTCATGGCTGGCGCCAGCACCAGTGGAACGGACTCCAGGGGACGCGCCAGACACATCAGGCTCAGGAGATCGTCCGCCCGGCCGTGCAGCAGCTTGGCCATGAAATCGGCGCTGGCCGGTGCCACCACAATGGCATCCGCCTCCCGGCTGAGGTTGATGTGCGGCATGTTGTTGTCGGCGCCGCCGGCCGTGCGCGCATCCCACTGCGAGGTGAAGACAGGCCGCCCCGACAGCGCCTGCATGGTCACCGGCGTGATGAACTGCCCGGCCGCCTCGGTCATCACCACCTGCACCGTGGCACCCGCCTTGATGAGCGCACGGCACAGTTCGGCCGCCTTGTAGCAGGCAATGCCGCCCGAGAGCCCGAGAACGATGTGCTTGCCGGCCAGATCCTTCATGCGCGCAATGTAACAGAGGGTGAAAGCCCGCCGGGCGGCTCCGGCAGGCCCTGCAGGCAGGCGGGCCACCCCTGCCCCGCCGCCTATAATCCTCATTTCCACCTCCTGCGAGCACCCGGCTCGCCCGAGTCATGACCAAATTCGTGTTCGTCACCGGCGGTGTGGTGTCTTCCCTGGGCAAGGGAATCGCATCGGCATCGCTCGCCGCCATCCTCGAATCGCGCGGCCTCAAAGTCACCCTCATCAAGCTCGACCCGTACATCAACGTGGATCCGGGCACCATGTCGCCCTTCCAGCACGGCGAAGTTTTCGTCACCGACGACGGCGCAGAAACCGACCTCGACCTGGGGCACTACGAG
Source organism: uncultured Burkholderiales bacterium (assembly GCA_937873395.1). GTDB lineage: Bacteria > Pseudomonadota > Gammaproteobacteria > Burkholderiales > Burkholderiaceae_C > Hydrogenophaga. Next base: position 49,300 of record CALMYH010000029.1, read on the forward strand.
CGTTTCATTGAAACGCGCATGAAGAAGTCCAACAACTTCACCACCGGCAAGATCTACCAGTCGGTGCTGGAAAAAGAGCGCCGGGGCGACTACCTGGGAAAGACGGTGCAGGTCATTCCGCACGTCACCAATGAAATCCAGGAATTCATCAAGCGCGGCGCCGGCATCGGCACGCCCGATGCGGTGGACGTGGCGATTGTCGAGATCGGCGGCACCGTGGGCGACATCGAGTCCCTGCCGTTCCTCGAAGCGGTGCGCCAGATGAGCCTGCGAATGGGCCCCAACATGGCGGCCTTCGTGCACCTGACCTACCTGCCGTGGATCGCCGCCGCAGGTGAACTCAAGACCAAACCCACCCAGCACACGGTGCAGAAGCTGCGCGAGATCGGCATTTCGGCCGACGCCCTGCTCTGCCGCGCCGACCGCCGCATTCCGGATGAGGAGCGCGCCAAGATCTCGCTGTTCACCAACGTGCCCGAGTGGGGTGTGATCAGCATGTGGGATGTGGACACCATCTACAAGGTGCCGCGCATGCTGCACGAACAGGGCCTGGATGGCCTGATCTGCGACAAGCTGCGTCTGAACACGCCACCCACCAGCCTCAAGCGCTGGGACAGCCTGGTCTACGAAACCGAACATCCGCAGGGTGAAGTCCACATCGCCATGGTCGGCAAATATGTCGACCTGTCCGACAGCTACAAGTCGGTCAACGAAGCCCTGCGCCATGCCGGCATGCGCAACCACGTGCGGGTGAAGATCGACCACGTCGACTCGGAAACCATCGAGGGAGCCGACTCAGCCGAGAGGCTGGCCCGCTACGACGCCATTCTGGTGCCCGGCGGTTTTGGCCAGCGCGGTGTGGAAGGCAAGATCTCCACCGCGCGTTTCGCACGCGAACACAAGGTGCCTTACCTGGGCATCTGCCTGGGCATGCAGGTGGCCACCATCGAGTACGCACGCCATGTGGCCGGCCTGGCCCATGCCAACAGCACCGAGTTCGACCCGGCGACGCCGCACCCGGTCATCGCCCTGATCACCGAATGGAAAGACGCCGACGGCAGCATCCAGAAGCGCGACGCCAGCTCCGACCTGGGCGGCACCATGCGGCTGGGCGCCCAGAGCTCCGACGTGCAACCAGGCACCCTGGCCCACAGCATCTACGGCGATGTGGTCACCGAGCGCCACCGCCACCGCTACGAAGCCAACGTCAACTACCTCGACCGACTGCGCAAGGCGGGTCTGGTGATCTCTGCCCTCACGCAGCGTGAGCAGCTGACCGAGATCGTGGAGCTGCCGCAAGACGTGCACCCCTGGTACATCGGTGTGCAGTTCCACCCCGAATTCAAGTCCACCCCCTGGGACGGTCACCCGCTGTTCAATGCCTTCGTGAAGGCAGCCATCGAACACCAGAAGACCACCCGTGCCGACTCGGCCGTCAAGTCCTGAGCGGAAACACCCCATGAAACTCTGCGGATATGACGTCGGACTGGACCAGCGCTTCTTCCTGATCGCGGGCACCTGCTCGATCGAAGGTCTGCAGATGTCACTGGACGTCGCGGGCCAACTCAAGGATATCTGTTCTTCACTGGGCATCCCGCTGATCTACAAGGGCTCGTTCGACAAGGCCAACCGTTCGTCCGGCAGCAGCCAGCGCGGGGTGGGCCTGGAGGCGGGCCTGAAGATCCTCGACGAGGTGCGCCGGCAGACCGGCCTGCCGGTGCTGACCGACGTCCATGACGAATCACAGGTAGCCGAGGTGGCCAGCGTGGTCGATGTACTGCAGACCCCCGCCTTCCTGTGCCGCCAGACCGACTTCATCCGCGCCGTGGCCCAGTCCGGCAAGCCAGTGAACATCAAGAAGGGCCAGTTCCTCGCACCCTGGGACATGAAGAATGTGATCGACAAGGCCCGTGCCGCTGCAACGGAAGCAGGCCTGTCGGAAGACCGCTTCCTGGCCTGCGAACGCGGCGTGAGCTTCGGCTACAACAACCTGGTGGCCGACATGACCAGCCTGGCCGAGATGCGCAAGTCCGGCGCGCCGGTCGTGTTCGACGTGACCCACTCGGTCCAAAAGCCCGGCGGACTGGGTGCTGTCAGTGGCGGTGCACGCGACATGGTGCCGGTGCTGGCCCGGGCCGGCGTGGCCGCGGGCGTCGCCGGCCTGTTCATGGAAACCCACCCGAAGCCGGCCGATGCCTGGTCCGACGGCCCCAACGCCGTGCCACTGGGCCGGATGAAAGCCCTGCTGGAAACCCTGGTCGCACTGGACGACGTGACCAAGCGCAGCGGCTTCCTCGAAAACGACTTCAACTGAACCCGACCATGCCTGCCGCCTACATCATTGCCGAGGTGACCATCACCAACGAAGACCAGATGAAGCTCTACCGCGAGTGGAGCACACGGGCCATGCAGGAATTTGCCGCCGAGGTGCTGGTTCGCGGTGGTCGGGTCGAGCCGCTGGAGGGTGACTGGAATCCCCAACGGGTGGTGGTGCTGAAATTCAGCGACCTCGCCACCGCCCAGGCCTACTATCGATCCGAGACTTACACCCACGCGCGAAAGGTCCGGGAGGGTGCGGGTTCGATCCGCATGTTCGCCGTGGAGGGCGCCTGAGCGCCCTGTCCTGCTTTCTTTTTGACTTGTTCCAAAGGTAGAAACCATGAGTGCAATCGTTGATATCGTCGGCCGTGAAGTCCTGGACAGCCGTGGCAACCCCACTGTCGAATGCGACGTGCTGCTGGAATCGGGGGTGATGGGCCGAGCGGCCGTTCCGTCCGGCGCCTCCACCGGCTCACGCGAAGCCATCGAGCTGCGCGACGGCGACAAGAAGCGTTACCTGGGCAAAGGCGTGCTCAAGGCGGTGGAGAACATCAACACCGAGATCAGCGAAGCCGTGCTGGGCCTGGACGCTTCCGAGCAGGCCTTTCTGGACAAGACCCTGATCGACCTCGACGGCACCGAGAACAAGGGCCGCCTGGGCGCCAACGCCATGCTGGCCGTGTCCATGGCCGTGGCCCGCGCAGCAGCCGAAGAAGCCGGTCTGCCGCTGTACCGCTATTTCGGTGGCATGAGCGCGGTGCAGATGCCGGTGCCCATGATGAACATCATCAACGGCGGCGCCCACGCCAACAACTCGCTGGACCTGCAGGAGCTGATGATCATTCCCGTGGGCGCGCCCTCGTTCCGCGAAGCCCTGCGCTGGGGCGCCGAGGTGTTCCACGCCCTCAAGGCCATCCTGCACGACAAGCACATCAGCACCGCCGTGGGCGACGAAGGCGGATTTGCCCCGTCGGTCGAAAACCACGAAGCCGCGCTGCAACTGATCCTGCAGGCCATCGACAAGGCCGGCTACACCGCCGGTGAGCAGATCGCCCTGGGCCTGGACTGCGCCGCCAGCGAGTTCTACAAGGACGGCAAGTACGTGCTCGAAGGCGAGGGTGGCATTGCGCTGAGCGCAGAGCAATGGACCGACATGCTGTCGACCTGGTGTGACAAGTACCCCATTGTTTCCATCGAAGACGGCATGGCCGAAGGCGACTGGGAAGGCTGGGCCCACCTGACCGAGCGACTGGGCCAGCGGGTACAGCTCGTCGGCGACGACCTGTTCGTGACCAACACCAAGATCCTCAAGGAAGGCATCGACAAAGGCATTGCCAACTCGATCCTGATCAAGATCAACCAGATCGGCACCCTCACCGAGACCTTTGCCGCCATCGAAATGGCCAAGCGCGCTGGCTACACCGCGGTCATCAGCCACCGCTCGGGTGAGACCGAGGACAACACCATCTCCGACATCGCTGTGGGTACCAATGCCGGCCAGATCAAGACCGGTTCACTCAGCCGTTCAGACCGCATGGCCAAGTACAACCAGCTGCTGCGCATCGAGGAAGACCTGGGCGAGGTGGCTGTGTACCCCGGCCGCGACGCCTTCTACAACCTGCGGTGAGCTTTCACCGCACGTCGATCCGCGGTCGGGGCTTGCCCCGTCGCGGTGTTTCGGTATGCGGTAGCGATTAAACTTCGCAGACATGGCGTCCCGCTTCGTTCCTGCCCTGCTGGTGGCCCTGCTGCTCGTGATCCACGGCCAGTTGTGGTTCGGTCGCGGCAGCGTTCCCCAGGTCAACGCCATGAAGCGCCAGCTGGCCGAGCAAGACACGCTCAATCTTGCCGCCCAGCAACGCAACGCCCAGATCGCCAGTGAGGTGCAGGACCTGCGCGAAGGCCTGGACATGGTCGAGGAACTGGCACGGCACGATCTGGGCATGGTCAAGCCCAATGAGATCTTCGTGCAGTTTGCACAGGGCAATCTGCCACCCTCGGCAGTCCAGCCGGCGCGCCCCTGATCCTGCTCAATTTGTGGCACTGACTGTCTGCCTGCTCGGGGGCGAGTCGACCGGCAAGTCGACGCTGGCCGAAGCCTTGCACCGGCACCTGACTGAGCGTCATGGCATGGCGGTCTCTCTTGTACCCGAACACCTGCGTGACTGGTGCTCCCGGCAGGGTCGTGCTCCCCACGCACACGAACAGGCTGCCCTGGCCGACGAACAGGCGCGACTGATCGGACTGGCGCAGGGACGGGATGGCATTGAGCTGGTGCTGGCCGATACCTCGGCCCTGATGGTGGCCACCTACAGTGAGCTGTACTTCAATGACACCAGCCTGCATGCACGTGCACTGGAGCTTCAACGCCAGTACGACCTGACCCTGCTGATGGGGTTGGACCTGCCCTGGGTGGCCGACGGCCTGTTCCGGGACAGCCCGTCCGTGCGTGAGGCCACCGACCGGGTGCTCAGGCGCGAACTGCAGCGCGGCGGCATCGCCTTTCAGGCCATCTACGGGCAGGGAGCGGACCGTCTGCATGCCGCCCTACGCATCATCGGGCACCGACTGGGCAAAGCATTGGCGCCAGAAACGTCCGCCAGACCCATCCGCGCTGCCAACTGGAGCTGCGAGCGCTGCAGCGATCCCGACTGCGAACACCGCCTTTTCAGCCGGCTGCTGGTGCCGGGAACGCGGTCCTGATTCAGTGAACGCCGGGTGAACCCGGCGGCTGGTCGGCCTTCTGCAGAAACAGCTGCGCCGCGTCCACCGGATCGAACCGGTATTGGGCTCCACAGAAATCGCAGCCCACCTCGACCTGCCCCTGTTCGGCCAGCACCGACTCGACTTCATCCGTGCCCAGCCCGCGCAACATCGAGGCCACACGCTCGCGCGAACAGGTGCAGGCAAAGCGCGGCCCCTGTTCCCCGGTCAGGGGCTCGAAGCGTCGAACGTCTTCTTCCCAGAACAGGCGACGCAAGATGGTCTCGGCATCGAGCTCTAGCAGCTCTTCGCGCTTGAGGCTGCCGGCCAGGATGGCGATGCGGTTGTAGTCCTCGTTGGCCCCGATCTGGTCTTCGTCCCGCCGCAGCACGCCGCTGCCGGACAGGTTGGCCTCGCCCTGCAGGGGCAGACGCTGGATCAGCAGGCCCGCAGCCACCCGGTCGTTGGCGGCGAGCACCAGACGCGTATCGAGCTGCTCGCTTTGCAGCATGTAGTGCTCGATGACCTCGCTGAGCCTCTCGAGCTTTTCACGGTGGTCGCCGAACAAGGGAACCACGCCCTGGTATGGCTGTTGTCCTGGCAGACGGTCCTTGGGGTCCAGGGTGATGGCACAGCGACCCTGGTTGTTCACGTTCACCAGGTGCGACAGCGGCACGCCGTCGGCCACCTCGCCCTGTACCGTGGCGGTGGCACGCAGGGCCAGATCGGGTTGCACCTCGGCCACGGCCAGCTTGACCGGACCGTCACCCTGGATCTGCAGGATCAGGGCGCCATTGAACTTGATGTTGGCCTGCATCAACGTGGCTGCCGCGGCCATCTCGCCCAACAACTCGGTCACCGCTTCCGGATAGCCGCCCGCCTGCTGACGCCGCTGCAGCATGTCCTGCCAGGCATCGGTCAGGCGAACGAGCATGCCGCGCACCGGCAGGCCCTCAAAAACGAATTTGTGCAGTTCGGACAAGACTACTTCCTGAAAAAACCCAATAGGCGCAAATGGGGCTCAGCCGATCTTTTTCAAGCCTGCCCGGTACCGCGTCGCATTCTCGACGTAGTGGAGGGCGCTGCGGCGAACACCCTCGATCTGCTCGGGTCCGAGTTCTCGCACCACCTTGGCCGGGCTGCCCATGATCATGGATCCATCCGGGAAGGACTTGCCCTCGGTGACCAGTGCGCCGGCAGCCACGATGCAGTTGCGGCCGATGCGGGCCCCGTTGAGCACCACCGCACCAATGCCGACAAGCGACTCGTCGCCGATGGTGCAGCCATGCAGCATGACCATGTGCCCGACCGTCACGTTCTGTCCCACCGTCAGCGGATAGCCGACGTCGGCATGCAGCACGCTGCCGTCCTGGATGTTGCTGCCACGGCCTACGGTGATGGTCTCGGTGTCGCCTCGCAGCGTGGCGCCGAACCAGACGCTGGCGTCCTGCTCCAGCACCACGTTGCCCATCACCTGGGCGCTGTCGGCCACCCAGCTGCTTTCATGCAGACGCGGGCTCACACCATCGAGTTCATACAAGGCCATGGGTGCTCGTCTCCTGATTTCGCGGCAGGCCAGGGGCGGTCTGCACCCTAGAATTGTAAGGATGACGGTCAGCACACATGCTCAGCTTCCCGGACTGCGACAACAGGCCCTGGAGGCCTTGTGCATGGCCGAACCGGCCGCCAAACAGGCCGCCACCCACGCCCTGCAACAGAAGGTGCTGCTGGTCGACGATGCAGCCCTGGCCACCGAGGCCGCGGTCACGCTGCACCCTCCCCTGGGAGGCACCCTGCCAGGACGTCCCGCATTGCCGCGTCTGGTGCCCCCGGGTAGCGTTCCACAGCGATCCCCATTCACCCTCCAAGGTCTGGCCGCGCTGCTGCACGCCATCGCGCACATCGAATTCAACGCCATCAACCTGGCGCTCGATGCTGTGTGGCGTTTTCCTGGCATGCCCTGCGATTTCTACCGCGACTGGGTGCGGGTGGCTGACGAAGAAGCCCTGCATTTCGGTCTGGTGCGAAGCGAATTGCAGGCCCTGGGTCACGACTATGGCGACTTCGACGCCCACGATGGCCTGTGGGAGATGTGTGTGAAGACCCAGCACGATGTCACGGCACGTATGGCACTGGTGCCCCGCACACTCGAAGCCCGCGGCCTGGACGCCACCCCGCTCATCCAGGCCCGGCTGCGCCAGGTCGACACGGACGCAGCACAGCGCGCCATCGGCGTGCTGGACATCATCCTGCGTGACGAGATTGGCCATGTCGCTGTGGGCAACCGCTGGTACGCGTGGCTTTGCGCCCGACAAGGCCTTCAGCCCGTTGCGCACTACCGGCAACTGACCCGGCTGCACCGCGCGCCGCGCCTGCGCCCGCCCTTCAACGAAGCGGCACGCCTGGCCGCCGGATTCACTCGCCAGGAGCTGGACGATCTGCACGCGTCCTGATGCAAGGCCGCGCGATCGGCCAGAACCGTTCAGACTGAAGTGCCTTGCCCTGCCGACATTCACGGTGTACAAGGCGGGCATGTACACCTAGGATGACCGGATGACAAAGCAACAGATCCACCTGGATGGCTATCTGGGTCAAGCCTTCGACAGCATTCCGGTGGCCATGATCGTGGTCAATGCACAAGGGGAGATCGTCCGGCTCAACCGCTTGGCCGAGAGCACCTTTGGCTACTCGGCCTCCGAGCTGCAAGGCCGCCCTGTGGAGGTGCCGATCCCTGCGCGCTACCGCGCCGGTCACACGGGGTTTCGGCGCGGCTTCATGGCCGAGACCAAGCCACGCCCCATGGGCGCCGGACGTGACCTCAGTGGTCTGCGCAAGGATGGCTCGGAGTTTCCCGTCGAGATCGGCATCAACCCGGTGGAGACCGGTGAGGGCCCCATGGTCCTGTCGGTCATTCTGGACCTGAGCGAGCGCAAGCAGAGTGAACAGCGCATCCAGAATGCCCTGAAGCAAAAGGACCTGCTGCTCAAGGAAGTCCATCACCGGGTGAAGAACAACCTGCAGGTGGTCCACAGCCTGCTCGACCTGCAGGCTCTGAGAATGGCGGACGACGCCCTGGTGGGCATGCTGCGCGATAGCCAGAACCGCATCCGCTCCATGTCGCTGATCCACCAGACCCTGTACCAGTCGCAGGACTTCGCACAGGTGGATTTCGACCAGTTCCTCGGTGGTCTGCTGCCACGCCTGATGGAGTCGTATGCGTCCACCGCTGGCCATGTGAGCATCGACGTTCAGTGCCGCGATGTGAAGCTGCCGATCAATGAGGCCATTCCCTGCGGCCTGATCGTCAACGAGCTGGTCAGCAATGCGCTCAAGCACGGCTTCTCGGGTGGGCGGCGCGGCAGCATCATGGTGTCCATCCGGCAGGACGAAGACCAGCAGATCGAGATGTCCATCAGCAACGACGGTCACCCGATACCCGAGAGCATGGAACTGGACCACACTGGGTCCCTTGGGCTGCAGCTGGTGCACCTGCTGACACAGCAGCTGCGTGGCGAGCTCACGACCCGGCGCGGTGGCCCCACCTGCTTCACCCTGCGGTTCAGGCTGGGGGCCATCGCATGAAGAATCCCCCACGCATTCTTATCGTCGAAGACGAACGCATCGTTGCCTTCAACCTGCAGCAGCGCCTGGCCCACCTGGGCTATGAAGTGCCCGGCGTGGCCGTGTCAGGACCCGAGAGTCTGGACATGATCGAACGCCTGGCACCCGACCTGGTGCTGATGGACATTCACATCGAAGGCGCGATGGATGGTATCGACGTGGCTTCGAGGCTCATGGACCAGCCCTCGGTGCCAGTGATCTACCTCACCGCCTATTCCGAGGACGCCACGCTCAAGCGCACGCGACAGACCAAGCCCTATGGCTACCTGATCAAGCCGTTTTCGGAACGGGAGCTGCACGCCACCATCCAGATGGCCCTGGAACGGCATAAGGTGGAGGAAGCCCTGGTTCGCAACCAGCGGCTGCTGCAACAGGCGCTCGACGCGGCCAGTCTCGGTGTGCTGGAGCTCGATCGGCGAACCCTGGAAGTCAGCGCATCCGAGCGGGCACAGTCCCTGTTCGGCTGGGACAGACAACAGAAAGCCACGCTGGCGGACCTGCTCGGCTGTGTGTCCGAAAACGACAGACCCGCATTTGCGACCTGTCTGGACGAAAGCCTGCGCCAGCTCAAATCCATCAGCGAGGAATTCCGCATCCTCACCGAAGGCCGGAGCGAACGCTGGGTACGGATTGATGCCAGACATTGGCCGGCGGACCAGATGACCGGCGTCATCCAGGACATCACCGACCGCAAGCACAGCGAGCTTCGCATGAAGCGGCTCAACGAGGGACTGGAACAACTCGTCAATGAGCGTACCGCCGAACTCAACCAGAGCATCAAGGAGCTTGAGGCCTTCAGTTCATCGGTGGCACACGACCTGCGTGCACCGCTCAGGGCCATTGTCGGTTTCAGCCAGGAACTCATGCGCGCCCATCCGGGCGATCTGGGCGAGGACGGGCTGGCCATGATGCAGCGCATCACCTCAGCCGGCCAGCGCATGAGCGCACTGATCGATGCCCTGCTCAACATGTCCCGCATGACACAGGTGCCTCTGCAGCTGGGCGCAGTGAGCATCAGCGACATCGCCAGCGAGGTGGCCGAGCAGCTGATGAGAGGAGATTCCGGGCGTGTGGCCGATGTGCGCATCGCCCCCGACCTGGAGGCCCTGGCCGACCTGAGCCTGCTGCGCAGTGTGATCGACAACCTGTTGCGCAATGCCTGGAAGTTCACCGCTCAGGCCAAGGTCACGCGAATCGAAGTGGGGGCGGAAAAGCGGGACGGCGAGGCCGTCTATTTTGTGCGCGACAACGGCTGTGGCTTTGACATGGCCTTTGCCCATCGTCTGTTCGGGCCTTTCCAGCGCCTGCACCGCGAACAGGAGTACGCCGGGACAGGGCTGGGTCTGACCATCGTGCAACGTGTGATCATGCGGCACGGCGGACGTGTGTGGGCCGAGAGCGCGCCCGGCCAGGGCGCCACCTTCTACTTCACGCTGGCCGGCTGACATCGCCCCGGCCCACCGGTGCGGGCCCGCAACTGCCGATAATCGGGGATGACTTCAACTTCTCCGCCACCTGCCGGCACAACAGCGACCCCGGGCTTCGGCACCCTGCCCCTGTCCCCGGCCATGCTGGACAACCTGGAGCAACTGGGTTACCGGTCCATGACCGCCATCCAGGCCGCCGCCCTGCCCCCGGCCCTGCTGGGCAAGGACATCATCGCGCAGGCGAAGACTGGCAGCGGCAAGACCGCCGCCTTCGCCCTGACCCTGCTTGCCAACCTCAACCCAAGGCGTTTTGCCGTGCAGGCCCTGGTACTGTGCCCGACCCGCGAACTGGCCGACCAGGTGACCACCGAGGTGCGCCGCCTGGCGCGTGCTGAAGACAACGTCAAGGTGGTCACCCTGTGCGGCGGCGTGCCGCTGCGCGGCCAGCTGGCCACACTGGAACACGGCGCACACATCGTGGTGGGCACACCGGGCCGCATCATGGACCACCTGGAACGTGGCAGCCTGCAACTGGACGCCCTCAACACCCTGGTGCTGGACGAGGCCGACCGGATGCTCGACATGGGCTTTTTTGACGATATCGCGACCGTGGTCAGGCGCTGCCCGAAGTCCCGTCAGACGCTGCTGTTCTCCGCCACCTACCCGGAGGGCATTGCCAAGCTCAGCGCGCAGTTCATGCGCGAGCCGGTGACCGTGAAGGTGGAGACCCAGCACGCGGGCGCCCAGATCGAGCAGCGCTGGTACGAAGTGACCGAGAACGAACGGCTGGACGTGGTGGGTCGGCTCCTGGCCCATTTCCGCCCGGCCAGCACCCTGGCCTTCTGCAACACCAAGGCCCAGTGCCGCGACTTGGTGGCCGTCCTGCAAGCCCAGGGCATCAGCGCACTGGCCCTGTTCGGCGAACTGGAGCAGCGCGAGCGTGACCAGGTACTGGTGCGTTTTGCCAACCGCAGCTGCTCGGTGCTGGTGGCCACCGACGTGGCCGCACGCGGCCTCGACATTGCCAGCCTGGCGGCGGTGATCAACGTGGATGTCACGCCCGACCCCGAGGTGCACATCCACCGCATTGGCCGCACCGGTCGCGCCGGTGAAAGGGGCCTGGCGCTCAACCTCGCCAGCCTGGACGAAATGGGCAGCGTCGGACGCATCGAGCAACTCCAGGGACGCGAATCCGACTGGTACCCCCTTGGCGAGCTCACGCCGGCCAGCAACGAGCCCCTGGTACCACCCATGGTCACGCTGCACATCCAGGGTGGGCGCAAGGAAAAGATCCGTGCAGGTGATGTGCTGGGCGCCCTGACGGCCGACCTCGGGTACACACGCGAGCAGGTCGGCAAGATCAATGTGAACGAATGGTCCACCTATGTGGCCGTTGACCGCGACATCGCACGGCAGGCCGCCAGTCGCCTCAATGCCGGACGCATCAAGGGCAGAAGCGTCAAGGTCCGGGTTCTGGAAGAATGAACCACCCCAGCCGTCCTCTTGCCCCTGGAAGGAGACCTGCATGGATCGACGCCTGTTTGCCATCACGATGAGCGCATGGATGCTCGGCCGCCCTGGCTGGGCGAAGTCCGACGCAAATGAAGATGACCATGACAGCCACACCAGCCTGCCCCCCGGTTTCACCGTACCCGAGGCATTGCTGCAACAGTCGGTGGCGCAGCGCTTTCCGATGCGCTATCCGGTACCAGGCCTGCTCAACCTGGATGTCCAGGTGCCACAGATCCGGCTCCTGCCCGAGCAGAACCGGCTGGCGGCCGACATGGCCGTGCTGGCTGCGGGGCCAGCGCTCAACCGAAGCCACCGAGGCAGCTTCGATGTGGACTTTGCATTGCGCTATGAATCTCGCGACCGCACGGTTCGTGCCCACCAGCTGCGCCTGAACCGCCTGCGCTTCCCGACGCTGCAGCCGGGCGTGGTGGACATGCTCAACACCTATGCACCCCTGATCGGCCAGCAGTTCCTGCAGGAGGTGGTGCTGCACCAGCTCAGCCCCAAGGACCTGGCGATGGCCGATGCGCTGAACATGCAGCCGGGGAGCATCACCGTCACCGGTCAGGGGCTGCGCATCGGCCTCGTGCTCAAGCCCCTTTGAGTCTCACAACCCATCACCCTCTGGGATGGTGCTGGGCAACGATGTTCTTCAGGCGCTCTCGGGCCACGTGGGTGTAGATGGTGGTGGTCGAGATGTCAGCGTGTCCCAGCAGCATCTGCACCACCCGCAGATCGGCGCCATGGTTGAGCAGGTGGGTGGCAAAAGCGTGGCGAAGCGTGTGTGGCGAGATCGGGCTGCGAATGCCGGCCTGCAGGGCATAGCGTTTGACCAGGTTCCAGAACATCACACGGCTCATGGCCTGCCCGGCCTTGACGCCGCGGGACGTGACGAACAGGTCTTCACTGGAGACGCCCCGCAGTATGTCGGGACGGGCCTCTGCAAGGTATCGCTGCAGCCACTGCCCGGCCACCTCGCCAAAGGGCACCAGCCGCTCCTTCGCTCCCTTGCCGGTGATGCGCAGCACATGGGCTGCCCGGTCCACGTGCCAGGCCTTCAGGGCCACCAGCTCGCTCACGCGCAGGCCGCTGGCGTACATCAATTCCAGCATGCTGCGGTCCCGAATTCCCAACGCCGTGCCCGTGTCCGGGGCGGCCAGCAAGGCCTCCACCTGGCTTTCGGTCAGTGTCTTGGGCACACGCATGGGTTGCCGAGCGGCCAGCAGCCGCAAGGTGGGGTCGACGCCGATGCGCCGCTCGCGCAGGGCCCAGCGGAAGTAGCGGCGAAACACCGTCAGCCGACGGTTGGCGGTGGTGGCCCGGGTTCCCACGTGACGGTCCGCAAAATAGGCATTCAGGTCGGCTTCACTGGCCGCGTCCAGCGCCACTCCGCGCTGACCCAGCCAGGCGTTCAGCTGGGTCAGATCGCGGCGGTAGGCATCCAGGGTGTTCCGCGACAGGCCCTCCTCCAGCCAGAGGGCGTCGATGAAGCTGTTCAGTGCATCGGTGTGGCCGACTACCGGAATGGACATGGGCAGAACGCTCTTCTCGGGGAAAACCCGCCCCTTCGAGTACGCAAATCCCGGGGGGTGGTGGGGCGGGACTTGCGGTATTCTGCCCGCTTGTCTTTCATTCCTACAGGAGACCGTCCATGCGTTTGCTTCATAAGATTGGTGTGGGCCTGGCGCTCAGCGCAGCCGTGTTGTCCGGCGCCGCGGTGGCCCAGCAGCAACAGTTCATCAACGTGTTGACCGGTGGCCAGAGTGGTGTCTACTACCCGCTGGGTGTCGCCTTGTCGCAGATCTTTGCCAAGGACATTCCGAACGTGCGCTCGACGGCACAGGTCACCCGTGCCTCGGCGGAAAACCTCAACCTGCTGCAGGCTGGCCGCGGTGAGCTCGCCCTGACTCTGGCGGACGCCTTGTCGGATGCCTGGAACGGCAACGCCGAGGCCGGATTCAACAACAAGCTCGACAAACTGCGCGGCCTTTCGGGCACCTACAACAACTACATCCAGATCGTTGCCAACGCCGATTCCGGCATCAAGACGCTGGCCGACCTCAAGGGCAAGCGGGTCTCGGTCGGCGCTGCCCGCTCGGGAACCGAACTCAATGCCCGCGCCGTCTTCAGGGGCGCCGGCCTGAGCTACCAGGACATGGCCAAAATCGAGTACCTGCCGTTTGGCGAGTCGGTCGAACTCATGAAGAACCGCCAACTGGATGCCACGCTGCAGTCGGCTGGTCTGGGTGTGGCGTCCATCCGCGACCTGGCGACCGCCATCCGCATCGTTGTCATTCCGGTGCCGGCCGACGTCATCGCCAGGATCGGTGACGCGGCCTACCAGCCCTCGGTGATCCCGGCCAACACCTACACCGGCCAGACCGAAGACGTGGCCACCGCCGCCATTCCCAACTTCCTGGTGACCCACAGCGGCGTGTCCGACGACATCGCCTACCGCATGACCAAGGCCATGTACGAGAACCTGGACACCTTGTACGCCGCCCACAATGCCGCGCGGGCCATCAAGCGCGAGAACGCCATCAAGGGCATGCCCGTGCCGCTGCATCCGGGCGCCGAGCGCTACTACAAGGAAGTCGGCCTGATCAAGTGAGGCTTCACCGGCCACCGGCCACTGGCCGCTGGCCAACGTGATCGGTGACCGGCCGAATCCAGCGGGCCCCGGCGCATGCGCGGGGCCTTTCTGTTGCTGCGCGCCGGCCATACCACCGCTGAAGCACCCCGTCCTTCCCTGAGGCACCGATGAACGCAACACAAGCCGATAACCCCGCCATCGACCCTGGCCACACCGCCATCCGCCCCTTGAGCGCCCTGTTCTGGGTGGCCATCGCCTTTTCGGCTTACCAGATCTGGATGGCCGCTTTTCACCCCCTGTCCAGCCAGGTCATCCGTGCCCTGCATGTGGGCTTTGTCCTGCTGCTGATCTTTGTCCTGTTCCCGCCGATGGGAGGCCGCAACGCCTTCTGGAAGGCGCTGGGCTGGCTGCTCGGACTGGCCGGCTTCGCCAGCGGCCTCTACCAGTGGGTGTTCGAAGCCGATCTGACGCTGCGGGCCGGCGAGCTGACCCAGGCCGACTGGGTCATCGGCATCGTCGTGCTCACCCTGGTCTTCGAGGCCGCGCGCCGTGTCATGGGCTGGGGGCTTCCCGTCATCTGCGGCATCTTCCTGGCCTACGCCATCTTCGGCCAGCACCTGCCGGGCAACCTGGCGCACCGCGGGTACGGACTCGATCAGGTCATCGGACAGCTCAGTTTCGGCACCGAAGGCATCTACGGCACGCCCACCTACGTCTCCTCGACCTTCATCTTCCTGTTCATCCTGTTCGGCGCGTTTCTGGAGCAGGCCGGCATGATCCGGCTGTTCAACGATTTCGCCATGGGCACCGTCGGGCACACCCGCGGTGGCCCCGCCAAGGTCTCGGTGATCTCCTCGGGCCTGATGGGCACCATCAACGGCTCGGGCGTGGCCAACGTGGTCACCACCGGACAGTTCACCATTCCGCTGATGAAGCGCTTTGGCTACCGGCCCGCATTTGCCGGTGGCGTGGAGGCCACTTCCAGCATGGGCGGGCAGATCATGCCGCCAGTCATGGGGGCGGTGGCCTTCATCATGGCCGAGACCATCAACGTGCCCTACCTGGCCATCGTCAAGGCGGCGGTCATTCCGGCCATCCTGTATTTCGTGACCGCCTTCTGGATGGTCCACCTGGAGGCGGGCCGGCGAAACCTCACCGGCCTGCCGAAGGAAGAGTGTCCCAACCCATGGACAGCGGTCCGGGAACGCTGGTACCTGCTGCTGCCGCTGGCCGGCCTGGTCACCCTGCTGTTCTCGGGCTACACGCCGCTGTTCTCGGGCACGGTCGGCCTGGCCCTGACCGTCATCCTCATTTTCGGTGCCGCCGTCATGACCGGCGTGAAGGGACTGGCCCTGCGCGGCCTGTTCTGGGTGCTGCTGGGCTTTGCCTGCGCCGGCTTCCTGCAGTTTGGCGTCGCCACCTTCTTCGTGATCACCCTGGTGCTGATCGCGCTGACCTACATCCGCCGCGTGGGCGGCGATGCGCGCCAGCTGGCGGTGCGCGCCCTGGTCGAAGGGGCCCGACACGCGCTGCCGGTGGCCATCGCCTGCGCGCTGGTCGGCGTCATCATCGGCGTCATCAACCTGACCGGCGTGGCGGCCGAGCTGGGCGGCCACATCATCGCCATCGGACGCCAGAGCCTGTTCCTGGCCCTGGTGCTGACCATGTTCACCTGCCTGATCCTGGGCATGGGCATTCCCACCATTCCCAACTACATCATCACCAGCTCGCTGGCGGCCCCGGTCCTGCTGGAACTGGGCGTGCCACTGATCGTCTCGCACATGTTCGTGTTCTATTTCGGCATCATGGCCGACCTGACACCACCGGTCGCCCTGGCCTGCTTTGCCGCGGCACCGATTGCGCGCGAGAAGGGTCTGAAGATCAGCATGCAGGCCCTGCGCGTGGCGATAGCCGGCTTCGTGGTGCCCTACATCGCGGTCTACAGTCCGGCGCTCATGCTGCAGGCGGGTGACTGGACCGACACCGCCTGGGTGGTGTTCAAGGCCTTGCTGGCCATCGGCATGTGGGGGGCCGGCGCCATCGGCTACCTGTTTGCGCCGCTGAACTGGGCCGAACGCATCTTTGCCATCGCCGCCGCCAGCTTCCTGGTGGTTGCCCTGCCGATCACCGACGAGATCGGCCTGGGCCTGATTGCCCTGTTCCTGGTCTGGCACACCTGGCGGGCGCGGCGCCAGCGCGCGGCGGCACTGGCCCGCTGAGGGCCCCCATGGGCACGGCACCGCTGCTGCTGGGCCTTTGCCTGACGCTGCCGGGCACGCCTGAGCAGCCGGCGGTGTTCGTGCCGGGTGAAGCCTTCACGCTGGCCTGGACCCATTCCATCGAACGCCAGCGCTGGGAGGAGGACTACGCGGTGCGTCCCGGACCGCGCCCCGGCTCGGCCACGCTGCACGCCACGGCGGCCCGGATCCGAGGTTCCGGCGCCGGCATGGAACCCCCGCCCGATGCCCGGCTCGAGAACGGCTGGTACCACTACCAGCCGACCGAGCATAGCCCTGGGGCTCTTCGCCTGAGCCGATCAGAGTTTGTCCCCGACTACGAACTGTGCGACGCGGCGAGAAACTGCCGACGACTGGAGCACTGGCTGCCTGGTGACGGCGGTGTCACCGAGCTGACGGCTTGCGTGCAACCGTCGACGGGCCAACGCCCATGAGTCCGCAGCGGCTTGATATGCTCGGTCGGTGAATTTCGTCGAACTGCTTTTTCCGGACTTCTCGCTCATCCTGCTGGGCTACCTGCTGTGCCGCTTCACCGCGCTGGACCGGGCGATGTGGAGCCAGGTCGAGCGGTTGGTCTATTACGTCCTGTTTCCGGTGCTGCTGTTCCAGGCGGTGCTGCGCAGCCCCCTTGACCTGGCCGCCGCTTCCAGCCTGGTGGGTGCGGCCCTCAGCCTGGGTATCGCGGCCATCCTGCTCAACTACAGCATTCCGCACTGGCCCTGGCTGGGTCGCCACGTGGACCGGCGCCTGCACGCGGCCAGTGCCCAGGTGGGGTTCCGGTTCAACTCCTTCATCGCGCTGGCCTTGGCCGAGCGCGTGGCCGGACCGCCAGCTCTGGTCATGATCGCGGTGATCATCGGGGTCTGTGTGCCGCTCTTCAACATTGGGGCGGTGTGGCCGATGGCGCGCCACGGCGGCCAGGGTTTCGTGCGCGAGCTGTTGCGCAACCCGCTGATCATCGCCACCGCCAGCGGCCTGGTGGCCAATTTGGCGGGCCTGACCATTCCCGGCTGGCTGGAACCCAGTGTCAGCCGCATCGGTCAGGCCTCGCTGGCGCTGGGCCTGATGGCTGCCGGGGCCGGCATGCAGTTCGGCAGCCTGGCCCAGGGCAAGGGTCTGGGTGCGTCGGTGCTGGGCATCAAACACCTGGGCATGCCCCTGATGGCCCTCGGGTTCGCCCACCTCTTCGGTCTGGACAACACCCAAACCGCGGTCCTGCTGATGTTCTCCGCGGTGCCCACCGCCTCCAGCTGTTATGTGCTGGCGGCCCGCATGGGCTATAACGGACCCTACGTCGCCGGTCTGGTCACGCTGTCCACCCTGCTGGGCGTGGCCAGCCTGCCCTTTGCCCTGGGTGTGCTGACCCGGTTCTGAAGGCCCATCCAGGAGATCCACCGATGAAGGTCATGTTGCTCGGCGCCACCGGACTGACGGGACGCCTGGTGCTCCGGGGCCTGCTGGAGGCAGCGGAAGTCACTGCGGTGGTGGCCCCAGTGCGGGCGCCCCTGGCCCTGGCCCATCCCAAGCTGAGCGCTCCCACGGTCGATTTCGAGGCCTTGTTGCACCAGCCCGAATGGTTCGCGGTCGACGCCGTCATCTGCTGCCTGGGCACCACCATCCGGAAGGCTGGATCACAGGCCGCCTTCCGGCGTGTCGATCACGACTATCCGCTGGCCGCAGCGCAACTGGCCCGCACCGCTGGCGCACGCCACTTCCTCCTGATGTCCGCGCTGGGCGCCCGAGGGGACTCCCGGTGGTTCTACAACCGCGTCAAGGGACAACTGGAAGACGCGCTTAAAGCACTGCGCTTCGACGGCCTGTTCATCTACCAGCCCGGCCTGCTGCTGGGTGAACGCGACGAATTCCGCCTGGGTGAAGCCGTGGCGGGCCGGCTGATGCCCATGCTCAACACGGCCCTGGCAGGCCCGCTCAGCCCTTACAAGGCCATCCGTGCGGAGACGGTCGCCCGCGCCATCGTGCATGACACCCGTCAGCTGACCCGCAACCAGCAGCACAGGCCCGGCGTGGTGATTCGCCGCCACGACGACATGGCCGCGCTCGCCAGCCGAACGGACTGAGCGAGCGTCCGGCCTCAGAGGGCCTTCGCCAGCCGGTCCACGCCTTCGCGGATGCGGTCCACACCCACCGTGGCAAAACTCAGGCGCAGGGTGGCGTGGTCGGGATGGCTGGCATAGAACGGCGCCCCGGGCACAAAGGCCACGCCCTGGTCGATGGCCCGCTTGGCCAGCTCGCCGCCATCGGCCACCTTCCCGCCTGCACCCGTCAGCCGGGCCCAGACAAACAGGCCGCCCTGCGGCTGCACAAACGTGATCGCATCCCCCAGCCCGCTGCGCAGGGCGTCGCCCATGGCAGCGGCCCGCTCGGCGTAGACGGCACGCACTTTGGCCAGGGTGCCCGGCATGCGACCGGCCTTGAGGTACTGCGCCGCCGTGGCCTGGGCAAAGGTGCTGGTGTGGGCATCACTGAACTGCTTGCACATGGTCGCCTTGGCCAGCAACTCGGCCGGTGCCACCATCCAGCCCACACGCAGACCGGGCGAGAGCACCTTGCTCAGACTGCCGCAGTGAACCAGGTGGTCGCGGCTGCCCGGCACCTGGGCCGACAGGGCCAGCAGGCTGGGCGGCGGGGCGTCGCCGAAGTACAGGTCGCCATACGGATCGTCTTCGACAACCAACACCTCGTGCTGCACCGCCAGCTCCAGCACCCGCTGGCGCCGTTCCAGGCTGAGCATGGCGCCGCTCGGGTTGCCGAAGGTGGGAATCAGGTAGATGAACTTGGGTTTGTGCTCCACGATCAGCCGCTCCAGCGCATCGGTCTGCACGCCGTTGCCATCGACCGGCGCGGTCACCAGATCGGCCCCGTACAGGCGGAAGCACTGAATGGTGGCCAGGAATGTCGGACCCTCGACAATGACTTTGTCGCCCGGCGACACCAGTGTCTTGCCCAGCAGGTCCAGGGCCTGCTGGCTGCCGGTGGTGACGATGAGGTCACTGGCGCCCACACCGGTGTTGCCCTTGCTGGCCATGAAGGCCGCCAGCTGCTCGCGCAGGGGCTGATAGCCCTCGGTGGCACCGTACTGCAGGGCTGCACCGGCCTCTTCGGTCAGTGCGGCGTTGACCGCCTCGCGGATGCCGTCGACATCGAACAGGGCGCTGTCGGGAAAACCACCGGCAAAGCTGATGATGCCGGGCTTGCCCAGCAGCTTGAACAGCTCGCGGATGGCGGAGGTCTCGACCTTGTTGAGGCGGTCGGCAAAAGGGGTGGTGAAGGGCATGGCGGCGTCCGTGTTCGGTTCAGGGAAATCGGCAATCCGGCATTGTCGCCAATTTGAAACGCAGGAATCGTGCGATGTTCGAAAGACTAGACTTGCAACCCAGTCCACAAGAACTCCACCAGGCCATGCCAGACGCCAAGCCCATGACCCCGGCCCAGATCGAGACCTTCTTTGCCACCCTGCAGGCGGCCAACCCGCAGCCGGTGACCGAACTCGAGTACACGAATGTGTTCGAGCTGCTGGCGGCGGTGCTGTTGTCGGCCCAGGCCACCGACGTGGGGGTCAACAAGGCCACGCGTCGGCTGTTTCCGGTGGCGAACACGCCACAAAAGATCCTGGCGCTGGGTCTGGAAGGACTGGAGTCCTACATCAAGACCATCGGCCTGTACCGCAGCAAGGCCAGGCACCTGATGGAGACCTGTCGCATCCTGGTCGAGCGCCACGGTGGCGAGGTACCGCGTTCGCGCGAAGCGCTGGAGGCACTGCCGGGGGTCGGCCGCAAGACGGCCAACGTGGTGCTCAACGTGGCCTTCGGCCAACCGACCATGGCGGTGGACACGCACATCTTCCGGGTCGGCAACCGGACCGGGCTGGCGCCGGGGAAGACGCCGCTGGTGGTGGAGCAGGCCCTGCTCAGGCGGGTGCCCGCCCGGTACCTGGTGGATGCCCACCACTGGCTGATCCTGCACGGTCGGTATGTCTGCCAGGCCCGCAAGCCCCTGTGCGGACAGTGCGCCGTGTCGGCGTGCTGCAACTTCCGCCAGAAGACCGCCTGAGAGCGGGCGCTGGCGGACCGGTCATTCGGCAGACCGGACGAATTATTCAGTTTGACTGGCTGCTCTTGAGCACGGCCAGCACCTTCTGCTCGCCCTGTTTGCGTTCGCAGGTGTTGGGGTCCCGGCCACAGACACCACACTGCTTCTCGCCCATCAGCGTGGCCGCACCACCGCAAGAACCTTGCAATGGCTTGCCGCGCAAGATCAGGCCCAGGGCCAGGGCGCCGAAGAAGGCCAGAAAAAGCACCAGGGCCAGCAGGATTTCCATTGTCGTCTTTCCGTTGGGGTGAGCCTCAGAGGGTGAGAGGGAATTGGGCGTGGCCGAAAGGGCGCCCCAAAGCGCCGCCGGCAAGGCGCAAAGCACTGCCGTAGCTGGGGCTACGGCGCGCATTTGCAACGCCACAGGCGGTGTTTTGGGGTGTCAAGGCGGCCATGACCAATTCCCTCTCACCCTCTCAGGGCGGCACCATGTCCAGATAGGGCGGCATGCGGCTGCTTTGCCGCGTGCGTCGCCCCCCATTGTCCTCGTAGACCCAGAAAACCGCCAGTCGGTTCTCTTCGGCGATGGCCAGGCCCCGCTCCTCGTCCAGCACCATGAAGGCGGTGGCCCAGGCGTCGGCCAGCGCCACATTGGGCGCGATCACGCTCACCGACACCGGCGGATGGGCCACCGGGTAGCCGCTGACCGGGTCGATCACGTGGGAAAAGCGCCGCCCTTCCAGCTCGAAGAAATTGCGGTAGTTGCCCGAGGTCGCCAGGGCACCCTCGGTCAGGTTCACCCGCGCCAGGATACGGCCGCTGACACCGGGGTCCGGTGCCTCGATGCCAATGCGCCACGGCCCGCCGGACGGTCCCTGGCCCCGGGTGGCCACCTCACCGCCGATCTCGGCCATGAAGTGCTCGACCCCGTGCGAGCGAATGACCTCGGCAATCAGGTCGACGCCATACCCCTTGGCGATGGCGGAAAAATCCAGTCGCAGCGGCTCGCGCTTGAGCAGTTGGCCGTGCGCCGGCTGCTCGACCGCATCCAGGCGCCCTCGCGCGGCCTCGATGGCAGCGGGCTCCGGCAGACGGGTCAGGGGCTCCCGGGGTTTGGGCCAGCCAAAGCCCCAGAGGTTGACCAGCGCACCCACCGTGGGGTCAAAAGCACCCCCACTGGCCTGGTGCACCTGCCGTGAAAGTGCCAGCATGTGCTCGAAGTCGGCGTCCGCAGGCACGGCCTGCCCCACCGGTGCCTCGTTGAAGGCGGTGATGAGAGAGTCCGGACGGTAGGTGGAGAGGCTGGCGTTCAGCGCTTCCAGACGGGCGTCGATGGCTCGCTGCAGTGCCACCGCGTCGAAGGCCCGTGTGGGGGGCCGGAACCGGACGTGGTAGCGCGTGCCCATGGTCGCGCCTTCGAACTGCTGGTAAGGCTGCTCGCGGGCACAACCAGCCATGCCGACCGACGCAGCCAGCGGCAACAGGGCAAGCAGGCCGACCGCCTGTCGACGGTGCATGGAGAACCGCTTTCCAGGTGGCTCAGCCGCCGAAGTCGTCGAGCATGATGTGCTCGTCTTCGACACCCAGGTCCTTGAGCATCTTGATGACCGAGGCGTTCATCATGGGCGGCCCGCACATGTAGAACTCGCAGTCCTCGGGTGCCGGGTGGTCCTTGAGGTAACTCTCGTAGACCACGTTGTGGATGAAGCCGGTGGGACCGGTCCAGTTGTCCTCGGGCAGCGGATCCGACAGGGCCAGGTGCCAGCTGAAGTTCTCGTGCTTGCGGGCCAGTTCGTCGAACTCCTCGACGTAGAAGGTCTCGCGCAGGCTGCGAGCACCGTACCAGAAGCTGATCTTGCGCTTGCTGTTGAGCCGCTTGAGCTGATCGAAGATGTGCGAACGCATGGGGGCCATGCCGGCACCACCGCCGATGAACACCATCTCGTTGTCGGTTTCCTTGGCGAAGAATTCGCCGTAAGGACCCGAGACCCTGACCTTGTCGCCCTTCTTGAGAGAAAAGATCCACGACGACATCTTGCCGGGCGGGATGTCCTTGCGGCCGGGTGGCGGCGAGGCCACACGGATGTTGAACTTGATCAGGCCCTTCTCTTCCGGATAGTTGGCCATGGAATAGGCCCGGATGACCGTCTCGTCGACCTTGGAGACGTTGTCGAACACCTTGAAGCGGTCCCAGTCGCCACGGTACTCCTCGGGAATGTCGAACTCCTTGTAGTCCACCACGTGAGGCGGGCACTCGAGCTGCACGTAGCCGCCGGCCCGGAAGTCCACGCTCTCGCCCTCGGGAATCTTGAGCACCAGTTCCTTGATGAAGGTGGCCACGTTGTCGTTGGACAGCACGGTGCAGTCCCACTGCTTGACACCGAAGAACTCGGGCTCCACCTCGATCTTCATGTTCTGCTTGACCGGTACCTGACAGGCCAGGCGGGCGTGGTCACGAATCTCGCCGCGGGTGAAGTGCTGTTCTTCCACCGGCAGGATGGCACCGCCGCCTTCCATGACGTGGCAGCGGCACTGCGCGCAGGTACCGCCGCCGCCACAGGCAGAGGACAGGAAAATGCCTTCGTTGGCCAGGGTCTGCAGCAGCTTGCCACCGGCCGGCACCGTCAGGGTGCGCGTGGGGTCGCCGTTGATCTCGATCTTCACGTCGCCGCTGCTCACCAGGTGCGAGCGGGCATACAGGATCACGAACACCAGGGCCATGATCATGACGGTGAACATCGCCACACCGCCTGCAATCGTGGTCACATCCATCTTTGCTCTTCCTTGATCTCGACGGGTTGATGGGTCAGAGGGACATGCCGCCGAAGGACATGAAGCCCAACGACATGAGGCCGACCGTGATGAAGGTGATGCCCAGACCGCGCAGGCCTTCGGGAACATCGCTGTACTTGAGCTTTTCCCGGATGCCAGCCAGTGCGGCAATGGCCAGCAGCCAGCCGATGCCGGCGCCCAGGCCGTAGACCACGCTCTCGCCGAACTGGTAGTCGCGCTCGACCATGAACAGGGCCGCGCCCAGGATGGCGCAGTTGACCGTGATCAGGGGCAGGAACACCCCCAGCGCGTTGTAAAGCGTGGGCACGAACTTGTCGAGAAACATCTCCAGGATCTGCACCGCCGCCGCGATCAGGCCGATATAGACCAGAAAGCCGAGGAAGCCCAGGTTGACGTCGGGCAGGCCGGCCCAGGACAGGGCTCCGTCCTTGAGCAGGTACTGGTAGATCAGGTTGTTCAGCGGCACCGTGATGCCCAGCACCACCACCACGGCAATGCCCAGCCCCACGGCGGTCTCGACCTTCTTGGACACGGCCAGGAAGGTGCACATGCCCAGGAAGAAAGCCAGCGCCATGTTCTCGATGAACACGGCCCGGATGAACAGGGCGATGTAGTGTTCCATCAGTGGGCCTCCAGGGCTTTGGACTGGGGTGCCATCGGCAGCTCGACCTTCTCGATCTGCTGGCGTTTCCAGACACGCAGGATCCAGATGAAGCCGCCGATGATGAAGAAGGCGCTCGGCGGGAGCAGGAACAGGCCGTTGGGCACGTACCAGCCGCCGTTGTCCACCGTGGGCAACACGGTCAGGCCCAGCAGCGTGCCGCTGCCGAAGATTTCGCGAACCACGGCCACGAAAACCAGCACCGCGCTGTAGCCCAGGCCGTTGCCGATGCCGTCCAGGAAGCTGGGCAGCGGCGGGTTGCTCATGGCGAAGGCTTCGGCGCGGCCCATCACGATGCAGTTGGTGATGATCAGTCCGACGAACACCGACAGCGACTTGGCGATGTCATAGGCCACCGCCTGCAGCACCTGGTCGGTGATGATCACCAGCGAGGCGATGATGGTCATCTGCACGATGATGCGGATGTTGGCCGGGATGTGGTGGCGGATGATCGAGATGAACAGGTTGGAGAACGCCGTCACCGCAGTCAGGGCCGCGCACATCACCAGGGCCGTGTCCAGGCTGGTGGTGACGGCCAACGCCGAGCAGATGCCCAGGATCTGCAGGGCGATCGGGTTGTTGACGAAGATGGGTTCAAGCAGGACTTTTTTGCTGTCGGTTGCCATGGCGGTCATCCTTTTGCAGCTTGGAGTTGGGCGATGAAGGGGCCGTAACCGCGCTCACCGAGCCAGAAACGGACCATGTTGTTCACGCCGTTGGTGGTCAGGGTCGCGCCACTGAGGCCGTCGATTTCCCCGGGTCCGCCGGCGCGTCCCTTGACCACCGTCACACCGACGCTGCCGTCGTCGTTGAAGGCGGCCTGACCCACCCACTGGGCGCGCCAGTCGTCGTTTTCGACCTTGGCGCCCAGGCCGGGGGTTTCCTTGTGCTCATAGAAGGAGAGGCCGCGCACGGTGCGCAGGTCGCCCTCGAGTACCAGGAAGCCGTACATGGCCCCCCACAGGCCGGCGCCGTTGATGGGCAGCACCAGCAGGTCGGTTTCACCCTGGTCGTTCTGGCGCAGGTAAACGGTGGAGAACGTGGCTTGCCGCTGGATGCCGGCCGGGTCGTCGCCGCGCAGGGAGCGCGACAGCGCCGGGTCACGGGCGGCGCTGCGGGCCTCGTAGGTGCGCGGGTCGATACCGGCCTGGCGCAACTCATCGTCCGTGGCGAAGCGGCCTTCTGCGACATTGACCAGGCGCAGCTCGAACTGCTCGAACAGGCGCTGGATATCGGCTCGACTCTGGCCCGGCTGCAGCAGGCCGGCGGCCGACAGCACGTTGCGGTTGCGGTCCAGCACCTTGTTGGCGTCCTGCATGGGCTTGAGCCCCACGGCCGCCACCGAGACCATGACCGAACAGACCAGGCACAGCACCAGTGCCACGGTCAGGGTCTTCTTGATCGAATCTTGCTTACTGCTCATAACGCAGCTGCCTCCGCTTGATGTTGGCCTTGATCACGAAATGGTCGATCAGGGGGGCGAACAGGTTGGCGAACAGGATGGCCAGCATCATGCCTTCCGGGAAAGCCGGGTTGACCACCCGGATCAGAACCACCATGAGGCCGATGAGGGCACCGAACAGCCATTTGCCGGTGTTGGTCATGGCGGCCGACACCGGGTCGGTGGCCATGAAGATCATGCCGAAGGCAAAGCCGCCCAGCACGAAGTG
This sequence comes from uncultured Burkholderiales bacterium, assembly GCA_937873395.1. GTDB lineage: Bacteria > Pseudomonadota > Gammaproteobacteria > Burkholderiales > Burkholderiaceae_C > Hydrogenophaga. Next base: position 74,886 of record CALMYH010000029.1, read on the forward strand.
CCACCAGAACGGCAGGTTCATCATGGGGTTGGTGTCCGACCCGATGGCGTTGAACAGCAGGCTGGTGGCCACCATGCCCAGGAACACGCCGCTGACGATGCGCCAGGACGCGATGCCGGTCCACAGCAGCACGGCACCGCCCAGCAGGATGGCCAAGGTCGAGACCTCGCCGATGCTGCCCTGCATGTTGCCGAAGAAGGCGTCGAACCAGGTCAGCGAACCGCCCCAGGGATGGGCCAGTGCCTCCACGCCACCGGCGGCGGCCTGGCTGAGCGCCGTGGCGCCACTGAAACCGTCCACCGCGGTCCAGACGCTGTCACCGGAGATTTCGGCCGGGTAGGCGAAAAACAGGAAGGCACGACCGGTCAGGGCCGGGTTCAGGAAGTTCTTGCCGGTGCCGCCGAACACCTCTTTGCCGACCACCACGCCGAAGCTGATACCCAGCGCCACCTGCCACAGCGGGATGTCGGGCGGCAAAATGAGCGCGAACAGCACCGAGGTGACGAAGAAACCTTCGTTGATCTCGTGGCCACGCACGCTGGCAAACAGCACCTCCCAGAAGCCACCCACAATGAACGTGACCGCATAGATGGGCAGGAAATAGGCCGCCCCGTGCCAGAAGTTGTCCCACCAGTTGGCGGCGTCGTAGCCGGCAGCCAGGCCGATGAACCAGCCGCGCCAGCCGGCCACCTCGGCAATGCCCATCTGGGCCATGGCCGTGTTGGCCTGGAAACCGACGTTGTACATGCCCCAGAACATGGCCGGGAAGGTGCACATCCAGACGGTGATCATGACCCGCTTGAGGTCGATGCCGTCGCGCACATGGGCGCCACTGTGCGTGACGCTCTTGGGCGAATAGAAGATGGTGTCGACCGCTTCGTACAGCGCGTAGAAGCGGTTGTACTTGCCCCCCTTGACGAAATGGGGCTCCAGGCGGTCCAGGAGTGAGCGCAATGCTTTCATGCTCAACCTTCTTTCTCGATGCGGGTGAGGTTGTCGCGCAGGATGTCGCCGTACTCGTACTTGCCGGGACAGACATAGGTGCACAGCGCCAGGTCTTCCTCGTCGAGTTCGAGTGCGCCCAGCTGCTCGGCCACCTCGAGGTCGCCGACGATGAGCGAGCGCAGCAACTGGGTGGGCAGCACGTCCAGCGGCATGACCTTCTCGTAGGCGCCGATGGGCACCATGGCCCGGGGCGAGCCGTTGGTGCTGGTGTTCATGACAAACCGCTTGCCGCCCATGAACTGGGACAGGTAGATGCGCATGACCGAGAACCGGTCAGCGCCGGGCGAGAGCCAGCCCATGAAGGCCCGGTCATGCCCTTCGGGCAACACCGAGACATGCAGGTGGTAGCGGCCCAGGAAGCCAATGTTCCCGCTGGCGGTTCGGCCCGAGAGCACCGAGCCCGACACGATGCGGTGCACGCCAGGCTGCAGCTCGCCCTGGGTCAGCTGGGCCAGATCGGCACCGACGCGGGTGCGCAAGAGTCGGGGCTGGCGCACCGAAGGACCGGCCAGGGCCACCACGCGGCTGCAATCCAGTCGTCCGGTGGTGAACAGGCGCCCGATGGCGATGACGTCCTGGTAATTGAGGCTCCAGACCTGGCGTTGGCGACCGGCCGGCATCAGGTAGTGGATGTGGGTGCCGGTCAGGCCGGCCGGGTGCGGACCGTCGAAGGCCTCGGTGCGGACCTGCGGCGCGCGGGCAGCCGGCAGGCGCGTGCCCGGGGCATGGCAGACATAGACCGTGGGCGCCAGCCGGGCCAGCACGTCCAGACCCGCAGCGAACGCATCGGCGCCTTCGTCCAGCACCGGCTGGGGGTCGAAGCCCAGCGGGTGGGTGTCCATGGCATTGACGAACACCGCGGCCGGCTGGGCATCCGGCGCGGGGACCTTGCTGAACGGCCGGGTGCGCAAAGCGGTCCACAGACCGCTGTCGACCAGGGTCTTGACCACGTCCTCGCGCGGCAGGCCGGACAGGCTGGCGACGTCGTGGGCCGCGAAAGTGACCGCATCGTGCTCCGGCCCCTGTGGCGCCACGTCGATCACCAGGGACTCGAACATGCGCTGCGCACCGCGGTGAATGGCGCGAACCGTGCCGCTGGCCGGAGCGGTGTACAGCACACCCGGGGTTTTCTTGTCTTCGAACAGCACCTGCCCCAGACGAACCGTCTCGCCCTCCTGCACCCGCATGGTGGGTCGAAGGCCGATGTAGTCGGCACCGAGCAGCGCCACCGCGCGGGGCGCTGGCACGGCATCGATGTGGGAAGCTGGTGCGCCTGCCAGGGGCAGGTCCAGGCCTTTTTTGATCTTGATCATGGTGTGGGTCAGGGCGAGGCAGCTCCAGGGAACACAGCGGTCGACAAACCGTCATGGCGCCCCGTGCCGGCACGGGCGCACAGGCAACCTGTTATGCGGTCCGAGGGACCGCTCCTGACCACAGGTCGATCAGGACAGATCGCGTGGAGGCACGCCGGCATGGGCCTTCGGAAGGCGATACCGGCTAGCACCCGGGATTCTAACCCGCGACGATTGCCCCAAACTTACCTGCGCAGCGGTCACGGCCCTTCAGCGCAGCCAGACCTCGGTGAGGGCATGCAGCACCAGACCGACCAGGGCCCCCACCACGGTGCCGTTGATGCGGATGAACTGCAGGTCGCGCCCGATGTGCTGCTCCAGCACCGCGCTCATCTCTTCGGCATCCCAAGCCTGGACCCGCTCGCTGACAAAATCGACGATGGCCGGTCGGCTCCGGTCCAGGGTGGACAGCAGAGCCCCCCTGGCCTGTCGGTTCAGACCGGTACGCAGGTCCGCGTCTTCGGTCAGTTGCCGACCCAGGGCCCGCAGCAGCGTCAGCACGTGGGCCTGCAGCTGGCTGCCGTCGGTCATGGCGTCCTCGCGCAGGCGCTGCACGAATCCGTGCCACCAGGCTTCGACGGGTGCCTGCCAGCGAGGCTGGTCCAGCCAGGCATCTCGCCAGGCCGCCACCTGGGACTGCCATTCGGGGTCCTGTTGCAGCCGGGTGGCGGTCTGCTCGACCCAGGCATCGAAGCGCTGGCGCCACAGGTGCTGCGGGTCGGCCGCCACCTCTTCGAGGGTTTTGTTCAAGGCCGACACCAGCTTGCGGGTGGCCATCCGCGCAGCCACCTGATCCAGCCCGACGTAGCGCAGCTGTGCCAGCTCGCGGGCCAGCACCTCGGTCAGGCGCTCCTGCACGTCTTCCCGGGCCGACCAGGCGGCGAGTTCGTCCAGCAGGCCGTCCAGCCAGCGTTGGTGGTGACGTTGGCCGGTCAATGCCTCGATGGCCTGACCACCCAGTGTGGCCAGATCCAGCTCCCGCAGCAGGCGCTGGGCCAGACCGGCCAGCCAGGTGCGCACCGGCTGGCGGTCCAGGGTGGCCAGGACGTCGGGCGTGGCGGCGGTGATGGCGCGGGCCAGCCGGTCGGCGTTCCCTGGCTCGTTGAGCCAGTCCGACGCCTGCCCAGCCATGTCCCAGCGGGCCAGCGCCTCGTCCACCCGGTGCCGGGTGAGAAAGTGGTGGTCCAGGAACTCAGCCAGGCGCCGGCCCAGACGGTCCTTGTTGGCGGGAATGATGGCGGTGTGCGGAATGGGCAGGCCCAGGGGGTGGCGGAACAGGGCCACCACCGCAAACCAGTCGGCCAGGGCGCCGATCATGGCCGCTTCGGCGGCCGAGGCCAGGTAACCCCAGCCAGGGTGGCGCGGCTCCATCAGCGTGGCGAACACATAGGTGGCGGCCGCGCCCAGCAGCAGGGCAACCGCGATGGCCTTCATGCGGGCCAGCGACCAGACGGTCGGCAACGAGGGGTCGGTGCTCATGCCGAGGTTGTACCCCAAGCCGGCGCCCCGCCCATCAAAACCTCAGCCCCTCAGATGTCGAGGGAAAGGCCTTCGCCGGGTGCGGGCGCCTCGCGCGGCCAGTGCCCGACGCCGGGAATGGGCATGGACCCTCCGCCGACCAGGTAGGACACGGCCCGGATGACACCGGCATGGGCGATCCAGACCGCTGAACCCTCGCCGTTCGCCCTCAGCTCGGCCAGCGCCCGGGACACCCGTTCCAGCAGCATCTGTGTGCTTTCCATGCCGCCAAAGCGGTGGTGGGCAAAGTCCTGCATCCAGTCGTCGAAAGCCTGCCGGGGAATGCTGGCCCAGGGCTGCAGCTCCCACTGGCCAAAGTGCATTTCATTGAGCCGGGCGTCCACAAGCGGGGCCGGCAAGGAAGGTCTTAGGGACCGGATGGCCACGGCCAGTTGCTGCGCCCGCCCCAGAGCGGACACGCGCCAGTGCGCCCTCTCGGGCAGCTGCGGCGCCCAGTGCCGGGCCGCGGCCAAGGTCAGTGCCGGGTCGGCCGCCACGTCGCTGGCGCCGTAGCACAGCCCGTCGGGCAACTGCACCCGCGCGTGCCGCAACAGCCAGAGCTTCATGGCCCGACCTGCCCCAGCGCCAGGGCCAGACCCAGGTAAAAGCCCAGCTCGCTCAGCTGCTGCGTCGCACCCAGGCCGTCACCGGTGAAACCCTGCAGGCGCTGGCGAAGCAAGCGCCATGTCCACAACAGGCCGAGCAAAGCGCCCGCCAGGGCCCCAAGCCAGTGTCCGCCGGGCACGTGCCACCCGACCAGCGCCATGGCGGACAGGCTCCAGAGCAAGGCCACGATCAGGCCTCCTGTGCCGATGGTGTCGGCCAGCGGTTTGGACTTGGATTGGGCGGTGTCACCCACGTGCGGCAGGGTGCGAATGACCACCAAGGGCGACAGCCGGGAACTGACGTGCGCCCCGAACAGCGCCCACGCCGCCAGCAACACGCCGCCGGCCTGCGTGAGCAGGCCCAGCAGCAACACCTTGGTCAGCAGCGCCAGCACGAGCGCGACGGCGCCGTAGCTGCCGATGCGCGAGTCCTTCATGATCTCCAGCGCAC
>CALMYH010000030.1 GCA_937873395.1 uncultured Burkholderiales bacterium
CCCACGGCCCGCAGGGGCTGGACGCCAACCACCTGCCGTTCGAGGTGGACGAAGCCGCCGGCGTGCTGCGCGCCCACGTGGCCCGCGCCAACCCGCTGTGGCAACAGGTGCCAGCCAGTGGCGGCATGGCGGCCATGGTCATCTTCAGGGGGCAGGCCGGCTACATCTCGCCCAACTGGTACCCCAGCAAGCACGAAACCCACCGCCAGGTGCCCACCTGGAACTACCAGGTGGTGCATGTGCACGGCCAACTGACCGTCATGGACCAGCAACGCTTCGTGCGCGGCCTGGTGGCCCGCCTGACCCGCGAACACGAAAAACGATCCAAGCAGCCCAAGCCCTGGATGATGGGCGACGCACCGGCCGACTACATCGACCAGATGCTGGCCGCCATTGTGGGCATTGAAGTGACGCTGGAGCGCCTGGAAGGCAAGTTCAAGCTGAGCCAGAACAAGGACGAGCGGGACCGGTTGGGGGTGGTGGAGGGCTTGGTTGCGGTCGGGGAGGGGGGCTTGGCGGGGGTGATGCGGATGGGGTGAACCTATCTGGCCGCAGTCATCTGTTCTTTCTCAGCGTCAGCAGATACAGGTTCTCCACCTTTTCGCGAGCCCACGGTGTCTTGCGAAGAAAGCGCAAGCTGGAGGACACGCTGGGGTCGTTCGTGAAGCAGCGGACAGGAATTCGTCTTGAGAGTTCGTCCCATCCGTAGTGGGCCTCCAAGGCACGAACCATGGCTTCCAGTGTCACACCATGCAAGGGGTTGCGCGGCTGCTCGGATGGCAATGGCGGATTCGTCATGGTGCGATTGTCACCGGGTTGCCCTCCCGCGGGATTGTGGACCTGAGCGCCGCAGATCCGGGGGCCACCCTGCCTTCACTGGGGAACAGCTTCTGTTGACCGGTGCCAACCATTGTCCGTCGCCACGAGTCGGTCCATCGCCCTGATTCCATCCAGCAGTTGGTCGTCATGCGACACCACCACCAGCGCCCCCTCATAGCTGCGCAGCACCGCCTCCAGCGCCTGCAGCGACGGCAGGTCGAGGTGGTTGCCGGGTTCGTCCAGCAACAGCAGTTGCGGCGGCGGGTCGGCGTAGAGGGCGCAGGCCAGGGCGGCCTTCAGGCGTTCGCCGCCGCTGAGCTGCCCGCTGGGTATGTCGACGTCGCGGGCGCCCAGGCCCAGTTGGGCCAGGCGGGTGCGCAGTTCGGCCTGGCTGGCCTTGCGGTTGACGGTCTGCAGTTGCTCGATGACCGACTGGTCGGCGGCCACGTGGCTCAGGCGCTGGTCCAGGTAGGAGGTGGCGGGGGTGACGCGGCAGGTGCCTGACAACGGTTGCAGTTGCCCGGCCAGCACCTGCAACAGGGTGGACTTGCCGCAGCCGTTAGGCCCGACGATGCCCACACGCTGGCGTCCGCCCAGGCTCAGGTTGACGTGCCGGGTGGGGCCTTGCACGCGGGGCAGTTCGACGTCGACCAGCTCGGCTACCAGGCGAGGTGCGGCGTTGGGCGAGACCGGCGCGAGCAGGACGATGGGAGCGTCCTGCTCGACCTGTTGCGCAGCCTCGCGCACGCGCTGGGTCAGTGCCTGGCGGGTGGCCGTGTGTTGTTGCTGCAGGCGCGCAGTGGTGCTTTCGCTGCGTTCCATTTGCCGGTCCAGCAGGATCTTGGCCTGGTTGGCGTCCTGTCGGCTCTTGTGGCCGCGGGCCTGCCGGCGTTCCTGGCGTTCTCGTTGTTGGCGCAGGGCCTGGTCGGTGCGCTGGCGTTCCTGCCGGCAGTGCGCCAGGTGGTCGAGCGCGCTCTGGCGCTCTTGGGCCTTGGCTTGTACGTAGAAGTTGTGGTTGCCGCCATAGCTGTGCAGGCCCAGCGGCGACAGCTCGACGATGCGGTCCATCGTGTCCAGCAGTTGCCGGTCGTGGCTGATGGCGATGAGCCCGCGTGGCCATTGCCGCAGCTGCTCTATGAGCGCCTGGCGGCTGGGCCGGTCGAGGTGGTTGCTGGGTTCGTCGAGGATGAGGAAGTCGGCGCCTGACAGGAAAGCGCCCACCAGCGCCACGCGCATGGCTTCGCCACCGCTCAGCTGCCGGGCGGGCTGCTCGGCATGCAGGTGGTCCAGGCCGTGCCGGGCCAGGGCTTCCCGCAGCCGCTGGGGCATGTCCCAGCGGTCACCGACGGCGTCGAAGTCGGCCGGGTCGGTGCTGCCAGCTTCAATGCGCGCCAGCGCCCGTAGGGTGGGCTGCACGCCCGCCAGGCTGGCCACGGTGGCCCCATCGGATGGCGTGACCTGCTGGGCCAGCAGGTGCACCGGTCCACTGCGCACGCAGCGGCCGCTGCCGGGTGCCAGCTCGCCGGCCAAGATGCGGGCGAGCACGGACTTGCCCACGCCATTGCGCCCCACGAGGCCGGTGCGGCGCAGGTCGAAGCTCTCGGAAAGGTCGGAAAAAAGAAGGCTGCCGTCGGGCAGTGCGCAGGACACGCGGTCCAGCGTGAGATGAGGTGAGGCCATGCTTGAGCTCAGAGATGCAACAACTCCCCCCGCAGGCAGGCGGGGGCCGGGAGTCTTGCCGTCAGGGTGACGGCGGCATCAATGGCGCATGGGTGGGGTACCTCGGTGATGGTGTCGGAGGGATTTTACTTTTGGGGTGCCGGGGCTGCAATGGGATGCTCGGCTGTCATGAGCTGGTGTGGTCCCTGCGAGCGCTCGCGATGGCCTGAGAGATGCGGCGAATGGATGAGCATTCGATGCAGAATCTGCGGAGATTGCGGGATCCTCGCTGGCGTGGTGAAAAGCCTTGGGCCTGGTCTTGACCGCGGTTGAGGATTGGCTGCTTCAGGCTGAACGGAGTCACTCAGGGACGGCGGTCCAAACTGAAGGAACGGTCCGTAAGCAGTCATTCAGATACCGACCACGCCAGCCACGGCTTCACCGTCAAGACCGGGTACTCACCGCTGGATGGGACCGAACCCTGATGAAGGACCGGTTTCGCTCGGTGCGGAGTGGTACTTCGGGTCGATACTGGACCTCCCGCCAGGCCCTGTAACCCCAACTATGAAGCACGCACCCGTCCCCCAATGGCTGCCTCCGGCAAGTCCACCACCGCCTGCTGCTCCCGCTGCGGTGCATGCTCCAGCGGGCTCACGCCCTGCGGATCGGCCACCATGGCGCCGTAGGGCTGATCGCCGCTGCTCACGGTGGCATCGCGCCGGGCCTGGGCGCGCGCCAGCGCCGCTTGCCAGGGCGACGTGGCCTAGGCGCGGGGCGTGCTGATGAGCAGGGCGGTGCTGGCCAGCCAGCGGTGGCGTTGCATGGTGAGGGCATTGTGCGGTGCCGTGGTGGCAACGGCAAGCCAGGACAATCGTCCTGCTGCTGGCATCCTGGTCATGTTCACAGGCAGGGCTTGCCCGCCTGACTGCCGATCGTAGCTGGCCGGATAACCGAATGCCGCTGGCTTACCATCGGCGCATGAACTCCAGCAGTCACAGCCTTGACCGTGGCCTGCACGCCATCGTCCGGCTGGCTGTGCAGCGCCCGCGAACGGTGCTGGCCTGCTGGCTGCTGCTGGCCATGTTGTGTGCTGTGCTGGTGGCGCGCAGCGGCGGCTCGGCCTTTGGTACCGACATCGAACGCCGCGATGGCTCTGAGTCGGTGCGCGCCGACGCCTTGTTGCGGGCGCACCTGCCCTCGCTTCAGGCACCCGACCAGCCCAACGAGGTGCTTGTCCTGCACGCGCCCGGGCTGACGGTCGACGATGCCGATTTCGCCCTGGCCGCCCAGGCCCTTGCCGAGCGGCTGCAGGCGCTAGGCAGCGGGGTGATCGCCGGCGGTCGCAGCTACTTCATGGACGGGGATCCCACGCTGGTGTCGGCCGACCGGCACACCACGATCGTGCCGCTGGTGGTGGTGGACCCGCGCCACCAGGTCCAGGCGCTGCGCGACGCCGTCCAGGCGGCCGCGGCCGGCGGCCCGCTGACGGTGACACTGGTCGGGTCGGCCAGCGTGGGCCTGGCCTACCGCGACCTGGCTGAAAGCGACATGCGCGCCGAGTTGCGTGTGGGTGTGCCCGCGGCGGTGGTGGTGCTGCTGCTTGTGTTCGGCAGCCTGGTCGCTGCGTCGCTGCCGCTGCTGGTGGCGGTGGTCTCGATCACGGTCGCTCTGGCCCTGGTGGTGCTGGTGGCGCAGTTCACCCCGGTGTACTTCCTGGTGGTCAACATGGTGTTGATGATGGGCCTGGCGGTCGGCATCGACTACGCCCTGTTTCTGCTGGTGCGCTACCGCGAGGAGCGGCTGGCCGGCGCTTCGGTGCTGGCGGCGGTGGAAAGCAGCGGCGCCAGCGCCGGACATGCGGTGCTGTTCTCGGGGGCCACGGTGGTGGTCGCGCTGGCCGGTCTGTTGCTGGTGCCGACCAGCGTGTTTCGCGGGCTGGCCGCGGGGGCCATTGCGGTGGTGCTGGTGGCGGTGCTGGCGTCGCTGACGCTGTTGCCGGCCCTGCTGTACCTGCTGAGAGACCGCGTCGACAGCGGGCGCCTGCCGTTGCCGCGCCACTGGGGAGACGGTCAGGGCATGGCCGCCCGCACCGCCCGCGCTGCGGTGCACCGGCCGTGGCTGACGCTGCTTGTGTCGGTGGGCCTGCTGGGGCTGCTGGCTGCCCCGGCGCTGCAGATGCGAATCGGCTTTGCCGGGATCGAGACACTGCCACCGCAGCTGGAGGCGCGCCAGGCCTTCGACCGGCTGCAGGCGAACTTTCGCATCGGCTCGGTGGCCGACGCGGTGGTGGTGGTCGACACCGGACCTGGCGCCGACGAGGCAGCGGTTGATGGCGCCTTGCGGCGCCTGCGCGAGGCCATGGCCGATGACACGGGTTTCATTGCCGAGCACGCGCGCGAACGCCGCAGCCCGGATGGCCGTTTGCGTGTGCTGACCGTGCCCATGCCGGGCGACGCCGAGGGAGAGCCTGCGCTGGCAGCCATCGTTCACTTGCGAACCACGCTGGTGCCGCAGGCCTTCGATGCGTTGCCCGTGCCGGTCATGGTGACGGGGGCCAGCGCCGGCTATCTCGACTTTTTCAACCTCACCCGGCAGTACGCGCCGCTAGTGATCGCGCTGGTACTGAGCTTGAGCTTTGTCCTGCTGACCTGGGCTTTTCGGTCGGTGGTGGTGCCGCTGAAGGCGGCAGGGCTGAACCTGCTGTCGGTCGGCGCCGCCTACGGTGCGCTGGTGCTAGTGTTCCAGCACGGTCTCGGGGCGGCCTGGCTGGGCTTGCAGCAGGTGCCGATCATCGAAGCCTGGATTCCCCTGTTCCTGTTCACCGTGCTCTATGGGCTGTCCATGGATTACCACGTATTCCTGCTCAGTCGCGTGCGCGAGCACTACGACCAGACGGGTGACAACGCCGGGGCCGTGGTGCAGGCGGTCGGCAGCACCGCCGGTGTCATCACCGGAGCGGCACTGATCATGGTGGCGGTGTTCGCCGGTTTTGCGGCCGGGCAGCTGGTGATGTTTCAGCAGATCGGCTTCGGCCTGGCGGTGGCGGTGCTGCTCGATGCGACGCTGGTGCGCCTGCTGCTGGTGCCGGCCTCTATGACGGTGCTGGGTGACCGCAACTGGTACGCGCCGCGCTGGCTTGGTGGCCAACCGGGTCGTTAAGGCGTCGCGTGTGTTAGGGCTCGCACGTCAACTCAGCCTCACCCAGACCCCACAGGTTCTGCGCTGAAGGTGTCCGGTGCCATGGGTCATTTCACGCGCTTGATGTCCGAATAGGCACCACCGGTGCGCAGCACCACGGTGACGTCCGCCTGGCCCCGGTTGCGCCAGAACCAGCCGTGGTTGCCGGTGAAGACTGCCACCAGCTCGCCCTCGTCGGACGGCACGGCGCGGCCCTTCTCGTAGCTGATGGAGCGCCCCCCGCCGTCGCCGTGGGTGTCGTAGTTGACGACGCCGCCTTCCACTGTCCAGGCATAGGTCGCTTTCTCGCCGGTCTGCATGGTCAGCTTGATTTCGGTACCTTCACCCGGCCGCAGGACAAAGCTGATCTCGTCGCGCCACCCAGCCGCAGGCTCTGCGGAGGCCGGCACCACGGACGCGCTCGCGCTGCCCGGCGCCGCTGCCGACTCAGCTGCGGGCGCGAGCACCGCCACAACCGAAGCGCCAGCAGCGTCCTCGGCCGCCTCCTGGGCCAGCCGGGTCTTGATTTCGCCCATCTGCGTCAGCCCCAGCGCACGCCCGACACCGGTGGGGTCGATGGCGTACTCGGAGGGCAGCACCACGGTGACCAGCAGCACCAGCGCTGACACGGCGGCGATCACGGTCGAGCGCAGCAGCTGCCTGGAGGTGGGCAGCTCGGCGCGCAAGGGGGGTTCACTGTTGTACATGGCCGATGCTCACAAAAAACAGGCAGTTCAGCGGGAGACAAAATAGCCGGTCAGCTGCATGCCGGTCAGCACGAAGCCGGCGCTCATCATCGCGACGTTGGTGCTGTAGGCGTGGCGCACGAAGCCGGCGGTGCGGCGCCAGTAACCCATACCGATTAGGATCACCGCCAGGGCCATCAGCTGGCCCAGCTCCACGCCCACGTTGAAGGCCAGCAGGTTGGGCACCAGGCCGTCGGGCGAGATCTCGTACTCCAGGATCTTGGTGGCCAGGCCAAAGCCGTGGAACAGCCCGAACACCAGCGTCGCCACCTTGGTGTCGGGCTGGAACCCCAGCCAGCGCTGGAAGGCACCCAGGTTGTCCAGCGCCTTGTAGACCACCGACAGGCCGATGATGGCGTCGATCAGGTAGCTGTTGATGCCGACGTTGAAATACACGCCCAGGATCATCGTGGTCGAATGCCCGATGGCAAACAGGCTCACATAGACAGCGATGTGGGACAGCCGGTAGAGGAAGAAGATGACACCGAACAGGAACAGGATGTGGTCGTAACCCGTCATCATGTGCTTGGCGCCCAGGTAGACAAAGGGAAGCAGCTGAACACCCGAGATTTCCTGGATGTAACCCTTGTCGCCTTCGGTGACGGCGTGGGCAAAGGCCTCTGAGGTGGCCAGTCTGCTGGACAACAGCAAGAGCGCCACCCACCATCGGGCGCACGGGATCAGACGGATCGTCATGTCGAATGCATCGGGTTGAAGCCCGGTTTATAGCCGATCCGTAGTAACCTAGGGGGGAGGATGCAAATGGAAGGCCCGGCCATGCACACACATGAAACCCATCCCGCCATCATCAAGCGCCTGCGGCGCGCTGGGGGGCACCTGGCCAGCGTGGTCGAGATGCTGGAACAGGGCAAGCCCTGCCTGGACGTGGCCCAGCAGCTCCAGGCGGTCGAAAAGGCCATCACACAGGCCAAGAAGGCGCTGATCCAGGACCACCTCGGCCATTGCCTGCACCATATGGTGCAGGTGCAGGACAAGGGGCCAGGCGCGCAGCAGCCGTCGCTCGACGAGTTCCGCCAGATCACCAAATACCTGTGACCGCCATGCCACAAGCCTGGGAACACCCGCACGAGTTCCACCGCCAGAACGAGCTGGCCGAGCGCGGCACCCGCGCGGTGATGTGGATCACCCTGGCCACCATGGTGCTGGAGATCACCGCTGGCTGGTGGCTGGGCTCGATGGCCCTGCTGGCCGACGGCTGGCACATGAGCTCACACACGGCGGCCATCGGGGTCAGCGCGCTGGCCTACGCCGCCTCGCGAAAGCTCAGGGACGACCACCGGTTTGCCTTCGGCACCTGGAAGATCGAGGTGCTGGGTGGGTTTGCCAGCGCCCTGTTCCTGCTGGGCGTGGCGGCCCTCATGGCCATCGCCTCTCTGCAGCGTCTGTTCAGCCCAGAGCCTATCCAGTTCCGCGAGGCGGTGGTGGTGGCGTGCATCGGCCTGCTGGTCAACGTGGTGTGCGCCCTCATTCTCGGGCGGGTGCACCACCATGGTCGCGGGCACGGGCACGGGCACGGGCACGGGCACGGCCACGGGCAGGGGCATGGACATGTGCATGGACACCCGGGCGGCCACCAGCGCCCGCAGCCCCATGACGACCTCAACCTGCGATCGGCCTACCTGCATGTGCTGGCCGACGCGCTGACCTCGGTGCTGGCCATCGTGGCCCTGGTGGGCGGCTGGGTCTGGGGCTGGGTCTGGCTGGACCCGGTGATGGGCCTGGTGGGTGCCGTGCTGGTGGCCATCTGGGCCAAAGGTCTGATTATCGAGACCAGCCGCGTGCTGCTGGACCGCGAGATGGACCACCCCGTGGTCGACGAAGTCCGCGAGGTCATTGCAGCCCTGCCGGCCGCCGGCCAGACCCGGCTGACTGACCTGCACGTCTGGCGCGTGGCCGGCGACGCCTACGCCTGCACCCTGACCGTGGTGTCCACCGACCTAACCCTCACCGCAGCCACTGTCCGCAAGGCCCTGGCTATCCACGAAGAACTGGTGCACAGCACCATCGAAGTCCACCACCCGGAGGCCCCGGCGGCAACCTACGGTGCGGTGGCAACGGCAACGGCAACGGCAGCCTGAGGCGCCGGGCAGTGCGGTGCCTGCGGAGACGGGCGGGTGTCGGTCGGAGCAGTTGCCCGGGAGTTGGTTGACTTGGCGGGCTGCTCAGGCTGGTTGATGCCATTCAGCAGCAACTCTTCGGACGGCTGCCAATATATGAAGCTGCCTTGTTGACGCAACGCAGTGACCGCTAACTGTGAACGTGTGCCGATGACGCCTGTCGAGTTGCATCCTTCGAATCGGCACGGCCGGAACGCAACGACCATTGCTTGACCACCGCATAGATGGCCGGGATTACCAACAGGGTCAGGATGGTCGACGACACCATGCCACCGACCATGGGTGCCGCGATGCGGCGCATGACCTCCGAACCTGTGCCGGTGCTCCACATGATCGGCAACAGGCCAGCGATGACGGTAATGGTGGTCATCATCTTAGGGCGCACACGCTCAACGGCGCCCGCCATCACGGCTTCGTACAGGTCGGCAACGCCGGGCGAGCGACCTTCGGTGGTGCAGCGGGCTTGCGCATCGCGCCACGCGTGGTCCAGGTAGATCAACATGATGACGCCCGTCTCGGCGGCCACCCCAGCCAGTGCAATGAAGCCCACGGCCACCGCCACGCTCATGTTGTAGCCCAACCACCACATGAGCCAGATGCCACCGATCAGTGCAAACGGCACCGAGCTCATGACGATCAGGGTTTCGGTGATGCGGCGGAAGTTCATGTAGAGGAGTACGAAAATCAGCACCAGCGTCAACGGAATCAGAACGCTGAGCTTTTCCTTTGCGCGCTCCATGTACTCGTACTGCCCGCTCCAGGTGGCGAAGGTGCCTGGGGGGAATGTCACCTGCTCGGCCACCGCCTGCTGGGCACGCCGAACGAAAGCGCCCAGGTCGGATTCACGCGTATCAACATAGATGTAACCGACCAGCATGGCGTTTTCCGTGCGGATGGCTGGTGCACCCTGGCGGATGGTCACATCGGCCACCTGACCCAGCGGCACCATGCCGCCGGCCGTGGGCACAAACACCTCGCGCGTGATTCGCTCAGGGTCACTGCGCAGACCACGCGGGTAGCGAACGGTGACACCGTAGCGCTCCAGGCCCATCACCATGGTGGTGACCTGTTCGCCGCCCAACGCTGTTGCCACCACCTTTTGCAGGGCATCGGTGCTCAGGCCGACGCGTGCGAGCTGATCGCGGCGGGGCTCGATGTCCAGGTACAGGCCGCCGGTGACCCGCTCCGCGTAGGCGCTGGTGGTGCCCTGGACGGACTTGACGGCCGTTTCCACTTCCCGTGCGACGCGTTCGATGTCCTCCAGGTTACGGCCGAAGACCTTCACGCCAATGGGGGTGCGGATGCCGGTCGAGAGCATGTCGATGCGCGCTTTGATGGGCATCGTCCAGGAATTGGCCAGACCTGGAAAACGCAGGGCTGCGTCCATCTCGGCAATCAGTGAGTCGATGGTCACACCTGGGCGCCAGTCGCCCGACGGCTTGAGATTGATCACGGTCTCGAACATCTCGACGGGCGCAGGGTCGGTCGCCGATTCGGCGCGGCCGGCCTTGCCGTACACCGACTCCACCTCGGGGAACGACTTGATGATGCGGTTGGTGGTGGCCAGCAGGCGCGCGGCCTCGGTCACCGACATGCCGGGCACCGAGGCCGGCATGTAGAACAGGGTTCCCTCATTGAGAGTGGGCATGAACTCGGAGCCCAGCTGGCGCGCCGGGTAGACCGTGGCGGCCATGGCAGCGATTGCAAGCACGATGGTCGTCCACTTGAACCGAAGCACACCCCGGATCATGGGGCGGTAGGCCCAGATCAGAAAACGGTTCACCGGGTTTCGGGATTCGGGCAGGATGCGACCGCGCACAAAGAACAGCATCAGCACCGGCACCAGGGTCAGCGATAGGAAGGCGGCGCCAGCCATGGCAAACGTCTTGGTGAAGGCCAGGGGCGAAAACAGGCGTCCTTCCTGTCCCTCCAGTGCGAAAACCGGCAAGAACGAGACGGTGATGATCAGCAGCGAGAAGAACAGCGCAGGACCCACCTCCTGACAGGCGTCAATGATCACGCCAGCGCGCGCCCTCGCGTACTCCTTTGCGGTCAATGTCTGCGATCGGGCGTCGAATCGCTCCAGGTGCTTGTGGGCGTTCTCGACCATCACGATGGCGGCATCCACCATGGCGCCAATGGCGATCGCGATGCCGCCCAGGCTCATGATGTTGGATCCAATGCCCAGGGCCTTCATGGCGATGAAAGCGAACAGGATGCCCAGCGGCAGCGTGACAATGGCCACCAGCGCACTGCGCACATGCAGCAGGAAGATGATGCACACCACCGCCACGATGAGACTCTCTTCGAGCAGCGTCCACTTGAGGTTGTCGATCGCGCGCTCGATCAGAGCCGAGCGGTCGTAGACGGGCACGATCTCGGTGCCCTCGGGCAGGCCAGGGCTGATCTCGGCGATTTTGTGCTTCACGTTGGCGATCACGTCCAGCGCGTTCTGGCCGTAGCGGGCCATCACGACGCCGGACGCAACCTCGCCTTCGCCATTGAGTTCGGCAATGCCCCGTCGCCCGGCCGGTACCAGTTCGACCCGTGCGACGTCCGAGATGCGAACGGGCGTGCCACGGTCTTGCGCCAGCACCAGCGCCCCGATGTCCTCTGCGCTGCGCAGGTAACCCCGGCCGCGCACCATGTATTCCTTTTCGGCCAGTTCGATGACGCGGCCCCCCACGTCGCGGTTCGACGCGGCAATGACCTCCCCCACCTGTTCGAGCCCGATGCCATAGCCCGCCAGCCGGTAAGGGTCGACCACGACCTGAAATTCCTTGACGAATCCGCCGATGCTGGCCACCTCGGACACGCCATGCGCCTGCGTCAGCTGATAGCGCACATACCAGTCCTGCAAGCTGCGCAGCTCGCCCAGGTCCTTGCCCTTGCCCAGCAGGGCGTACTGGTACACCCAGCCCACTCCGGTGGCATCGGGTCCGATCTGCGGCGATACACCCTGGGGCAGGCGCCCAGCGACCGAGCTGAGGTATTCCAGCACCCGAGAACGTGCCCAGTAGATGTCGGTTCCATCCTCGAAGATCACATACACGTAGGACGCGCCGAACATCGAGAAGCCACGCACCACGCGTGCGCCTGGCACCGAGAGCATGGCGGTCGTCAGTGGGTAGGTGACCTGATCTTCGACCACCTGTGGCGCCTGCTCGGCGTACTCGGTGAAGACGATGACCTGAACATCAGACAGATCGGGCAGCGCGTCCAGCGCCGTGTGTTTGACCGCGTACAGGCCCGCCGCGATCAGGAACAGAGTGCCAAGCACCACCGCGAACACATGCTGGCCGGACCAGGCGATCAGTCGGTTGAGCATGTCAGCGTCCCGGGTTGCTCGATGCTTTGCCGAGATCCGATCGGGCGATTGCCTGAAGCTCGATTACCACGTACTCACCAGGGCCGCGTTCTTCGAAACTGAAGCGAATGGGCGTGCCCGGTGCCAGCCCGGCAATCAGGTCGGGTCTGGCCAGGGCGAACTCCATCGACATCGCGGGCCATGACAGCGAACCGATGGCCTCATGCGTGAGCATCACGGTGTTGCTGTCCTTGAAGTACTCGTCGAACGTACCCTGGGTGGTGTGGCGGGTGGGAGGCGGCTTGGTCTCGCTCGCGCGGAATCCGGCCAGGGCCGATTGCAGGTTGCTCTCGGCATCGAGCAGGAAGTTGGCTGAGACCACCACTTGCTCTCCACCCTCAAGGCCAGAGAGGATTTCGATATGCTCGCGCCCCCGTCGCCCGATCTCGACGGCCTGAGGTTTGAAGCGGCCCTCACCCAAGGCCACCAGCACGGTGCGGCGTTGGCCGTCATCGATCAGCGCCGAAGCGGGCACACTCAGGCTGGGTGTCTCACCCGCCGTGGTGATCTCGACCTGGGCGAACATGCCCGGTTGCAACAGTCTTTCCGAGTTGGCCAGTTCCAGGCGCACGGTGGTCGTCCGTGTCGTGGCGTTGAGTACCGGGTAGACGTAGGTGATCCGGGTATCGAAATGGCGACCGGGAAAGGCGTCGACGCTGACCCGGGCCTTCTGCCCTCTGGTAAGCCGGGCCAGGTCCTGTTCGTAGACATCGGCCAACACCCAGACAGTGGACAGGTTGGCGATGCGGTAAACCGCCAAGCCCGGTGTGAACCGCATACCTTCCACCGCTGCCTTCTCCAGCACGATGCCGTCCACGGGGGATCGCACGACCACACGACTGCCGTCCGGCGTGCCGACGGCCTGCCAGTTGTTCAGACGCGCGCGGGCTGCCTCCACCATGCGCTGCGCATTCACCCGATCGGCCGTATCGGCCTCGGCGGCACGTGCCAGCAGTCGCTCTGCAATGGCCAGTTCCTCCCGGGTTGCGGCCAGTTCCGGGCTATAGACCGTGAACAGGGCTTGTCCTTTGCGGACCGGGTCTCCGGTGGCGCTGACGTGCAAGCGCTCTATCCAGCCTTCGAACCGGGGCGCCACCTCGTGGGTACGACGCTCGTCCAGCTCCACTCGGCCGACCGCCTGCACCGCGGTATCGATCACCCGGCGCTCTACCGGGGCGGTGCGCACGCCCAGCGTCTGCAGCCGCTGCGGGCTCACGCGCACGGCGCCCGCGTCGTCGTCCTGCTCGCCGGCATAGACTGGAAGGTAGTCCATACCCATGGGGTCCTTCTTGGGTACGGGCGAGGTGTCCGGCAGCCCCATCGGGTTGCGGTAGTAGAGCACCGTCCGCTCACCGCTTGCAGGGGAAGCTGGCGCCGCTATGGCCGTGTGGCCGGCGTTGCCATGCGAATCCGGGCGGGCCGATTGGTCGCCATACTGACGCCACTGTCCGATCTTGTAGCCGGTCAGCAGGGACACAGCCACTGCGGCGACGATCAGGACCTGTCTGATACCTGCTTTCACCAAGAATCTCCCACCCGTTGTTTCAGATCCGCCGCAGCCAGTGCAGCTTCCACCTCAGCTTCCAGCAGAGCAAGCCGGTTACCGAGCAGTCGTTGCTGCGCTGCGAGAACCGGTTCGAAGCCCGACGATCCGCTTTCGTAGCCGGCCCTGGCCGATTCAAGGCTGGCCTGGTTCTGTGGCAACAGGACCGCCTGCAGCAGCCGCAGCTGCTCCATTCGCGCAACCAGGGTGGCATGCGCCTCGCCAACCGATTCCGCCACCCGGACAGCAGCTTCCAGCTGGCGTGCTTCGGCCGCCGACTGAGCAAGGGTCGCCTCGCGCTCCTGCGCGCGGCGGCTGGTCTGTTGCAACGGCAGGTTGATTTCCACCCGCAGATCCCAGCTGTCACGTCCACCGCGCGGCCGGTTGTTGGCAATCGATACGCCGAAGTCCGGGTAACGTCCGCGATGGGTGAGGGCCTGCTGGCGCTCAGCCGCCAGCACGTCCGCTCGGGCTTTCCTGAGCAGGGGTGACTGCTGGCTTGCCCGCTCAATCACCGCAGACAATGAGACCGGTGCCGGGCTGGGAGGCAACGCCTGCGGCTCGGTCAGTGGGGCATCGGGTGATCGGCCCAAAAGGGCGTTTAACCGCACTTGTGCCAACGTACGATTGCGTTCCAACTCGACCACCTCGATCCGCAGCGCGGTCCGCTCAGCCTGCAGCACAAGCACCTCCTGCTGGCTGGCCAAACCGCGGGCATAGCGGCGGAGCGTCACCTCGGTGAGGCTGTCGTTGAGTGCCATGGATTCTCGCAGAATGTGGGCCTTGCGGACGACTTGGTAGTGGGCGATGTGGGCCCTTGCAATGGCCGCCTCTACCTCCTGCAGGGTCTGCAGAGCGTCGGCCTCCGACCCTGCCGCCTGCGCCTGGGCCACGTCCCCTCGAAGAGCCAGCTTGCCCGGGTAAGGCAGCATCTGCGTTAAACGCCAACTGGTGGTCCCGACCCGCCCCGGCAACAAGGAAGCTGACCTGCCCGGATTCATCGCGTTGGTCACGTCCATGAGTTCCAGTTCGATCTGCGGATCGGGCAAGGCCGTGGTCGAGCGTATCCGCTCCTGTGCGGCAGCGGCATCCATCCGACTGGCCGTCAACGAGGGATTGTGTTGCCGCGCGTAAGCCATCAGCTCATTGAGTTCAGCGCCCAGTCCCTGCTCCACCTCGGACGCTCCAGCAACGGTAACCGAGGTCCAGGACAACACCAGGGCGGCCACACAGGCTTTGGCCAGATGGCGTGAGATACGGCTTGGAGAAGTGGCGTACATGGCGTTGCAGGCGTGGCCTGACTCAAGGGCAGTGGTGGATCCTGGAACAATGACAAGGAATCATGACTGGCCTTGGAGCGGCCTTCGGGTCAGATCAGTTGGGTAGCTTTTCGATTCGGGTGACCACGAGCGAGCCCGCGTCCTTGTCAGCGACAAAACGCACCTTGTCACCCGCTGCCAGACCATCCACCGATGCACCACCCACCACCTTGAATCCCATGGTCATAGGGGGCATGTCCAGATGGGGCAGTGGACCGTGCGCAATCGTGACGGTGCCGATTGTCAGGTTTACGCGTCGCACCACACCTTCCGAGAAAGAGACTTTGGTGGTTGGACTGGCAACGGCGGCCGCACCCTGTGATGGGTGATGCGCATGTCCGGCCTGGGCAAAGGCCTGGCTGGATAAAGTGGCGAGCAGTCCGACGAAGGCGATGGTCCCGGAGAATTTGGTATGCATGGTCAATTCCTGTTGGGTCATGTGAAGGGTGAAGGTGCAAGACCAAGCTGTCTCAGCGTGTCGTGGCATGCACCCCATGCACGTATGATGATCACGAGGTGCCCACAACAAACTGACCGCAATGTGACAGTTTTGTCATCTGGACTGATGGTCAGGCCATCATTGGCTGTTCCACTCGTCCTCTGCAATGAGGGCTTGTGCTTCAGTTCCAGCGCGGCAACAAGCAGGGAACGTCAGAAGCGGATTGGGGCACGGCGCAGCAACAGCGAGTTGCCGATCACCGACAGCGAACTTGCTGTCATCGCAACCACGCCGATCATGGGGTGCAGCAGACCGAGTGCCGCGATCGGGATGGCGGCGACGTTGTAGAACCAGGCCCAGAACAGGTTCTGCACAATCTTCGAAAAGGTGGCCTTGGACAGCCGGATGGCCTCGACCACCCGGGTGAGTTCACCCTTGACCAGCGTCACGTCGGCGGCCTCGATCGCCACATCCGCCCCGGCGCCGATGGCGATGCCTACGTTGGCCTGCTTGAGCGCCGGTGCGTCGTTGATGCCGTCCCCTACCATCGCCACATGCTCACCGTACTGGCCCTGTAGCCGGCGGATCGCATCCACCTTGCCTTCCGGCAGTACGCCAGCCATGATCTCGTCCACCCCGACCTGGGCAGCAATATGGCGAGCAGTACGCTCGTTGTCGCCGGTCACCATCACGACTTTGATGCCGAGCGCATGGAGCGCGGCGACCGCGGCCTTGGAGTCAGGCTTGACGGTGTCGGCCACGGCCACGATGCCCACGGCCTGGTCCGCGATCGCGACGAGCATCGCCGTCTTGCCCTCTTTCTCGAAGCGCGTGAGCGCTTCGTCCAGTGCGCCATAGCTGATGCCGGCTTCATCCAGCATGCGTCGACTGCCCACACGCACCAGTTGACCATCCACCTCGCCCTGCACCCCGCGAGCGGTCACCGCCCTGAATGACTGCACGGCGGGCACGTCAATCCCACGCTCCCGTGCGCTGTTGACGATGGACTGGCCAAGCGGATGTTCGGAGCCGGCTTCCACCGCCGCAGCGACCCGTAGCAGCATGGCCTCGTCCACGCCCGCCGCCACCACGACATCGGTCAGGGCCGGCTTGCCTTGGGTGATGGTGCCGGTCTTGTCCAGCACCACCACCTTGACGTCCTTCAGCGTCTGGATGGCCTCGCCGGAGCGGATCAGCACGCCGCGTTCGGCGCCGATGCCGGAGCCCACCATCAACGCGGTCGGTGTGGCCAGACCCAGGGCACATGGACAGGCAATGACCAGCACCGCGACCGCCGACAGGGTGCCGACGACGAGGGGGGTACGGCTCGGGTCCACCCAGGGCAGGAAGCCGGCTCCCCAGTCGAGCACCGGCTGCAAGCTCGCACCAATCCAAAGCCACATGAAAAAGCTCGCCACACTGACCCCGATCACCGCCGGGACGAACTGACCGGTGACGCGGTCGGCGAATTCCTGGATCGGCACCTTCGAGCCTTGCGCCTGTTCGACCAGGCGGATCACCTGCGACAGGAAGGTGTCGGCGCCGATGCTGGTGGCGCGCACCTTGAGCAGGCCTTCCTTGTTGATCGTTGCGCCGATCACCGCATCGGCTGGCCCCTTCTCCACCGGCACCGACTCGCCAGTGGCAATCGACTCGTCGAGGTGGCTCACGCCCTCGATGATTTCACCGTCGGTCGGCACCTTGGCGCCGGGGCGCACCAGCATCACGTCGCCCACCAATAGGTCGGCCACTGGCAGTTCGACCTCGCGCCCGTCGCGCAGTACCGTCGCGGTCTTGGCGCCGAGCGTGATCAGCTTGCGGATCGCCTGCGAGGCCCGTCCCTTGGCGCGCGTCTCCAGGTAGCGGCCCAGCAGGTGGAAGGTCATGATCGACGCGGCCATCTCGATGAACGAGGTCATCGGGTAGACGAAGCCAATCAGCCCGATCAGGTAGGGCGGGATGCTGCCCAGCGAGATCAGCACATCCATGTTGGCGGTGCGGTTCTTCAGCGACAACCAGGCCGACCGGTGCGTAGCCCAACCCCCATTCGTGAACACCACCGGAAATGCCAGCACCGCGACGATGACCAGATAGCCCGGCACGGGCTGCCAGAACATGTGCGGCACCATCAACAGCATGATGAGCGCGGCCGGCACCCCAGCGATCCAGAGCCGCCGGGTGGCCAACGCGAGATAGCGCTCTTCGGAGCCCGAGTCCTGTGGCGCACGGGCCGGGTGGTCGTCGCTCACGTTGTCCACGTCATAGCCTGCCCGCTCCACGGCGGACCGGACTGCCTCCGGCTGGAGACGCGTGGCGTCGAAACGTACGGTCACGCGGTGACGAGCGATGTTGGTTTCGATCTGTGAAACTCCGTCAAGCCGCCGTATCGAGGTGGATACCAGGCCAGCGCAGTGATCGCTGCCCATGCCGGGAACGGTCAACAAGACGGTCGTCTGTTTTGCGACGGTACCCATGTTTATGCCTCCAATTTTTGCACCGCTTCATGCGTTCAGTGTTTTCCGTGCTTGCCATCAGGGTCATGTTTTGACCCGTGGCCTCCATGCCTTCCATGTCCATGGAAAAGGTGCATCAGAGGGCAGAGCATCAACAACAAGTAAGGCCACCAGCCCAGGATGTGACCCCAATGCTCCCGTAGCAGATAGAACAACGCGATCAAGGAGGCAGCCACCCAGGCCAGGACGGCGGGACGGCGCCAGGCAGGTGGACGTGGCTCTTTGTGGAGATCAGACGCGTTCATGGTTCTGGGTGATGGCAGTGATCAAGACTTGTCCGCGTCGCGCTCCAGCAGGTCCTTGGCCTGCTGGTAGGCCTCGGGCGTGATCTCACCCCGGGCGAGTCGTCGCTTCAGGATGTCGAGCGGGGCAGCATCGGCATCGGACGACCGTCGTCCGCGTGCGGGCGACCAGATGGCAATGAACGCCACCACCACAACCAGCCAGAAAACCCACCAGATGGCGTGCATGCCGCCCATGAAGTAGCCGTGATCGAAATACATGTTCCTTTCCCGGTTACTTGGACGAAGGCGGTTCCACTCGGTCCATCATCATCTGCATCATGGACTCCATCATCTCCATGCGCTTTTCCATCAAGGCGTGACGCTGCATCATCTGTCCCATCATCTGCGGACCCATGCCACCCTGCATGCCCGATCCCCCCATCGTGCCCATTCCGGACTTGGGCATGACCTGCATTTGCCCCATCATCTTCATGCTGTCTTGCATGACCTGGCGATGCTCTGCCATCAGCGCCTGGCGCTCCTGTGGTGTTTTTGCCTCGGCCATTCTGCGGTTCATGTCGCGCATGGCCTGCAGGTGGCGATCCATCGCGGACGCCTGTTGTTCGGGATTGATCGACGATGCCGCGGTCGTTGGGGCAGTGGCACCTGGGTGGTGCTGTTCGTGTTCGGCTGCGGTCTGCGCCGTGGCGGAAAACGAAGCGATGACCAGCGCCAGTGCGGCGGCCTTGGGAATTGAGGCGTTCATGTTCAGACCCTTTCATGGCTGATCCCGATCCTCGGGATCGGGTGAGGCAAAGTCTCCACGCCCCATGACGTGAAATGGCCGCCCCATGACCGCACTCTAGGCTCGCCCTGGCCACGTGAACATGACCTCGAGATGACAAAGATGTCAGGAATCCCTGCCCATCTCAGTGACTGCGCCAACCGATAATTGACACCAACTCCTCGACCTCGTTGAAGCGCAGGTCTGTCAACATGAGCTTTACCTTTCTGTACCGCGGGGCCTCCCTGGTCCGCAGACACTGGATCGCCTCTACGCTGGCAATTGCCCACCTGTTGGGGTTCGTGTCGTCTGTTGATGCCCTGATGGGCACACGCACGGCCCCAGGGGCTGTCGCGTGGATTGTTTCGCTCAACACCTTCCCAGTCGTCGCAGTTCCCTCGTACTGGGTGTTCGGACGGTCACGCTTCCAGGGCTACGTGATTGGCCGTCGGGACACCGACAGCCAGCTTCACCATGCACTGGAGTCAAAGATGGCATTGGTGGAGCCATTTGCCGTTCGCGACCTGTCGTCCCATCTGGACCTGCCTGCGATGGAACGCCTGGCCAAGCTCCCCACGCTGGCAGGCAATGACGCACAGTTGCTGGCCGACGGTGAGGCCACCTTCGATAGCATCTTTGAAGGCATCCAGTCTGCCCAGCATTACCTGCTGGTCCAGTACTACATTGTTCGCGACGACGACTTGGGCCGTGAGCTCGGCCGCTTGCTACAAGAGCGCGCCCGGGCCGGGGTGAAAGTGCACTTTCTGTACGACGAGATCGGCAGCTACCAGCTGCCCACCCGTTACCTGAACGACTTGCGCGCGGCCGGCGTTTACGTCAGGTCCTTCCACTCGACGCGCGGCTCGGGCAACCGATTCCAGCTGAACTTCCGCAACCACCGCAAGATCGTGATCGCCGACGGCATCACCGGCTGGACCGGCGGACTCAATGTGGGTGACGAGTATCTGGGCAGGAATCCGGACGTCGGCACCTGGCGCGACACGCACCTCAAGCTGGTGGGCCCGGCCGTGTTTGCCCTGCAGCTCTCATTCATGGAAGACTGGTACTGGGCCACGGGCGAGATCCTCGAGTTCGACTGGACCCCGTCTCAAGCCAACGGCCGCAACCTCCCGGTTCTGGTTTTGCCCAGCGGGCCCGCCGATCGTTTTGAGACCGCCAGTCTGATGGTGCAGTTGGCGCTGTCCAACGCCCAGGAGCGCATCTGGATTGCAAGTCCGTACTTCGTTCCCGACGAAGGCGTGCAGTCCGCCCTGAAACTGGCGGCACTGCGCGGCGTGGATGTGCGCATCCTGATTCCGGAGAAGCCCGACAACCCGCTGCTCTACTTTGCAGCCTACGCCTTCCTGGGCCCCATGCTGGAGGCAGGCGTCAAGGTATACCGCTACCACGACGGGTTCCTGCACTGCAAGACCATCCTGGTCGACGACAAGGCCTCTGCGATCGGCACGGTGAACCTGGACAACCGCTCGTTCCGGCTCAACTTCGAAATCACCACCTGGGTCTATGACCAGGCTTTCGCGCAGGAACTGGAAGCCAAGTACCACCACGACTTCGAGCACTCGCACCTCATGACGGTCAGCGACGTGGTCGATCGGCCGTGGTGGTTCAGGCTGGCCTCACGGGCAGCCTATCTGCTGGCACCCGTGCTTTGACACGCCCCACTCAGGGCATGCTCACGATCCGGGTCACGATGAACTTGCCCTGCTGCTGCTCGGCCGCGAATCGAACCTTGTCACCCACCTTGAGGCCGCTCAGCAGCCCGGGCTCTGCGGCGTGGAACACCATGGTCATCGGGGGCATGTCCAGGCTCTTGATGACACCGTGCCGGATGGTCACCCGCCCAGTCGATGCATCGATGCGGCGGATTTCGCCCTCTGCAAGGTCTTCCGTCACAGCCGGGGTTCCCAGTGCTGGGGTTGAGACGGGGGTATGGTCATGTCCACCATGGGGTTGAGCAATGACCATGCCTGCCGGCAAGAGTGGGACGAGCGACAAGGCTGCAGTAGCTGCGATGAGGCGGATATTCATGGGTGACTCCTGTTCAGGGATGTATGCGTGATTACCTGGGAGAAACAAATATTTTCCCAACCATGCCAGCCTCATAGTGGCCGGGTAGCAGACAGGCAAAGTCGAACTCGCCCACACGGTTGAAAGTCCAGAGAATTTCTTCCTTTTTCCCAGGTGCTACGTGAGCCATGTAGGGCTCGTCGTGCTCCATGTTCGGAAACTTCTTCATCAAGGCGGCGTGCTCGTCGAGTTCCTCTTTGGTACCCAGCACGAATTCGTGCATCACCTTTCCGGTGTTGTGGTGTACCAGTCGCAAGGTCTCACCCTGCTTGACGTGGATGACCTCTGGAGTGAACCGCATGTCATCGGTCATCTTGACTTCGATGGTGCGGACCGCTCTGCGGGCCTCTCCGGCTATGCCCCAGGGTTTTTGCTCCATCTTGACAGGGCCGGTTTTCTTGGCATGCGTTTGTTCGCCGTGAGCAAACGCCAGGGAAGACGTGGCGATCAAGCCACTGATGAACAGGGATTTCAGGAGGTTCATGGGTGTGTCTGTACAGAGGTTGTGTGGACTTGGGAATTCGGTGGTCTGTTGTGTGTCAATGGGACATGCCTGCACCGTGACGCTTCACCGCCGTGGCATGAACCTGTGAAGCAGGGGCGCCTTCCTGACGGGCGGCTGCAGGCGTGTCGCCGGTCCACTCATGGGCCACGGTGCCGGGAGGGAACGCGTAGTGGCCCGGGTCACTGTAGTCCCCCGGTTTCTGGTCCTTGCGCACCTTGAGTATGGTCAGCATGCCGCCCATGCCGATGGGGCCAAACTGGCCGTGGCCCGTCATCATGGGCGCGGTGTTCTCGGGAATGGGCATTTCCATTTCCTTCATGTCGTACATGCCACGCTCACCCATGAGCATGTAGTCGGGCACGACCTTCTGGATCTTGCTGACCAGGCCCCGGTGATCCACGCCAATCAGGGTGGGCACGTCATGCCCCATGGCATTCATGGTGTGGTGGCTCTTGTGGCAATGGATGGCCCAGTCGCCCTCTTCGTCGGCGATGAATTCGAGCTGGCGCATCTGCCCGACCGCAATGTCTGCCGTGACTTCGGGCCAGCGACTGACTGCCGGGGTGGGGCCGCCGTCGGTGCCGGTGACTTCGAATTCGTGGCCATGCAGGTGAATGGGGTGGTTGGTCATGGTCAGGTTGCCGATGCGGATGCGCACCCGATCGCCGTGGCGCACATTGAGGGTGTCGATGGCCGGGAAAATGCGGCTGTTGAAGCACCAGATGTTGAAGTCTGTCATGGTGTTGATCTTCGGCGTGCGGGTGCCGGGCTCCACATCGAAGGCGTTGAGCAGGAAGCAGAAGTCACGGTCCACCTCGTTGATCAGGGGGTGCTTGGCCTTGGGGTGGGTCACCCAGAAGCCGTGCATGCCCATGGCCATCTGCGTCATCTCGTCGGCATGGGGGTGGTACATGAAGGTGCCGGGGCGACGGGCCTCGAATTCATACACGAAGGTCTTGCCGGCGGGAATCGAGGGCTGGTTCAGGCCAGCGACGCCGTCCATGCCGGCCGGCAGGCGTTGCCCATGCCAGTGCACGGTGGTGGGCTCTGGCAGCTTGTTGGTCACGAACAGGCGAACGCGATCGCCTTCCACCACCTCGATGGTCGGACCGGGGCTTTGCCCGTTGTAGCCCCACAGGTTGACCACGAAGCCGGGGGCGACTTCACGCACCACCGGTTCTGCCACCAGGTGGAACTCCTTAACCCCGTTGTTCATGCGGAAGGGCAGCGTCCAACCGTTGAGCGTGACCACCGGGTTGTAGGGCTGCCCGTTGCTGGGCATCCGGGGGGCCTCGGTGGCGGCAGAGGTCTGCGTGACGGGCTCGGGCAGTGCTGCCAGGGCGGAGCGGGCCACCACCAGGCCGGCCACGGAGGTCATGGCGCCTGCAAAAAAATGGCGACGGGAAGCGGTGTTCAGTGTCATGTGATGTATTCCTTGTGTGTTTGCCATACGGCATCAGTGCCCGGGCTGGGCGGCAGCGCCCTGCGCACCGCCACCCAGCGAGACGAAGGCGTCGGGGCGGCCCCCTTGCAACACCCATTGCAGGTCGGTTTCGGCGATCAGGGCCGTACGCTGGGCGTCGATGGTGGCCACCACCGCCTGCGAGCGAGCGCCCACATCGGCCAGCAGCCCCCAGGTGCTCTCGAGCATGCCGTTGTAGCGGAACAGGGTTTCTTCGCTGATGATTTCGCGCTGGCGCAGCACGTCCTCGCGGAAGCTGCGGTAAGCGTCGATGCTGGCGGTGTAGGCCGCATAGGCCTGGGTGGCGTTGCGGCCAGCCTGGCGCCGCTCAGCCAGAGGCAAATGCTTTTGCAGGGCCTCCAGTCGCTGGCCCAGTTCGTCTTTGCCCAAAGGGGCGGTCGACACCTTGGGCAAGCGGTTGGGCAAAGCCACCTGGTCATACACCGTGTCCAGCCCCAGAGCCTTGAGCAAGGCCCACTCGGCTTGCTGGGCCGCGAGGCGGGCCCGCCGGAGTTCCTGCCGAGCCGAACTCTCGCCCAAGGCCAGCGGGGCCTGCTGGTAACGGCCCCAGTTGCCCACGCGCACCATGCGCTGGCCCAGCTCGGCAGCGGCTTCGGCGGCCGTCAGAGCGTTTTCCAGGTGTTCAACGGTTTCACGGGCCGCCACGGCCGCAATCCAGGCCTTGCGGGTGGTGGCAGCGACCTCCAGCAACTTGTCCACTCCGTGGATTCGGCGTTGCAGGCCGGGATCCAGCAGCCCCCAGTGCCCGGCGGCGATGTGCCCTGCGGTCTGGCGTCCCACCTGCGCCAGCGGGTTGGCCAGCTCCCGTCGCGCCGACCAGGCGGCGCGAACGGCGTCGTCGGCCGAGGCGAGTCGGAAAGCAGCGGTTGCCTCGGAATCGGCCGTCACAGCCGGCGGGGTCTGTGACTGCTCCCAGCGGAGCACATCGGCATGCCCGCGGGGGAACTGCCCCACGGCTTCATTGGCCTGGCGCCAGTCCAGGAGATCGGTCTGCGCTTCTTGTGCCTGCACGCCCCAGAAACCCGCCGCCAGCCCGAGGGCCAGCAATGGCTTGAGGGTCACTTGTACCCATCGCTGCTTCATGACAATTGCTCCTTTGATGTAGATCAAGGAGGCGAAGTCTGGTGAATGTCACCCGACAGCATCCTGTCCGATGGATTACAAAGATGTCATTTACACCCCGCACCGCCAAGTTGCAGGCACACTTGAGGCGGAGGCTAGGTTCACATGAAGATACTGATCGTTGAAGACGAACCCAAGACGGGTGACTACCTTCGCCAGGGCTTGCGCGAAGCAGGGTTTGTTGTGGATCTGGTGGCCAATGGCACAGACGGGCTTCATCTCGCACAGGACGGTGAGCACGATCTCGTGATCCTGGATGTGATGCTGCCGGGACTCGATGTTTGGCAGGTCCTCATGAATTTGCGCAGCCGCGGACAGCAGATGCCGGTGTTGTTCCTGACGGCGCGTGACCAGGTGGAGGACCGTGTCAAGGGGCTGGAGCTGGGTGCCGACGACTACCTGGTCAAGCCCTTCTCTTTTGCGGAGTTGCTGGCACGTGTGCGCACCATCCTGCGACGTGGCCGCTCAGGCATAGAGGCCACCACACTGGTTGTCGCTGACCTGGAGCTTGATCTCCTGCGGCGACGCGCCAGCCGGGGCGGCAAACGCATTGACCTGACCGCCAAGGAATTCGGCCTGCTGGAACTTCTGATGCGCCGTCGGGGGGAGGTCTTGCCGCGCACGCTGATCGCGTCCCAGGTCTGGGACATGAATTTCGACAGTGACACCAATGTGATCGAGGTGGCCATGCGGCGCCTGCGCAACAAGGTGGATGACCCTTTCGAACCACGCCTGATCCAGACCGTTCGCGGCATGGGGTATGTGCTTGAGGTCCCGGAGGGTCCACGCTGATGCTGGGTCGCCTTTCCCTGACCACACGCCTGACTGCCTTCTACACCCTGGTGTCGGCTGCGGTGCTTGTCGGCATGGGGTTCCTGGTGTCGTACGCAACCGGGCGGCACTTCGTCGAACTCGACAGAGACTACCTGCTTGACAAGATTGGACTGGTTCAGCAGATCGTCAGGGAGGCGCCTTCGCGCGAGGTGCTGTCCGCACGGCTTGACGAACTGATGGACAGCCACCATGGGCTGTTGATCGGGCTTTGGTTGGTCGATGAGTCGATATATGGACAGGGTGATCAGCAGTTTCCCGTCCGCCTACCCGATGCGGGTCTTGACGCGGAGCCCGTGAACTGGAACCTGGGTCGTCAGACCCTGAGGGGCCTGTCGGCAAGCATTGATGCTCCTTCACGCTCGCCCCAGGGTGGCGTGGACCAGCCCATGCGACTGAGCATTGCCGTCGACACCGGTCACCACGCACATTTCATGAAAGTCCTGCGGCAGACCCTGACGCTTTATCTGCTGGGGGCGATCCTGGTGAGCGGTCTGCTGGGCTGGTGGGCTGCTCGTCGCGGACTGGCACCTCTTCGGATCATGAAGGAACGAGCCTTGACAGTCACGGCGCAGAAGCTGGACCAGCGCATGCCGGTTGATGCCGTTCCTGCGGAGTTCGCGGACCTTGCACAAAGCCTGAACACCATGTTGGACCGTCTGCAGTCGGCGTTTGTTCGTCTGCAGGATTTCTCCAGCGACCTGGCCCACGAGCTGCGGACCCCCATCAACAACCTGTTGACCCAGACCCAGGTATCGCTGGCCCAGAAACGGGAGGCGAGCGCCTACCAGGACGTCCTTGCATCCAACGCGGAAGAGTTTCAGCGTCTGGCCCGCATGGTGTCCGACATGCTGTTCCTGGCAAAAACTGAGAATGGCATTGAGCTTCCCCATCGTGAGTCGATTTCCTTGCATGAGGAAACGCAAGCGCTGTTCGAGTTCTATGAAGCTGTGGCGGAGGACAAACAAGTTCGTCTGATGGTGATTGGTGAAGCCCGGGTCATAGGTGACCGGCTGATGATCCGGCGAGCCATTGGCAATTTGCTCTCCAATGCGCTCAGACATTCGCCTTCGGAGGCTGACGTCGTGGTGACGATTGAGACCGGAGACGAAATGACAAGGCTGTGTCTGAGCAACTGTGGACCGGGTATCCCACCGGACGTGCTGCCGCGGTTGTTTGATCGCTTCTTTCGGGTGGACAAGTCGCGCAGCCATCCGCACTCCGACGGGACAGGCCTTGGCCTGTCGATCACACAGGCCATCATGGCGGCACACGGTGGCTCGGTGTCAGCCACCTCCGAGGACGGATCGACCTCCTTTTGCCTCGCGTTTCCCCGCACGGATCTCGCCTGATGCCAGATCGTCACCGCAGATCCTTCGCATTGACAGCGCGCCTTTGGCTGGTGACTGCAGGCATGACGCTCGTCTGAGCGGCCGACAATTCTGCGTCTGCGTGAACCCATCAGAGATGGACTTGGGGCGTCTTCACTCCGCGCATCCAGGCCATCAGGTCGACATGCCCGGAGGGTGGGGCTGGTGAGGGCGTGCGCGATTTCTGGTGTTCAAGTCCAGGTCGGCGCCTGGGCTTTACAAAGCGCGCTTCATGACGCGGCACTTGTTGACTCTCGGAGGCCAGGTTGTCCAGGATCGCGCAATCGGAGTGATCGTCACCCGCGCAGGCCTGGACCAGCTCCTCCAGTCCGGCCTTCATTTCCACAATTTCTCTCAGCTTTTCCTCCAGGTCGGCCAGATGGCGCAGGGCAATGTCTTTGACCTGCCGGCTTGACCGGTGGGTGTCGCCCCATTGACCGATCAGGTCGGCAATCTGCGGCATGGAGAAGCCCAGGCGCCGGGACTGCCGGATGAAGCGCAGGACCGACACATCACGCTCTCCATACAGGCGATACCCCGCGTCGCTTCGTTGGGCCTGCGGCAGCAAGCCTGTCTGCTCATAGTGACGAATCATCTTGGGTGATACGCCAGCTGCTCTGGCAGCCTGGCCAATGTTCATGAGCTGGGACATGGAAGCGCTCCTTGCAACACAAGAGAAGGCACGGTGGTGCAGAAATGTGTTCCTTGCCACCGTGTCAAGGTCAAGAAACCATGGCTTGGGTATGGTCTCCGCCCTCAGGCGGGTGGGTAGCCGGCGTCGGTCAGGGCTTCGGCCAGCAAGTCGCGATCTTCATTGCTTCGCACGCTGACCTTGCGGGCTGGCAGATCCACCTGGATCTTGCAATCCGGATCGGCCAGGTGCAGCGCCTTTCCGACCACGCCAGCGCAATGACCGCATGTCATGTCGGGCAACTGAAACTCATGCATGTCGTACTCCTTGAAAAGTTGAGGAGTTTTGAGTCTCAAGCTTGTCACAGCGGCAATGTCAAGAACTGGCAAATTCAATCAGACGTCGCTTGACCTTGCCACTGCGTCAAGTCCAAGAGTTCCGGACACCAACCCACCATTTGAAGGAAGTTTCCGTGAACACACTTGCCACCACTGAGGCGCAGCCAGACAGCCGCACCGACATCGAATTCAATCTGTCCATCCAGGGCATGACCTGTGCCTCCTGCGTGGGGCGCATTGAGAAGGCCCTGAAGGCCGTGCCCGGGGTCCAGGATGTCACCGTCAACCTCGCAATCGAAAGCGCTTCCGTCATAGCGGCGCCGCAGGTGACGCGGCCGGCGCTGGTCCTCGCCGTGGAGGGGGCTGGCTATCAAGTTGCGGAGGCGCAAGGCGCTGATGGAAGCCGTTCACCCGGTCGCACTGAACCCTGGTGGCCAGTGGCACTGTCGGTCGCCCTGACATTGCCGCTGGTCATGCCCATGGTGGGCATGTTGCTCGACAAAGAATGGTCGATTGCCGGCTGGATCCAGTTGCTCCTGGCGACGCCGGTTCAGTTTTGGCTGGGCGCACGCTTCTATCGTGCCGGCTGGAAAGCGCTGCGAGCGGGAACCGGCAACATGGACCTGCTGGTCGCGTTGGGCACCTCTGCTGGCTACGGACTGAGCCTCTACCTGCTGCTCAGACATGCTGCGCACGGTACGCCACACCTGTATTTCGAGGCCTCTGCAGTGATCATCACCCTGGTGTTGCTGGGCAAGTGGTTGGAGGCCCGCGCCAAGCGCCAGACCACGGCGGCGATCCAAGCGCTCAACGCCTTGCGACCGGAAATCGCGCGTGTGCGCACGCCCTCGGGTGATGTCGACATGACACTGACGCAAGTCAAGGTAGGCGATCTTGTCGTCGTCCGACCTGGCGAGCGGGTTCCCGTGGACGGCGTCGTCAGCCAGGGTGCCAGTGAAGTGGACGAATCCCTGATCACAGGGGAAAGCCTGCCGGTGGCCAAACTCCCTGGCGACATGGTTACAGGTGGTGCCGTCAATGGCGAGGGCCTGCTGCTGATCCAGACCACCGCCATTGGTGCCGAGTCCACCCTATCGCGCATAGTGCGCATGGTGGAGTCGGCCCAGGCAAAGAAGGCGCCCATCCAGCGCATGGTGGACAAGGTCAGCGCAGTGTTTGTGCCCGTTGTGATGGGACTGGCGCTGACCACCATGTTGGGTTGGGGACTTCTGACCGGCAACTGGGAGCAAGCAATCCTGAACGCTGTGGCCGTGCTGGTGATCGCATGCCCCTGCGCGCTCGGGCTGGCAACGCCCGCGGCGATCATGACAGGCACAGGGGTTGCGGCGCGTCGAGGCATCCTCATCAAGGATGCCGAGGCGCTGGAAATTGCCCACAAAATCAACACCGTCGCCTTCGACAAGACCGGTACGCTCACCCAGGGCAAGCCGACCCTGGTGGCACTTGAGGCCATGGCTGGACAAGAGGGTCAACTGCTGCCATTTGCTGCCGCCATCCAGAATGGCAGTGAACATCCTCTGGCCAAGGCTGTTCTGGACATGGCGCGAGAAAGGGCGGTTACTGTGCCTGCAGCACATGCTGTCACTGCCATCGCTGGGCGGGGCATGTCGGCACAGGTGAAGGGGCGCGATCTGCGCCTGGGAAGTACGCGGTATATGAATGAGCTGAACGTCGACATCTCACCCATTGCCGCAGTGTCCAAGATGCTGCAGGAGCAAGGCCGTACCGTATCGTGGTTGGCCGACATGACCGACGGTCCCCGATTGATGGGCCTTCTGGCCTTTGGTGATGAACTCAAGCCTACAGCTGCGCAGGCCATTCGACAGCTGAAGGCGCTGGGCATCCAGACCGTGCTGGTGACAGGCGACAACCAGGGTAGTGCCCAGGCGGTGGGTCGGGCGTTGGGTCTTGACCGCATCCGGTCAGAAGTCCTGCCGTCAGACAAGGCCGACATCGTGGCCGAGATTCGCCATGGTGGCGAGCGCGTGGCCATGGTGGGTGACGGTATCAATGATGCACCGGCACTGGCCGCTGCCGATGTGGGGATGGCCATGTCAACCGGTACAGACGTGGCCATGCACGCAGCGGGCATCACCCTCATGCGAGGTGATCCGGCGTTGATCGCAGATGCCATCGACATCTCGCGAAGAACCTACGCAAAAATCCGCCAGAACCTGTTCTGGGCCTTTGCGTACAACGTGATCGGCATTCCTCTAGCCGCACTGGGCATGCTCAATCCGATGGTGGCCGGCGCCGCCATGGCCCTGAGCAGCATCAGCGTGATCTCCAACACCTTGCTGCTACGGCGTTGGCGCTCCAGCGATAACTGACTGCGAACCGTAAAGTACTTTAGTCTTTTGCGCCAAAAAAAGCACCCCGACGCGGTTGCGAATGACCGCAACCGCTGCTCACTTACCCCCCGGTTGGAGATGTCGGCTTAAGGGCTGGTAGCACCCGATAGGCATCGGCCATCAAACTACCGGTGTCGCTGCACAACAGCCGTAGACATCCGCGCCGGGCACCCTCGCTCCCATCCCCTGAAGAGGTGATTCGCCCCACCCCCAAGCGGCGTACAAATCGCCCATGGCGCCGGGGTCTGCGCTCGCAGGCAGCGTCTGTGCAAAGGGGTGACCGTGAGCCAACGTTCCGCTTCCAAGACCTCCAAGGCCAAGGCGACCAAAGGCAAGGCCGCAGCAACCAAGGCGGCCACCAAATCCAAAGCCCCCGCCAAGGCCGCTGCCAAGACCCAGCGCGCGGGCAAGACCGCGAGCAAGAGCAAGAACACCAGCCTCAGCGCTTTCGGCCACCGTTTCGACGCGCGGCCCGACCGGCTGGACTTTCGCGATCTGGTCTACGAGCCGCCGCTGCGTTCGCTGCCGGCGGTGTTTCCGACGGCGGCCCACCTGTCTGAAGCCGTGCCGTCCTACGTGGCGTCCAATCTGGTGCTGGACCAGGGGCGGGAGGGGGCGTGCACCGGCTTCGGGCTGGCGGCGGTGGTGAACTACCTGCTGTGGCTGCGCGAGCTGGAGCAGCCGGGGCAGCACCAGCCGGTGCGGGTGAGCCCGCACATGTTCTACGAGCTGGCCCGGCGTTACGACGAGTGGGACGGCGAGGACTACGAGGGCTCGTCCTGCCGCGGCGCGCTCAAGGGCTTTCACAAGCACGGGGTCTGCCAGGAGGTCTACTGGCCCAAAAGCGGGGCCGGCGCGCGCGCCGAGACCGAGTGGGATGTGGACGCGCTGCGGCGCCCGCTGGGGGTGTACTACCGCATCGACAAGAACTCGGTGGTGGACATGCAGGCGGCCATTGCCCAGATTGGCGCCATTTACGTCAGCGCGCAGGTGCACAACGGCTGGAACACGGTGCCCCACTCGACGCACGCGCCCACTTCGCACGACGAGGCGGAGCTGCCGACCATTCCCGAGCGCAACCGGGGCGAGCTGGGCGGCCACGCGTTTGCGCTGGTGGGCTACAACGAGCGCGGCTTCATCGTGCAGAACTCCTGGGGCGAGCGCTGGGGCGCGGCCGGCTTTGCGGTCATGCCCTACAGCGACTGGGTCATGTACGGCACCGACGCCTGGGCGCTGGCGCTGGGGGTGCCGCAGCGGCACGACGAAGCGTCTGCAGCCCGCATTGCGGCGCAGCGCTGGCCGCAGCGCAGCGGCCGCTCGGTGGGGTATGCCGGGCGCCCGGGCAAGAGCCCGGACAACCCGCTGGACGACCCGTGGCCGATCGACCGCGAGTTCGACCACAAGCCCTACCAGCCCTGGTCCACCGCCCGGGCCTACGAACACACGCTGGTGACCGGCAACAACGGGCATGTGGTCATCACCGACTTCACCGCCGGGGTGGACGGCAACGTGGCGGCCTTTGTGCAGGCGCAGGTGGACCGGGCGCTGGTCTTCTTCAAGACCCGGCCGCAGGCGCATTTGATGGTCTACGCCCACGGCGGCCTGAACAGCGAGACCGAGGCGATCGACCGCATCCGGGTGCTGGCGCCGTACTTCGAGGCCAACGGCATCTACCCGTTCTTTCTGACCTGGCGCACCGGCCCGCTGGAGACGCTGGTGCACATTCTGGAAGACCGGCTGCGCGAGGCCTTTGGCGTGGACGACGAGCGCGCCCGGGGCATTCTGCAGCGGCTGGGCGAGGCGCGCGACCGCGGGGTGGAAGCCATTGCCAGCAAGGCTTTCAAGGGGCTGTGGGGCGAGATGAAGCAGAACGCGCGCCGCGGTGAGCTCAAGGGGCGGGGCAGCGACCAGTTGGCGCGGGCCCTGGCCAGTCTGGCGGCCCGTCAGGGCCAGCTGGGCCAGCCGCTGCAACTGCACCTGGTGGGGCACTCGGCGGGTGCCATCGTGCTGGGCCACCTGGTGGACCGGCTGGCGGCGCAGGCGGTGCAGGCCAGCAGCTGCTCGCTCTATGCGCCGGCCTGCACGGTGGACTTTGCCAACGACAAGTACCTGGGCGTGGGTGCGAACGTGATCACCCCCGACCGGCTGCACCTGCACTACCTGACCGACCGGCAGGAAAAGGACGACGACCTGGCCCAGGTCGGGCCCATCACGCTGTATGGCAAGTCGCTGCTCTACCTGGTGAGCCGGGCGCTGGAGGACGTGCGCAAGATGCCGCTGCTGGGCATGGAGCGCGCGCACGACCCGGCCCACTTCAACGAAGACCAGTGGGCGCGCAGCCAGCTGGCCGCGCTGGCGCGCTGGCAGGCCGCGTTTCCGGCCGCCAACCGCCACCCGGTGCCCACGCCCTACATCCCCGTCAACAAGCTGGGCAAGACCGAGCAGGCCACCCACGGCTCGTTCGACAACAACATCGACGTCATTGCTGAGACCATCCGCCGCATCGGCGGGAAGGCCCCGGTCAAGCCGATCGAGTGGCTGGATTACTGATGTTCTGACTCGGACCATCAGCCAGGCTTGCCCGTGTGCAAGCGGTGCTTGAGTGAACTCTTGCTCAGCCTGTGCCGTTGGCCATGTCGGTGCTGAGTGGCTTTGTCATCAAATTTCGCCAGGGTTGGTGGCAACATGAAGCGCGGCCGGGTTGGCCGTGATGCCGCAGAGGGGTAGCCAGCATGGGTGGGCTTGTCCAGCAGATTCTGAAGTTCAACGCCGGGCGCGACCCGGAGCGCGTGGCCATGAAGTACCGCAACATGCGCAGCGGCGCATTCGTGTTTCTGCGGGCCAGTTGCCACCTGTTCTACCGCGACCTGCCCGATGTGGCCGTGCTGCGCAAGGCCCCGGCGGCCTGGTGCTGCGGCGACCTGCACCTGGAGAACTTCGGCAGCTACAAGGGCGACAACCGGCTGGTGTATTTCGACATCAACGATTTCGACGAAGGCGTGCTGGCCCCTGCCACCTGGGACGCGGTGCGTATGCTGGCCAGCGTGCTGGTGGGCCGCGACAGTCTGCGTGTGGACGAAGCAGGCGCGGTGGCGCTGTGTCGCCGCTTCATCGATGCCTACGCCGAGGCCCTCGCCGAGGGGCGTGCACGCTGGATCGAACGCGAGACGGCAGAGGACCCGGTGCGTGGCCTGTTGGACAGCCTGCGCGAGCGAAGGCGTGCAGAGTTTCTGGACCGCCGCACCGTCAAGCGCGGGTCGCGCCGTCGCCTGCGGGTGGACGGACGCAAGGCGCTGGCGGCCACGCCAGAGCAGCATCAGGCGGTGGCGGCGCTGATCGGGCGATTCAGCGCCGACTGGCCCGACCCCGGTTTTTTCAAGGTGCTGGATGTGGCGCGCCGCATCGCGGGCAACGGCAGCCTGGGGCTGGACCGCTATGTGTTGCTGGTGCAGGGCAAGGGCAGCCCCGACCGCAACTACCTGCTCGACCTGAAGGAAGCCCCTTCATCGGCCTTGCGCAAGCGCACCCCTTTGCCGCAGCCGCACTGGCGTTGTGAGGCCGAGCGCATCATCGCGATCCAGTCGCGCATGCAGGCGGTGAGTGCGGCGTTTCTGCATGCGGTGACCCTGGGCGAGCGGTCCTATGTGCTGCGGGACCTTCAGCCCAGCGAAGACCGCGTGGCCCTGGCCGTGGCCGAGCCCGATGCGGCCCGTGCCGAGCGTCTGGTCATGACCATGGGCCGTCTGCTGGCCTGGGCACAGCTGCGCAGCAGCGGCCGACAGGGCTCGGCCACGGCCGACGAGTTGATGGATTTCGGCGGCCGCGAAGGCTGGCGGAAGAAGCTGATGGAAGCCGCACAGGTGTCGGCCGAGACGGTGCAACGCGATTGGGCGCAGTACTGTGAGGCCTATGACGACGGGCTATTTCCCCGCGTGCCGGCTTGAAACCGGGACTCACCCGGGTCAGTACCATCAATCAGGCCGCGCGCCGACATCGGCCTTCAGGCTGCCTCGCGCCGATGTGAGGCTGAGCGGCCCGAACCACGCCTGTGCCGCCGCGCCGGTGTTGTTGCTGTCGGTCATGATGCCGATGCTCAGCAGAGGCCCGGCGGTTTCGCCGAACACCTGCCGGTAATCGGCCTGCACATCGCGCTCGACGTCGATCCACTGGCCCAGGCGATCCGGGCCGGACTCGACCACCAGCTGACGGATGCGGTTGGTGTGCGGATTGGCAATGACCGAGCCCACCGGGTAGCGGTTGTCCCAGACGTAGATGAGGGTGGCGTAGGGCAGGGGCTCGCCGGTGACCAGGCGCGCCAGCTCCGAGATCACATGGTCCCGAGGCGTGAAGGCCTGGAGTCGGTCGCCATCGAAGAGCAGGATGACACGGGCCACCGCGTCGTCCACCTCCCGGTCCATCAGGTCGGCTTCGTCGATCAGCGCCGGGACAAACCAGGAAAAACGCAGCTGGCCGGCCTGGGCGCCAGGGTGGGTTGACATTTCCAGGCGCAGGCTGCTGTTGCCGGCGAGGCTGTCCGCGTGCACGGCCGGGCGACCGGCGTGGCGCTCGGGCCGGTAACGGGTGGGACGGCGGTCGCCGAAGGTCTTGTGGCGCCAGGCCGCGTTCTCGTCCGCCAGCGCAATCTGCGACTGGGCGGCCCAGGCCGATGACTGGATGGCCGCTTCCATGTCGGCGCTGTCCGGTGTAAAGCCATCGGGCCACAGACTGGCGCAGCCGGCCAGAAGCGCGCAGGCGCTCATCGCGACCATCCGTCGAAGGTGTGCGGGCTGGGGTCCGTGGGCTGGCATGGTCTGTATCGTAGCTTTCAACCGCCGGTCGGGCGAGGTTCGACGGGCATTCTGTCCGGCGTATGTGTACCCCGCGTGACGCTCCCGTGCCCACCGGCACGGGCACTGCTTTAACCCCTTTGGCCCTGCGGACAAGGCGCCGTGTCCAGAATGGTCCGCATTGCCCCAGTTGCCGGAACCCCACATGTCTCCTTCTGCCCGCTTTCGCCATCCATTTGCCGCCACGCTCAAGACCTTCCGCCTGCCTTCGGGCAAGACCGGTCGTTTCTACTCGCTGCCGGCGCTGGCACGGCAGTACCCCGGTGTGGCGCGTCTGCCGGTGTCGCTGCGCATCGTGCTGGAGAGCGTGCTGCGCCACTGTGATGGCGAGCGC
Organism: uncultured Burkholderiales bacterium; assembly: GCA_937873395.1. Lineage (GTDB taxonomy): Bacteria > Pseudomonadota > Gammaproteobacteria > Burkholderiales > Burkholderiaceae_C > Hydrogenophaga. Next base: position 34,650 of record CALMYH010000030.1, read on the forward strand.
GTGACGCCCGCGCACGTGGAGCAGCTGGCGCACTGGCAGCCCAATGCGCCGCGCACCGACGAGATTCCGTTCACCGTGGCGCGTGTGGTGCTGCAGGACTTCACCGGCGTGCCGCTGCTGGCCGACCTGGCGGCCATGCGCAGCGTGGCCCGGCGTCTGGGGCAGGACCCGAAAAAGATCGAGCCGCTGGTGCCGGTGGATCTGGTGGTGGACCACTCGGTGACGGTGGACCATTACGGCAAGAAGAACGCGCTCGACCTGAACATGCGGCTGGAGTTCCAGCGCAACCAGGAGCGCTACCAGTTCATGAAGTGGGGCATGCAGGCCTTCGACACCTTCGGTGTGGTGCCGCCGGGCTTTGGCATCGTGCACCAGGTCAACCTGGAACACCTGGCGCCGGGCGTGCACCTCAAGGGCGGGCTCTACTACCCCGACACGCTGGTGGGCACCGACAGCCACACCACCATGATCAACGGCATCGGGGGGGTGGGCTGGGGGGGGGGCGGCATCGAGGCCGAGGCGGCCATGCTGGGGCAGCCGGTGTACTTCCTGACGCCCGACGTGGTGGGCTTCGAGCTGACCGGGCAGCTGCGCCCGGGCGTGACCGCCACGGACCTGGTGCTGACGGTGACCGAGATCCTGCGCAAGCACAAGGTGGTGGGCAAGTTCGTCGAGTTCTTCGGCGAGGGCACATCCTCGCTGGCGCTGCCGGACCGGGCCACCATCGCCAACATGGCGCCCGAGTACGGCGCCACCATGGGCTTCTTCCCGGTCGACGAGAAGACGCTGGACTACTTCAAGGGCACGGGTCGGAGCAAGGCCGAGATCGAGGCCTTCGAGGCCTACTTCCGGGCGCAGAAGCTGTTCGGCGTGCCGCGCCGCGGTGACATCGATTACTCGCAGGTGGTCACGCTGGACCTGGGCGCGGTGGCCCCCAGCCTGGCCGGACCCAAGCGCCCGCAGGACCGCATCGAGCTGGGGCAGGTGGCGGCACAGTTCACCCGTCTCTTCAGCCAGCCACCGGCCGACAACGGCTTCAACCGGCCGGTCGACCAGCTGGGCCGGGTGTTCCCCACCACCGGTGGTATCGACGTGCGCAACGGCGACGTGCTGATTGCCGCCATCACCAGCTGCACCAACACCAGCAACCCCGGCGTGTTGCTGGCCGCAGGCCTGCTGGCGAAGAAGGCGGTCGAGGCGGGGCTGAAGGTGAAACCGCACATCAAGACCTCGCTCGCGCCCGGCTCTCGCATCGTGACCGAGTACCTGAGCGAGACCGGCCTGCTGCCCTACCTGGAGAAGCTGGGCTTTGCACTGGCCGGTTATGGCTGCACCACCTGCATCGGCAACGCGGGTGACCTCACACCCGAGCTCAACGAGGTCATCACCCGCAACGACCTGGTGTGCGCGGCGGTGCTCTCGGGCAACCGCAATTTCGAGGCGCGCATCCACCCCAACCTGAAGGCCAACTTCCTGGCCAGCCCGCCGCTGGTGGTGGCCTATGCCATCGCGGGCAATGTGACCCGGGACCTGATGACCGAGCCGGTGGGCGTGGGCAAAGGCGGCAAGCCGGTCTATCTGGGCGACATCTGGCCCACGACCGCCGAGGTGCAGGCGCTGATGAAACACGCCATGAAGGGCAAGGCCTACCGCGAGAACTACGCCCGCGTGCGCACCGAGCCCGGCCCGCTGTGGGAGCGCATCAAGGGCGCTCGCGGCCACGCCTACGACTGGCCCGAGAGCACCTACATTGCCGAGCCGCCGTTTTTCGGCGATTTTGAGTTGCAGGCGCCACCCACCCGTGGCCAGGTGGCGGTGCAGGGCGCGCGCATCATGGCGCTCTTCGGCGACTCGATCACCACCGACCACATCTCGCCGGCGGGTTCCATCAAGGCCAGTTCCCCCGCGGGCCAGTGGCTCACGGCGCATGGCGTGAGCCAGGCCGACTTCAACAGCTACGGCGCCCGCCGGGGCCACCACGAGGTGATGATGCGCGGCACCTTTGCCAACGTGCGCATCAAGAACCTGATGCTGCCGCCGCAGGCCGACGGCTCGCGGGTGGAGGGTGGCCTGACGTTGCACCAGCCGACCGGCGAAATCATGGCCATCTACGACGCCGCCATGCGCTACCAGGCCGAGGGCGTGCCGACGGTGGTGTTTGCCGGCGAGGAATACGGCACCGGCTCCAGCCGCGACTGGGCGGCCAAGGGCACGCAGCTGCTGGGCATTCGTGCGGTGGTGGCGCGCAGCTTCGAGCGCATTCACCGCAGCAACCTGGTGGGCATGGGCGTGCTGCCGCTGCAGTTCCGTCCGGGCGATTCGTGGGAGTCGCTCGGCCTGCGTGGCGACGAGACCATCGAGATCCTGCCCGACCCCGAGCTGACACCGCAGAGCGAAGCGTGGCTGATCGTGACCCGGGGCGACGGCAGTCGGGTCCAGGTGCCGCTCATCCTGCGCATCGATACACCGGTCGAGGTGAACTATTACCGTGCCGGGGGAATCCTGCCCTATGTGCTCAGGCAATTGTTGACCGCTTGAGCCGGTGGCCGCATCGCGGCATCATTGTCGACACAGCGCCCCGGCCGGCGCGACAGGAGCCGTCATGCGAAAACCTGTTGTCTACAGCGGCAAGGCCCGTGTCTCGGGACCCGCCTCGCCCACGCCACCCTCGGCGGGGCTGCCGCCTGTGGTGCCTGAGCTGCCATCAGGCGCGCTGGCGGTGACGGCCGCCGCCCGGCCGCTTCCCCGCTGGCGACAGGGGCTGGCGCGCGCCGCGGTCGACCCGCGTGTGATGTGGTCCATGATGGGGTTGCTGGCCGCTGCGCTGCTGGCCTCGCAGTGGCTGGGCGCCACATCGCCGTCGCGCGAGCTGACGCAGAAGGACATCGACGCGGCCGTGTTGCGAACCTTGACCACCCAGGTCATGCCCTCGCCGGCAGCCAAGGCGGCCGAGACGGTGCGCCCCGCGGTGGTGCGCGTGATGTCCTACGGGCGCGACGACAAGGGCGAAGAGGTCGAGCAGGGCGTGGGCACCGGCGTGGTCATTGTCGACAAAGGTGTCATTCTGACCAACCTGCATGTGGTGCAGGGCGCACGAACGCTGAAGGTGACCTTTGCCGACGGATCGGAGTCACCCGCCACGGTGACCGGGGCGCAGCCCGAGAACGACCTGGCGGTGCTGCAGGCCCACACCATTCCGGACGATCTGATTGCCGCCACCATGCGTTCCACACACGACCTGGTGCCGGGTGACCAGGTGGTGGCCATCGGGTTTCCGTTCGGCATCGGACCCTCGACCTCGGCCGGTGTCATCTCCGGGTTGGGGCGCTCGTTCCGCTCGCCCGAGGGCGAGCAGGAGATCACCAACCTGATCCAGTTCGACGCGGCGGCCAACCCGGGCAACTCCGGCGGCCCGCTGGTCACCATGGATGGCGAGGTGGTCGGCATCGTCACCGGCATCCTCAACCCGACCAGCCACCGCACCTTTGTCGGCATCGGTTTTGCTGTGCCCATCGAGAGTGCCGCGTCGGCAGCCGGCCTGCCGCCTTTCTGAGCCTGCGACCAGTCGTTTCTTCCTTCACTTCCAGGAGCCTGCATGGAACCCAACAAAGCCGCCGACACCGCCCATCTGATGGAGCAGATCCTGTACGAGGTCAAACGGGTGGTGGTCGGTCAGGACCGCTTTCTGGAGCGCGTCATGGTGGCCTTGCTGGCGCAGGGGCACCTGCTGGTGGAAGGTGTGCCCGGCCTGGCCAAGACGCTGACGGTCAAGACCTTGTCCAACGTGGTGCAGGGCCGCTTCAAGCGCATCCAGTTCACGCCCGACCTGGTGCCGGCCGACCTGATCGGCACCCGCATCTACAACCAGAAAACCGGCGACTTCTCCACCTCGCTGGGGCCGGTGTTCGCCAATCTGCTGCTGGCCGACGAGATCAACCGCGCGCCGGCCAAGGTGCAGAGTGCGCTGCTGGAGGTGATGCAGGAGCGCCAGGTGACGATTGCCGGCGACACTCACAAGGTGCCCGACCCCTTTCTGGTGATGGCGACGCAGAACCCGATCGAGACCGAAGGCACCTACCCGTTGCCCGAGGCGCAGGTCGACCGCTTCATGATGAAGGTCATGGTCGACTACCCGAGCGACGAGGAAGAGTACGTCATTGTCGAACGCGTCACCGGCCCGGCGGTGCAGGTCAATGCAGTGGCCACCACCGAGCAGCTTTCGCAGCTGCAGGCGCTGTGTCGGCAGGTCTATGTGGACCCGTCGCTGGTGCAGTATGCAGTCAAGCTGGTGTCGGCCACGCGCCAGCCAGAGCAACACGGCCTGAAGGACATGAACCGGCTCATCACCTACGGCGCCAGCCCGCGTGCCACCATCGGCCTGGTTGAAGGCGCCCGTGCGCTGGCCATGCTGCGCGGCCGCAGCTACGCCTTGCCCGAAGACATGGTCGACCTGGTGCCCGATGTGCTGCGCCACCGGGTGGTGCTGTCGTACGAAGGCTTGTCGGAAGGCCTCTCGTCCGAGGCGCTGATCGGCCGCATCATGAAGCACCTGCCGGTGCCGGCCAGACCGCTGGAGCCCGAGCGCCGGGCCGCCTGAGCATGCTCAGCCTGTTCAAGCGCCGCCACGCCCAGCCGGCCCCGGTGACCCCGATGGTGGGACCGGCCGGCGAGGCCGATGCCATGCTGCGGCGGCTGGAGTGGTCCACGCTGCGCCGGCTGGACGGCCTGCTGCAGGGCGATTACCGCACCCTGATGCGGGGCACCGGCCTGGACCTGGCCGACCTTCGCGAGTACCAGTTGCACGACGACGTGCGTCACATCGACTGGAACGTGACCGCGCGCATGCAGCAACCCCATGTGCGCGTGTTCACCGAAGACCGCGAGATGGCCGCCTGGTTTCTGCTCGACCTCAGTCCGTCGGTGGACTTCGGCTCCGGGCCGCAGCGCAAGAGCGAGGTGCTGCTGCAGTTCGTGGCGGTGCTGGCGCGCCTGATCGGTCGCCATGGCAACCGGGTGGGTGGTCTGCTCTACGGCGCGCCGGGCCTGCACAGGGCTCACAGCATGTTGCCGGCGCGCGGTGGGCGCAACCAGGTGCTGCGCCTGATGCAAATGATTCGCCGAGCCAGCGGTGGTTCTGGCGGTCAGGTCGAACAGGCCAGCGGGCCAACGCGGCTTGACGAACTCTTGCGCTCGGCCCTTCTGACGGTGCGCCAGCGCAGCACGGTGTTTGTGGTGTCGGACTTCATCAGTGAGCCGGGCTGGGAAAAGCCGCTGGGCGAACTGGCGCGGCGCCATGACGTGGTGGCGGTGCGCCTGCTGGATCCGTTGGAACTCGAACTGCCCGATCTGGGCCTGGTGCCGGTGCGCGACGCCGAGACCGGCGAGCAGCTCATGGTCGACACCCACGACCCCGCTTTTCGGCAGCGCTTCGCCCGCATCGCGGCCCAGCGCGAGGCGCAGCTGCGCGAGTCGCTGGCGCAGGCCGGGGTGGACACGCTGGAGCTGTCCACCGACGACGACCTGGCCGATGCCTTGTGGCGTTTTGTCGGCCTGCGCAAGCAAAGGCAGACCGGGCGGCCCATGTCGGGGCTGGTCCCACCAGGACAAGGAGCACGGGCATGACACTGCCGCTGAATTTCCTCTGGCCCCAGTTGCTCTGGCTGCTGCTGCTGGTGCCGCTGGTGGTGCTGGGCTACTGGGCCATCCAGCGTCGCAAGCGGCGGCTGGCCCTGCGCTTTGCCAGCCTGTCCATCGTCAAGGAGGCCATGGGCAAGGGCCCCGGCTGGCGGCGCCATGTGCCACCGGTGCTCATGTTGCTGGCCTTTACTGCCATGCTGCTGGCGGCGTCTCGGCCCATGGCAGTGGTGACGCTGCCCTCGCAGCAGCAGACCATCATCCTGGCCATGGATGTCTCTGGCAGCATGCGGGCCACCGATGTGGAGCCCAACCGCCTGACGGCGTCGCAGAACGCGGCCAAGGCCTTCATTGCCGACCTGCCCCGTCATGTCAAGGTGGGCATCGTGGCCTTTGCCGGCACGGCCCAGGTGGTGCAGCAGCCCACCCTCAGTCGAGAGGACCTGGTGGTGGCCATCGACAAGTTCCAGTTGCAGCGGGCCACAGCCATCGGCAGTGCCATCGTGGTGTCCCTGGCCGAACTGTTTCCGGGTCAGGGCATCGACCTGGCGGCCATGACCTATGGGCGCCACAACGACATGTTTTCGCCCCAGGGGCGGCCCATCGACGTGCCGCGCGACCCGCCCAAGGCCTTTGTGCCGGTGGAGCCCGGTTCGTACGGCTCGGCGGCCATCATCCTGCTGTCCGACGGGCAGCGCACCACCGGTGTGGCCCTGGACGAGGCGGCGCAGATGGCGGCCGAACGCGGCGTGCGCGTCTACACCGTGGGCGTGGGCACGGTCGAGGGCGAGATCATCGGCTTCGAGGGCTGGTCGATGCGGGTGCGCCTGGACGAAGACGGCCTCAAGGGTATTGCCTCCACCACCAAGGGCGAGTATTTCTACGCCGGCACTGCCGAGACGCTGAAGAAAGTCTACGAGTCCCTGAGCACGCGCCTGACGGTGGAGAAGAAGGAAACCGAAATCTCCGGCCTGTTGGCCCTGCTGGCCTCCCTGCTGACCTTGCTGGCGGCCGGGCTGTCGATGTGGTGGTTCAACCGGGTGGTCTGAGACGGGCAACCGCCATGACTTGCGTCAAGTCCGGCACCGAAATACGGTGCAAAATGCCGCTTCATGACTGAACCGGTATTGGTGGCAGGTGGGGGCATTGGTGGCCTGGCGGCGGCCCATGCACTGGCGCGCCAGGGGATCGAGGTGACCCTGGTGGAGCAGGCGCAGGCGTTCGGCGAGGTCGGAGCCGGCCTGCAGCTGGGCCCCAACGCCGTGCGGGTGCTCGAAGACTGGGGTCTATCCCCGGCCCTGCTTGCCTGCGCAGCCTTTCCGGAAGAGGTCCGCGCCCGTGATGCACACAACGCCCGTCAATTGGGCCGCTTGCGGCTGGGTCCGGTGATACGGGCCCGCTATGGCATGCCTTATGCCACGCTCCACCGGGTCGATCTGCACAGCCTGCTGCTCGATGCGGTGCGCACCCATCCCGGGGTCCGATTGCGTCTGGGTGAGCGGGTGGCGGCCTACGAAGAGCATGCCGGCGGCATCCGCCTGACACTGGAAAGCGAGGAGGTGCTGCACGGCCAGGCCCTGCTGGGCTGCGACGGGCTGTGGAGCCGGGTCCGCCACCAGATGCTGGGCGCGGAGCCGGTGCGTGCCAGCGGACACCTGGCCTACCGTGGCCTGGTGCCGGCCGATGAATTGCCACCCGCCCTGGCTCATCCCGTGGTCACCGTCTGGCTGGGGCCCAGGCTGCATGTGGTGCACTACCCGGTGCGCTCGGGCGAATTCTTCAATGTGGTGGCCGTGGTCGAGGGTGTGCTCGGGCACGGCCATGGCGGCGAGGTCGGCAGCGACCCGCAGAGCTGGACGCACCAGGCCCACGCCCACGACCTGCGGCGCGTGCTGGGGCCGGCCTGTGACGACCTGATCGGCATGATCGAGGCGGTGCCCGAGTGGAAGCTGTGGCCGCTGAACGACCGGTCTCCGGTGGCCGGTCCCCACGAACATGCGCAAGGTCGGGTGGCCCTGCTGGGCGATGCGGCCCATCCGCTGCGACCCTACCTGGCCCAAGGTGCGGCCATGGCCATCGAGGATGCCTGGACCATCGGGCGCCTGGTGGCCATGGAGCATCGTGCCGGTCGGCAGGCCATCGGCTGGCCGGGGGTGTTCGAGGCTTTTGCCCGCACGCGCTGGGCCCGCAACGCCCAGGTGCAGCAGCGTTCGGCCCGCAACGGCATCATCTTCCACGCCGATGGCCTGGTGCGCCTGGGGCGCAATCTGTCCATCGCCCTGCTGGGTGAGCGATTGATGGACAATCCCTGGCTGTACAGCGGGCCGCCCGATCCGGCGGCACCGAGCCCCTGAACCCCTGCCGCCGCGACATGCGGTCGGCTTCCAAGGAGACAAGCCGATGACTCGCGTTCCGTTCGCCCCTGCCCAATCCTCCCGCCGCCGGGCCCTTCAAACGGCCGTGGCCTGGGGTATGGCCAGTCTGGCCGCCCCGCTCGCCTTGGCCCAGACAGCAACCTGGCCGAACCGGCCGCTCAAGCTGATGGTGGGTTTCCCACCAGGCTCCTCTCCCGACCTGATGGCCCGCCTGCTGGCCGAACCGCTGGCGCAGGCCCTCGGGCAGCCGGTGGTGGTGGAAAACCGGCCCGGCGCCGGCGGCAACATCGCTGCCGATGTGGTGGCCCGTGCCAGCGACGACCACACGCTGGGCCTGATGATCAATGGCAACCTGACGATCGCGAAAATCCTCAACCCGGCCACGCCCTACGACCCGCTGACCGACCTGGCGCCGGTGTCGCTGGTGGCGGTGGCCCCGCTGGTGCTGGCCGCTTCGCCAGCCGCCGGTGCCGAGGGCGCCGGTTTCATCGCGGCCGCCCGCCAGGCCGGTGACCGCTGGAACTACGGCACACCGGGCGTGGGCACCGTGGCCCACATCGGCATGGAGCTGCTCAAATCGCGGGCCGGCATCGCGCCGGTGCACGTGCCTTACCCGGGCAACCCGCAGGTCATCAACGCCATGCTGTCGGGCGAGCTGCAAATGGCCCTGCTGCCGCCGGGCCTGGCCATGCCACAGGTGCGTGCCGGCAAACTCAAGGCCATCGGGGTGACCTCGGCCGGGCGCAGCAGCCTGGTGCCCGAACTGCCCAGCCTGGGCGAGGTGGGGGTGCCCAACCTGCAGCTGGAGATCTGGAACGCGGTGGCCGCACCCAACAGCCTGCCCAAGGTCCATGTGCAGCGCCTGTCGGCCCTGATCACCGACATCGTGCGCCGCGAGGACATCCGCCAGAAGATCTTCACCCAGGGCTGGCAGGTGGCCGGTACCTCGCCCGAGGGTCTGGCGCGGCGCATGCAGAGCGACGCCCGGGCCATGGCCGAGGTGATCGCCCGCAACAACATCCGCCCGGGCGGCTGAGACTCAGGCACTCAACCCTCCAGCAGCGCCAGGGCGTCGACCCGCCAGTGGTGCAGGGCTTCGTAGAAGCCTTCCCACACGCAGCCGTTGCAGCCCCGGCCGCAGCAGGTGGTGGGTTCGGGCGGCGGCCGCCTGAGCGCCTCGTCCAGCTTCAGGCCACGCTCGCGCCAGGCACGCCCTGTCAGGTGGGCCACCAGCGCGTGCGCCGTGGCCAGGTCGGTCAAGGGCACCCGGGCCGGGTCGTGGGGCACAAAGCGGCGCTGCTCCCGGCCTTCAAAGACGCCGGTCTCGCTGAACATGGCCGACGGCCGGACCCACAGCCCGAAGCCTCCGTACAGGGCCCGGTACAGCGTCAGGCCCTGCAGCGTTTCGCTGCAACGCACCGTGTCGATCACCTCGTACCAGCCACCCTTGTAGTGGCGGTAAAGGCCGGGGGGTGTGGCGTTCAGCGGCGGCAGGTCGTGGTCGGTGGGGGCAGGCACGTTCATGCGGTGCGGGCGGTGGACACCAGCACGTCGCATTCCGCCTCGGACACCACGTGTTTGGTGACGCTGCCCAACAGCAGTTCTTCGGCCGCCTGGCGGCCGTGCTTGCCGATGACGATCAGATCGCAGCCACGCTCCCGGGCCTGGGTCAGGATGTTGGGCGGTGCGTCGCCTTCGGTCAGGCACACGCTGTGTTGCTCGGCGGACAGACCGCTGGACAGCACAAAGTCCTGCAGGCGCTGGCGGGCCTCGGCGCGGGCTTTTTCGCGGTAGTGCACCAGGGTGGCATCGTCCACACCGGCCAGGCGCAGTTTTTCCTCGAAGGGAATCCGGAAGCTGTGCAGCAGCACCAACTGGGCCTCGGGTGCCACGCGCCGCGCCAGGGTCACCGCATGCGCCGACCAAGGGGAAAAATCCAGTGGCACCAGCACGCGCCGGTAGGCGTGCACAGCCGCCTGCCGCACCACCAGCAGGGGGCAGCCCACCTTGCGCAACAGGCGCTCGGCGGTGGTGCCCACCAGCAGGTGGTGCAGGGGGCTGCTGCCGCGCGCGCCCACCGCCAGCAGGTCGATGTCATGACCGACCACGGCATCACACAGCGACTGCACCGGGTTGCCCTCGATCAGCACCGGCTGGGTCGGGTGGGCGCCGGCGGCGTCCAGTTGCCGGGCTTCTGCTTCGAGGCGTTCCAGGGTCTGGGCGGTGAGTCTGTCCTGCCAGTCGGTGTTGTCGGTGATCCAGGTGCGCAGCTCGTCCATCCAGCCATGGCTGACGACGTGGACCAGACTCAGTCGCGCGTTGTGGGCCTGGGCGAGTTGGGCGGCGCGGCGCGCGGCCTCCGCCGCCATGGGAGAAAAATCGGTGGCGGCCGCGATGTGTCGCAGGGGCGGGGGCGCAGCGGGGGAACTCATGGCGCTTCCTTTCAAATGCCGGCCGAGGCGGACGTGGGGTGGGTCAAGGCCTCACACACCTTGCGGGTGGCCTGTTCGGCAGCGTCGTCGAACAGGTTGAAGATGCGATCGATGCCGGCGTCGGCCAGCACCTTGGCCTGGTATTCGTCGCGCACGGCCACGGCCACCTGGCCCTTGTAGCCGTTGGCGCGCAGCGCGTGCAGCAGGGCGCGGTTGGAGTCGATCTGCGGCAGCGTGCTGACCACCCAGCGGGCGTCTTTCAGGGGCAGGGAATCGAGGAAGTCCGGGTCTTCGGCGTCGCCGAATCGCATGGGCACACCTTTGGCGTGCCAGTCACGAACCGCTTCCGGATCGAAGTCCACGCCCAGCGCAGCCACACCCTGCGCGTGCAGACGTTGCAACAGGCGGCCACCATAACGACCCATGCCGAACACCAGAATGTCGGCTTCCACCTTGCGGTCGTCATCGTCTTCCACCGCCAGCTCCCGGTGCGGTGTCTTGCGTTCGAACCATTTGAGCCAGGGCGCCAGCCGGTCGTACAAGGGGTGCGAGTAGAGGATCATGTAGGTCGACAGCGTGATGGTGATGAGGCCGACCAGGGTGGTCAGGCCCAGCGCCGTCACGCCCACGTGACCCAGGGTGATGCCCATGGCCACGAACACGATGGAGAACTCGCTGATCTGGGCCACCGTGAGTCCGGCCAGGAAACCGGTGCGGCGCCGGTAGCCCATGAAGCCCATGATGGCCATGACGATCAGCGGGTTGCCGATCAGCACGAACAGCGAGAGCACGGCGGCTGGCCACAGCTCGGCACCCAGGGTGGACATCTCCAGCTTGGCGCCCAGGTCGATGAAGAAGAACAGCAGCAGGAAGTCGCGGATGCCGGTCAGGCGTGCGTTGATGGCTTCGCGGAAGGGGGTCGATGCCAGCGAGAAGCCGGCCATGAAGGCGCCGGCCTCTTTCGAGAAACCCGCCCACTCGCCCAGCGCCGCCAGGGCCACGCCCCAGGCGAGCGCGAACACCAGCAGCAGCTCCTGGCTCTTGGCCATGCTGGCCACGATCCGCGGAATCACGTAGCGCATGGCCACCGCCAGCAGCACGACGGCCGCCACGACACGACCGACCAGGGACAGGCCCACGTTCAGCCAGGCCACCTCGCCGCCGCTGGCCAGTTCGGGGGTCTTGAGGGCGCTCATGGCCATCATGGCCAGCACCACGGCCAGGTCCTGGACGATCAGGAAGCCGACGGCGATGCGTCCGTGCAGGCTGTCAAGCTCGCGTTTGTCGCTGAGCAGCTTGACGATGATGATGGTGCTGGAGAAGGTCAGCGCCACCGCCACGTAGAACGCCTCAATCGGCGTTTTTCCCAGCAGCAGGATCAGCACGAAGCCGAAGACGATGGTGAAGGTCAACTGCCCCAGGCCCGTGGCCAGCGCCACCGGGCCGATGTGCCGCACATGCTGCAGGTCCAGCTTGAGGCCGACGACGAACAGCAGAACGGTGACACCAATTTGCGCCAGCAACTCGATCTGCTCGTGCGCATTGACCAGCCCGAAGCCGGCCGGCCCCAGGGCGATGCCGATCACGATATAGGCGATCAGCACGGGTTGCTTGAGCCGCACGAACAGGGCGCCGGCGAAGGCGGCCGCCATCAGCAGCAGGGCAAATTCGGAAAACGGGGCTTCATGCATGGTTGCATTTTAGGAACAGCATGGCGCATACGACTTGATCCAGGTGAAGAGTCGGCCCTATGTCAAGGCGGCAGGGCCTCGGGGGCTGCGCCGATAATGCCGGCACAAGCCCAGTCCTCACCCCGCTCATGACCGTCTCCCCCGAAGGCCTGATCCAGATCCTGCTGCTGCTCGGCGTTTCCGTGGCCGTGGTGGTGGGCTTCCAGCGCCTGCGCATGCCGTCGAGCCTGGGCTACCTGCTGGTGGGCGTCTTGCTGGGTCCCTACACCTGGGGCCCGGTGATCGATGCGGGACAGATCTGGTCGCTGGCCGAATTCGGCATCGTGTTCCTGCTGTTCACGGTGGGTTTGAACTTTTCCTTGCCTCAGCTGCACGCCTTGCGGCGGCAGGTGCTGGGCCTGGGCACCGGGCAGGTGGCCTTCACGACCCTGCTGGTGGGGCTGCTGGCCTGGTGGTGGGGACTGGGCCCGGCGGCCGCGTTTGTGGTGGGGGCCGTGTTCGCACAGTCGTCCACCACCATCATCACCCGGCAGCTGATGGAACAGGGCGAAGAGAACAGCCGGCACGGGCGCCTGGGCACCGCCATGTCGGTGTTCCAGGACGTGACTGCGGTGCCCTTCCTGGTGGTGATTCCGGTGCTCGGGGTCGCAGCCAGCACCACGGAAATCGGCAGCACCCTGGCCTGGGCGCTGGGCAAGGCCGTGCTGGCCTTTGTGCTGGTGTTCGGGCCCGGGCGCTGGCTGTTGCGCCCATTCTTCCACGCGGTGGCCGAACGCCGCTCGGCCGAGCTCTTCACGCTGACCGTGCTGTTCGTGTCCTTGCTGGCTGCCTGGGGGTCCAGCCACCTGGGTCTGTCGATGGCCTTTGGTGCGTTCCTGGCCGGCATGGTGCTGGGCGAGACCGAATTCCGGCATCAGGTGGAATCCACCATTCGACCATTTCGCGATGTGTTGCTGGGCCTGTTCTTTGTCGGCATCGGCATGCTGTTCAACCCGGCCTCGCTGGCCGCTGTGTGGCTACCAGCGCTGGCCGGTGCGGCCGTGTTGATGCTGGTCAAGACCGTGCTGGTGTTCCGGTTGGTGCGTTGGTCGGGCATCGACGCCCTGACCGCCTGGCGTTGTGGTTTGCTGCTGGCGGTGGGCGGCGAATTCGGTTTTGCCTTGCTGGCCATTGCCCTGCAGGCCCATGTCGTCGAGGAAGCGCTGGGCCAGGTCGCCCTGACTGCGGTGCTGTTTTCCATGGTCATGGCCCCGTTCCTGATCCGGCACAACCGATCGATAGCCGCGTGGTTGACGGCCCGCATGCGGCAACCCGTGGCGCCCGATCTTGCCGCCGCCGACCCGCGGGCCACCGGCGACTGGCAGGATCATGTGGTCCTGTGTGGCTATGGACGCATCGGTCAGAGCGTGGCCCGTTTGCTGGAAGAGGAAAAGCTCCGGTACGTGGCGCTGGATCTGGACCCGACCAAGGTGAGGCAGGCGCATGCGGCCTCGGAGCCGGTGTTTTACGGCGATTCGGCCGACCCGGGTGTGCTCGCGGCCGTGGGTCTGGAGCAGGCCCGTCTGCTGGTCGTCAGCTTCGATGACCAGGCCGCGGCGCTCAGGGTGCTGGCCCACGTGCGGCGTGTGCGCCCTGACCTGCCGGTGATGGCACGTTGCCGGGACGAAGGTCATGTCAAGGCCTTGCAGGAGGCCGGTGCCACGGAGGTGATTCCCGAGTCGCTGGAGGCCGGACTGGTCATCGCCTCGCAAGCCCTGCTGATGCTGGATGTTTCGCTGCAGCGCGTCATGCGGCGGATCCAGAGTCAGCGCATGCACCGCTACCGCCTGCTGGGTGAGCTCTACCGCGGCGATGCCCTCTCGGGCGACGGTCAGGCGCAGGGCGCCGACCGCCTGTTGCCGGTGACCGTGCCGCAGGACGGACACACCGCCGGCCAGGCCATCGGAGCGCTGGCGCTGCAGCGGGTGGCGGTGGCGGCGCTGGTGCGCCAGGGCGAGCGCCGGCTCAACCCGCCGCTGGACACCGTGCTGGAGCCGGACGACGTGCTGGTCTTGTTCGGCGCACCCGACGACCTGCAGCGGGCCCAGGATCAGGTGCTGGGCTGACGCTCTTGCGGCAGGGTGGGGTGTGGCAGCGCCGGCGGCCCCCGGTCGGCTGCCTGCCGTCCGGTCTGCCACGCCAGCAGCCATCCCGGCAGGGTCAGGGCAGGGTTGTCGCCCAGGCCGCGCACCACACAAGCACCGGCAACCCCGGTGGAAGCCACGGCCTGCAGTTGCTCCGGCTCCAGAATGCCGCCGATGCCCACCACGGGGGCGGGTGCCATGTGGGCCCACCAGGCCAGGTTGTCCAGGCCCTGCGGCAGCCAGGGCATGTCCTTGGTGGTGGTCGGCCAGACGGGACCACAGGCGATCAGGTCGGGCGCCGTGGCCGCCGCGCGGCACAGCTCCCACAGGCTGTGCGAGCTGATGCCCAGCTGCACGCCGCCAGCACGCGCGGCTTGCAGGTCGACGCGGTCCTGGGGCGACAGCGCCAGCAGGTCTTCCTGGCCCAGGTGCACAGCCTTTGCACCGGCTTCGATCGCGGTGCGCCAGTGGTCGTTGACCACCAGACGCACACCGGCGGCATCGGCCGCGCGCTGGCTGCGGGTGATGGCCTCGCGCAGGGCAGCGTGCCAGCCCGCTTCGTCCAGGTTCGGTGGGCGCTTCATGCGCAGCTGAAGGGTGTCCACGGTCGGTCGGGTCGCCAGCACCGCTTCGGCCCGCTCGGCGCTGTCGACGATGGCGTAGACGCCTGGGGCATGCCCACTTGGGCGGCTGGCCCAGGCTGGGGGGAGGCTCTCGTCCAGCGACAGCTGCGGCAGCAGGCTGGGGTCGGTGGCGAAGCCTTCCCGCGCGATCACCGGGCCCACGCCCCGGCCCACCGACCGCGCGTGGCGCAAGGCGTGGGTGGCGGCCATCTTGGCCAGCACCGCGGCGTCGGCGCTCACCCAGCCCAGCGCCAGCGCGGCGGCCATGGCACTGGCGAAGGTGCAGCCGGTTCCGTGGTTGTGGGGTGTCGCTTCGCGCGGCAGGACCAGCCAGCCGTTGGTGTGCGCCGTGTCCAGCCAGTCGAGCGAGAGCCGGTCATGGCGCTGGATCAGGGCCGCGTCGCCGCCGGTGATGACGACCGCTTCACAACCGAGTGCGCGCAGCGCCCGGGCCTGGGCGGGGATGTCGTCCGGCACCCCCCCGTCCCGTTCTTCCAGCAGAGCCACGGCTTCGGTCTGGTTGGGCGTGATGGCGGTGGCGCGGGGCAGCAGCAGCTCGCGGTAGGCGGCGCGCAGCTCGGCGTCCGCCAGCGCGGCGCCGGTGCTGGCGCGCAGCACCGGGTCCACCACCAGCACCAGCGGCTGCTGCGCGCGCAGCCGGTCGATGAAGGCGGCCAGCACGCGCACGTTCTCGGCGCTGCCCAGCAGGCCGGTCTTGATCGCGCGTGGAGGCATATCCTTGGCCAGGGTGTCCAGCTGGGCCTGCAGCACGGCCGGTGGGGTGGCTTCGATGTGCGTGACTTCGGTCGTGCTTTGCGCGGTGATGCCTGCGACGACGGTGCAGCAGTGCACGCCCAGGGCGTCGGCCGCGCGCTGGTCGGCCGCCAGGCCGGCGCCGCCACCACTGTCGGTGCCGGCGATGCTCCAGATGATGGGGGTGTTCATGGATTTATCCGATCAGAAAGGGATGGCCTGAGACCGGCGTCGAAGCGACGGCCATGTCCTGCGGCGCCATCACGCCGGCCTCGAAGGCCGCGCGACCGGCTTCGACGGCCAGGCCGAAGGCATGCGCCATGCGCACCGGATCCACGGCCTGCGACACGGCCGAGTTCAGCAGCACGGCGTCAAAGCCCAGCTCCATGGCCTGGGCCGCGTGGCTGGGGGCGCCGATGCCGGCGTCCACCACCAGGGGCACGCCGGGCAGGCGCGCGCGCAGGGTGCGCAGGGCGAACGGGTTGATCAGGCCCTGCCCCGAGCCGATGGGCGCGCCCCAGGGCATGAGCACCTGGCAGCCCACATCCAGCAGGCGCTGGCAGGTGACCAGGTCGTCGGTGCAATAGGGGAATACCGCAAAACCGTCCTTGGTGAGCTGCGCGGCGGCCTCCACAGTGCCCCAGGGGTCGGGCTGCAGGGTGTGCTCGTCGCCCACCACCTCCAGCTTGATCCACGCGGTGCCGTACAGCTCGCGCGCCATGTGGGCCAGGGTGATGGCCTCGCGCGCGGTGCGGCAGCCGGCCGTGTTGGGCAGCAGGCGCACGCCGCTTTGGACAATGCCGGCCACAAAGCCGTTGTCGCCAGCGGCGGCCAGCGTGCGCCTGAGCCCCACGGTGACCACCTGCGTGCCGCTGGCGGTGATGCTCTCGGACAGCACCTGCGGCGAGGGGTAACCCGCGCTGCCCAGCAGGAGGCGGCTGCTCAGTTCGACGCCGTAGGGCGCCCAGAGGGATGTGCGCATGTCAACCTCCGACGATGGCCTGAAAGGTGAGCACGGTGTCGCCCGGCTGCAGCACGGTGGTCTCGCGCTGTGGGCGCGGGACGAACTCGCCGTTGACGGCGGTGGCCACCTGGGTGGCATCCAGCCGCTGAGCGTCCAGCAGCGCCGCCAGCGTCAGGCCTTCGGGGCAGGGCAGGGTGAGGTCGTTGAAGGTCAGCATGGGTGTGTGTCTGCCATGGGTTGGCTCAAGCCGCGCAGCGGCGCAAGGGTGAGTTCAGCGATCGCGTCCTCTGTCAGCGCCGGCGCCAGCAGCCAGCCGTGCCGGAACAGGCCGTTGATGCGCAGCAGACCGTGTTCGATGTGGGTGTGCGGTTCGTTGTCGGGCAGGGCGGGGCGCAGGTTGGTCTCCATGTGGACGATGCGGGCCTCGGCCAGCCCGGGGAGGGCGCTGTGGGCCGCCGCCATCAGTTCCACCGCCGAGCGCAGGCTCACGGGGGAGCGGTCTTCGCTTTCGATTTCGCTGGCGCCCACGATGAACAGGTCGCCCGGTCGCGGCACGATGTAGACCCGGTGCCGCGGGTGCAGCAGGCGCAGCGGGCGACGCAGCTGTACGCCCGGCGCGTGCAGCCAGAGGACTTCGCCCCGTACGCCGCGAACCCGCGGTGGGCACCCGGATGGGGCGCCGCGCAGCGGCCGATCGGGCCGGGCGCCGACCCCGCGCACGTCGATGGCCAGGTCGAAGGCGAGTGCGTCGCCATCGACCAGCGTGATTCGCCCGGGATCGACATGGTCCACCCGCTCGCCCCAGCACCAGTGCACGTTCGGTGCGTGCACGGCCAGCGCCTGCAGCATGTCACGCGACATGACCTGCGCTTCGTCGGGCAGCAACCAGGCGTGCAGTCCGGGTGTCACGGCAGGCTCCAGCGCGCCAAGACTGGCGCGGTCCAGGACCTGCGGCGCTGGCAGCTCACTTGCCAGGGCGGTGGCGGCCTCCAGCCGCGCCAGCACACGCCGCGCCGCACCCAGGTCGGCACCATGGGCCAGCAGCAGGCTGCCGTGCTGCGCGAACAGCGGGGCGCTGCAGCCCTGCCCGCGCAGCTGTTCGGCGATGCTGCGCCAGAGCGCGAGCGAGCGCCAGCCCAGGCGGGCCAGGGCCGGGCCGGCGTTGTCCAGCTCGGCGATGGGACTGAGCATGCCGGCGGCGGTGAAGCCCGCTGCGTGCACCGGGCGACCTGTCAGCGACCCGGTCTCCGGCGCCTGCGGCCCGGGGCCAGGGTCGAACACCGTCACCGCGTGCCCGGCCCGACCCAGCTGCCAGGCCAGCAGGCGCCCGAGGACGCCCGCGCCGGCGATGCCGACTTTCAAGCGCGTGCCCATGGTTCAGCTCTGCTTGGTCGTCAGTGTGTCCACCGGCACATAGAACTCACCGCCCACGGCCTTGAACTCGGCGCTCTTCTGCGCCATGCCTTCGGCCAGCGCCTGCTCCTCGCTCAGGCCTTTGGCCGCCGCGTAGTCGCGCACGTCCTGCGTGATCTTCATGCTGCAGAACTTGGGCCCGCACATCGAGCAGAAATGCGCTTCCTTGGACGAGTCCTTGGGCAGGGTTTCGTCGTGGTAGGCCTCGGCGGTCTGCGGGTCCAGGCCCAGCGCGAACTGGTCGCGCCAGCGGAACTCGAAGCGTGCCTTGCTCATGGCGTCGTCGCGCGCCCGGGAGCCGGGGTGGCCCTTGGCATTGTTTGCCGCGTGCGCCGCGATCTTGTAGGCAATGATGCCCTGCTTCACGTCGTCGCGATCCGGCAGGCCCAGGTGTTCCTTGGGCGTCACGTAGCACAGCATGGCCGTGCCCATCCAGCCGATCATGGCCGCGCCGATGGCGCTGGCGATGTGGTCGTAGCCCGGTGCGATGTCGATGGTCAGCGGGCCGAGCGTGTAGAACGGCGCTTCGTGGCAGTGCTTGATCTGCTCGTCCATGTTGGCCTGGATCATGTGCATGGGCACGTGGCCGGGGCCTTCGATCATGGTCTGCACATCGTGCTTCCAGGCGATCTGCGTCAGCTCGCCCAGGGTGCGCAGCTCGGCGAACTGCGCCTCGTCGTTGGCATCGGCCGCGCTGCCCGGACGCAGACCGTCGCCCAGCGAGAAGGTCACGTCGTAGGCCTTCATGATCTCGCAGATCTCGTCGAAGTGCGTGTACAGGAAGTTTTCCTTGTGGTGGGTGATGCACCACTTGGCCAGGATGGAGCCGCCGCGCGAGACGATGCCGGTGCGGCGCTTTGTGGTCAGGTGGATGAAGGGCAGGCGCACACCCGCGTGGATGGTGAAGTAGTCCACCCCTTGCTCGGCCTGTTCGATCAGCGTGTCGCGGAAAATTTCCCAGGTCAGGTCTTCGGCCACGCCGCCGACCTTCTCCAGCGCCTGGTAGATCGGCACTGTCCCAATGGGCACGGGCGAGTTGCGGATGATCCAGTCGCGCGTGGTGTGGATGTTCTTGCCGGTCGAGAGGTCCATCACCGTGTCGCCGCCCCAGCGGATGGACCAGACCAGCTTTTCCACTTCCTCCTCGATCGACGAGGTCACGGCCGAGTTGCCGATGTTGGCGTTGATCTTCACCAGGAAGTTGCGGCCGATGACCATCGGCTCGACCTCGGGGTGGTTGATGTTGGCCGGGATCACCGCACGGCCGCGCGCCACCTCGTCGCGCACGAACTCGGGCGTGATCACGTCGGGGATGCGCGCTCCCATGGGGTTGCCTTTGAGCCGCGCCTCGCGCTCGGCGTCGCCCAGATATTTCTTCATCCACTCGCGCTTGCCGTTTTCGCGGATGGCGATGTACTCCATTTCGGGCGTGACGATGCCCTTTCGGGCGTAGTGCATCTGCGTCACGTTGGCGCCTGACCTGGCGCGCAGGGGCTGGCGTTGCAGGCTGGCCGCTTCGGCGCGCAGGGCCTCGATGCGGGCGTCCGCAGTTTCGCCGTGCTTGCCCCCGTCGTCCAGCGCCACGCGGGTGCGGCCTTCGTAGGCCTCGGTGTCACCGCGCGCGGCCACCCACTGGCTGCGCACCGGCTTCAGGCCCTGGCGGATGTTGATCTCGGCCGCCGGGTCGGTGTAGGGGCCCGAGGTGTCGTAGACCGTGACCGTCTCGCCGTTGGTCAGCGCGATCTCGCGCATGGGCACCTGCACACCGGGCTGTGCGCCGGCCACATAGACCTTTTTTGACTGGGGGAAGGGTTCTCTTGTGAGGGACAAAAGTTGCTGCAGCTTGTCGGGGGCGTTCATGGGGGCCGTCTCCAGTGGGAATGGATGGGTGCCCCGCCTCGACGCCGGTGTTGCAGGCACGTCGGCCCGTCACGGATGGACAGACCCACGCGCCTCGGCGCTGCAGCTCTTCTTACGCTGGTACTAACCAGATCAAGTTCGCGGTTCCGGCGGTCAGGTCCGCCATCTCAGCACGCCATACGTGCACCCCGGAGCGTCGGTGAGTGTAGCCGCAACGGCCTGGTCTGCGCTACATGTCCTGGTTGGACCCTTGGCTCTTACCTCTTTTGTGAGATGTCGAAGTGGTCAAGGCGGCCTACAGTGGTCGGGCAGCAGCCAACCGGCTGTTGCCATCCACCATCTGCCAGCGCAGAAGAAAGGGTACGCCATGGACCGATCCTTGAAACCCAAAGCCGAGCTGCTGGGCCGGCTGGCGACGGCCCGGGGCATTGCCTGGGAAGCCGATGCCCGGAACCTGCCGCCTGACGACGACGTGGCCCGCGTCGGCCTGCTGGCCGACCGGCTGGGCCTGTCACTGGGCAACGCGCTGGACCCGCTGCTGGGCGAAGCAGACTACCTGGCCTTGCTGGGCCAAGGAGGGCAACATGGCTGAAGTCTCGGACTTTGATGTCGCGACCGCCCAGCGTTTCCTGACCGGCGCGACGCCGCTGACCACCACGTTCTTCTCCGGTGGCCGCAACGCCAACAAGGTGGCGATCCTGCAGGTGTCGGCGCTGGGGGGTGCGCGCAGCGGGGTGGCGGGGCTCAACATCCGCGTCACCCTCAACGGGCAGTCGCTCGGGCAGTTCACCGTGCCGCGCTGGACCGACCACAACTTCATCATCATGCACACGGTGCAGATCGACTTCCCGTCGAACCGCCTGTTGCCCACAGGGCCCAACGTGCTGCGGTTCGATCCGGTCTATGCCAATGGCTCGGACTACTGCTGGATCGGGCCGGCCATCGTCCACTTCCGGCAGAACACCTGAGCGAGCACCGGCGCCCGGCGGCTCAGATCGGGTCGGCCAGCAGTTTGGAGATGGCCGCGATGTGGGCCGCGGTCGGCTTCTCTGGGGGCATCTCGTCTTCGGCGGCGGTGGCGTTTTCGTGTGCCTGGATGGCGTTGACCATGGCGTACTGGTTGTCCCAGGACAGGGTCTTGCCCTCGGGGCACATGTCGCGCAGCGTTCCGTACCAGTAGTAGCCGTCCTTGCCACCGAACAGGGTGTCGATGGCGCCGGCGTCGCCGCCCTTGATGCCCTGGGCCGAAAGGATGAGTTTGAGCTTGTGGTGCGAGACGGAGTACTGCATGGGCGCCAGCCTTTGTGCGGAGAACGAAAGGGCGCGATTCTACCGAGCCGGCCGTTCCCGTCAGGACGGGGCTGCGCTCTCGGCCAGCTTGACCACCACCCACAGCGCGCGGTTGGCCGGTGTGGGTATGCCCAGCGCCGTGCCGCGCTGCACCACATAGCCATTGAGTTGGTCGATTTCGCTGGGTTTGCCGCGCATCAGGTCCTGGGCGGTCGATGAACATTGCGTCGGCATGGTTTCGGCAATGCGGCGCACGGCGGCCGCGACATCGCCGGGGATGTTCACCCCGTCGGCCGCGGCCACGGCCTGGCATTCGGCGACCACATCGCGCATGAGCTCGGTCACGCCGGAGCGCTGCACCAGTTCGCCGTAGGCCATGCGGCCGACGGCCGACAAGGCGTTGTAGGCGCAGTTGAGAACGAGCTTGGCCCAGAGCGCACCGCGCACGTTGTCGCTGATCTCGGTGGGCACGCCAGCGGCCACCAGGGCCCGGGCCACCGCCTCGCTTTGGGTCGACGGCTCGATGACCAGCTCGCCGCGCCCGTGGTGCCGCAGATGCCCGGGGCCGGCCATCTCGGTGGCCACGTAGACGACGGCCGCGGCCACCGCATGGTCGGGCAGGGTGGCGCGCAGGCGTTCGGCGTTGTCCACACCGTTCTGCAGACACAGCACCAGCGCGCCGGCTGACAGGTGGGGGCGCATCTGTGCACCGGCGGCCTCGGTGTCGGGAGACTTGACGGCGAACAGCACCAGGTCGGCACCGCGCACCGCCGAGGCGTCGGTGCTGGCCTGCAGGGGTACGGCCTCGTCGAAGCTGAGCGTCTGCATGCGCAGTCCCTGCACCTGGACGGCCTGCACATGCTGCGGGCGCCCGATCAGGGTGACGCTGTGGCCGGCCCGGGCCAGCATGCCGCCGTAGTAGCAGCCCACGGCGCCCGCGCCCATGACCGCCACGTTCATGGGTTTCATTTCGTGTCCTCCGAGCGCAGGTGACCAGGGGTGTTTCCGGACAGGATGCTCTGGTGCATCGGTTTGACCAGGGCGAGGGCGGCTGGAAGGGCTTTCATCGGGTCGCCATGCTACATCGCCCGCGGGAACACGCGAAAGCGCGGACTTTCCTCCGCTGCTCGGCCTTGTCTCGGGCCGTCAGGGGCGCAGCGTGAAGCAGAAGGTCGCACCCAGACCCGGTGGGGCCCGGGCCACGATGCGTCCCCCATGCCGGTCCACGATGCGGTGCACCGTGGCCAGACCGACACCGGTGCCGGCGAAGTCGCTGGCCCGGTGCAGGCGCTGGAAGGGCTCGAACAGGTGCGTGGCCTGGGCCATGTCGAAGCCGGCGCCATTGTCGCTCACGCAGAAGCCCTGCAGTCCGTCGATTTCGCCAAGGCAGAAGCGGATCTCGGCCCGAGCCGTCTTGCCGCTGTACTTCCAGGCGTTGTCCAGCAGGTTGACCATCAGGGCCTCGGCCAGGCGGGGGTCGCAGTCGGCCACCAGGTCGGGCTCCACATGCACCGAAACCGTGCGCGCAGGTTCGGCTGCGGCCAGCTCGGCCAGGCGCCGGGACGCAATGGCCGACAGGTTGACCGGCTCGCGTTCCAGCGGCTTTTGGGTGGTCTGCGACAAGGCCAGCAGGCCTTCGATCAGTTCGCCCATGTGGCGTGTGCCCTGCTCGATGCGCTGCACATGACGGCAGCCTTCGTCACCCAGTTGGTCGGAAAACTCATTTCTGAGCAGGTGCGCCAGGCCACCGATGTTGCGCAGCGGTGCACGCAAGTCGTGGCTGACCGAGGCGGCGAAGCTGTCGAGTTCGCGGTTGGCCGCGCTGAGCTCGGCGGTGCGTTCAACGACGCGCTGCTCCAGCTCGGCATTCAGCCGAAGAATTTCCTGGGCTGCCCGACGCTGCTCGGTCAGGTCCTGGATGTAGGCCACACGCCGAACGGCCTGGCCTTTCGTGTCGTGCAGCACGGTCACGTCCACCAGCACCGGGAAGATGTGGCCGTCCCGGGTGATGTGCTCGCTTTCGTAGATCAGGTGGCTCTGGCTTTCCAGCTGCTTGACCACCGCCTGCATGTCGGCCGAACGGCTGGCCGGGAACAGGCACATAAAGGGCATGCCCCTGAGCTCTTCCGGGGTGTAGCCCCGACGGCGTGCAAAGGCCGGGTTGGCACCCTCGATGGTGTTGGTCCTGGCGTCGGTGATCAGCAGGCTGACCTCGCTGCGCTCGAAGGCTTCCACCCACAGCCGCAGGCCGGCCTCCGCCCGGCGCTTCTCGGTCTGGTCGTGAAAGGCCACCAGGATGCCCTCGATCATGGCGATGCCACTGGCTTCGACCGTACGGCGACTGCCGTCGGTGCGCCGGATGTCGTACTCGGCAGGCGACAGCTCGACGGGGCTGTCGCACGGCATGGCGACGACACGGGCCCAGCGCTGGCGTGCCTTGTCCCTGGCGGCGCCGTCGGGGAAGGCGCTCTCGAACCACCGATCCATATGGGCCAGTTGCGCGGCGCCGGCACCGAACAGGTGTTCAAACCGGGAGTTGGTGTTCAGGATCTGCCCGGAGCGGTCGGCGAACACCATGGCCACCGGCGCATGTTCGAACAGCCCTTGAAAGCGCAGGCGGCTCTCTCGCAGGGCATTGACCAGACGGGTCAGTGTCCGAGTGAAGACCGCGACCTCGTCCTTGCCTTCGGGCTCCGGCAAGGACGGCGCCGTGCCGTCCGCCGTGATGGAGGCAGCCGCATCGCTCAGTTTTTCCAGTGGGCGCAGCCGGTGTCCCACGGTCCACCAGATGACCCAGGAGAAGCCAAAAGCGGCGCTCAGACCGATCACCAGGGTCAGCCAGGCGAGGTGACGCGATTCGGCCAGCGCGACACCTTCGTCCATGCGCACCACCGCTGACCAACCCAGGCCGGGGAACGGCGGCGATTCGAGGGCAGGTGCGGCGGCGCTCAGGTAGCGCCGGCCGTCGGGCCAGGTTTCGATGGCCGTGGCAGTGCGGCCCGCCTGGGCTTCCTTGACCACACCAAGTCCCGACAGGTCACCCGCCGAAGCGGGCAGACCAGGATGACCCAGGAACACCTCGCCCGACCGGTTGACCAGCACCATCTCCAGTGCTGGCTCCGCCACCTGCGCCAGCAGGTAGGCCTGCAGGTCATGGGCCCAGTCCAGGCTCAGGTGGGCGGCCAGCACGCCCAGAAACCGACCCTGCCCGTCTTTCAGGGGCAGGGCGATGTCGATCAGGCGCAAAGGGAGCTCATGACCCCGGGGACGGGGCAGGAGCTGACCCAGCAGCACAGCATCGTGAACGTCTTCAAAATGCAGGCCCCGACGGCCGCCTTCAAACCAGGCCCGGTCGGAGACCTGGAGGCCATTGATGCGGGGTTCGGTGCTGGCGACGATGCGGCCGGTGGCATCGGTCAGGCCGATCCAGGCGTAAATGGGGAAGGCCGCCTGCTTGGTCATCAGCAGAGCCTGTTTGTCCTCGGCCGCTGCCGTGGGGTCACGCAAAACCTCCAGGCCGGCGAGGAACTGCAGTCCGTTGGCGCGGGCGACCATGTCCTGTGTCAGCCGCGAAGCCATCCGGATGGCCAGCAGGCGCTGCAGCTTGAAACGGTCCTGTTCGATCTGCGCGGCCACCATCCGGCTGGTGACCATGACATACGGCACGGCACTGGCCATGGCCAGTGCACCGATCAGGACCACCAGTTGCAGCCGAAGGCTGTTGAGCAGTCTGGGAAACTCGGTGGGCATGCGGCGGATGAACTCCTTGGGGTGTGCCGGTTCGGGGCTGCTACCGAGGAATCATGATACCCCCGCCTTCGCCATCGGAGCGACGCGAGGTTCGGGTCAAGGACAGACCATAGCGGTGCGCCGACGAACGGACTCGCGCCCTTGCTGCTCAGGCGAGCGAACTCAGGATGTCTGGCTCGGGGTTGGGCCCGGCGTGTGCCCGGCAGCAAGGCGCGACGATTCAGTGTCCGCAGGCGCGCAGCACCTCTTCGGCCGTGGCCGGCGCGTTCATCGCCTCGGGACGGCCGCCGGCCTGGGCCACCGCGTCGCGCAGGGCCTCGAATACGCTGATGGCCAGCATGAATGGTGGCTCGCCCACCGCCTTGCTGCCGTGCACGTTGTCTTCGCGGTTGGCCTCGGGCCACAGGTCGACCTTGAAGTGCGCAGGAATGTCACCGGTGGCCGGAATCTTGTAGGTGCTGGGGGCGTGGGTCTGGAGATAGCCTGGTGATTTACTCGTAGGGCCGCCCCAAGAGCAAATCGCCCCCCTCGGGGGGAGGTTCGTCGCTGACGACGAACCAGGGGGCACATGTTCATTCCAGACGAGTTGCTCCGTCGTCAGCCAGCCCATGCCCTGCACGTAACCGCCCTCGATCTGGCCGATGTCGATCGCCGGGTTGATGCTGCGGCCCACGTCGTGCAGGATGTCCACCTTCAGCACACGGCTCTCGCCGGTCAGCGTGTCGATGGCCACTTCGGTCACCGCCGCGCCGTAGGCGAAGTAGTAGAACGGCCGGCCCAGCATGGTGGTCTTGTCGTAGTGGATCTTGGGCGTGCGGTAGAAGCCGTCGCTCCAGAGCTGGATGCGGTTGGCATACGCCGCGCCTACCACGTCCTCCCAGCGGCGGGTGGTCTTCTCGGTGATGACCTGACCACCCTCGAAACGCACCGACCCGGCGCCCACACCGTCCAGTCCGGCGACGAAGGCCGCCAGGTTCTGGCGCACCTGGCGCGCGGCGAACTGGGCCGCGCGGCCGTTCAGGTCGGTGCCGCTGCTGGCCGCCGTGGCGCTGGCGTTGGGCACCTTGCTGGTGTCGCTGGCGGTGCTGAGCACGCGCTCGAAGGGCACGCCCAGTTCATCGGCCACGATGGCCGCCACCTTGGTGTTCAGGCCCTGGCCCATCTCGGTGCCACCGTGGTTCACCTGCACGCTGCCGTCGGTGTAGACGTGCACCAGTGCGCCGGCCTGGTTGAACAGGGTGGCGGTGAAGCTGATGCCGAACTTGACCGGTGTGAGCGCGATACCGCGCTTGATCACCGGGCTGCCGGCGTTCCACTGAGCGATCTGCTCGGCGCGCTCGCGGTAGCCGCTGGTGAGCGCCAGCTGCGTCATCAGCGGTTCCAGGATGTTGTCCTCCACCGTCATCTGGTAGTGGGTGACGTTGCGCTCGGTGGTGCCGTAGAGGTTGACCAGGCGCACGTCGAGTGCGTCGAGGCCGAGGTGGCGCGCGATGTCGCCCATGATGCGTTCGATGACGATCACGCCTTGCGGGCCGCCGAAGCCGCGGAAAGCCGTGTGGCTCTGCGTGTTCGTCTTGCAGCGGTAGGAGCGGATGGCGACGTCTTCGAGGAAGTAGGCGTTGTCGGCGTGGAAGATGGCACGGTCGGCCACCGGGCCCGACAGGTCGGCGCTGAAGCCGCAGTTGACCAGCATGTCCAGCTCCAGCCCGCACAGGCGCCCGCGGTCGTCGAAACCGACGCGGTAGGTGTAGGCGAACGGGTGGCGCTTGCCGGTGACATGGAAGTCGTCGTCGCGGTCCAGCCGCAGCTTGACCGGGCGGCGCAGCTGGTTCGCCGCGATGGCGGCCCAGACCGCCAGGTGACCGGCCTGGGTTTCCTTGCCGCCGAAGCCACCGCCCATGCGCCGGCACTCCACCGTCACTGCGTGGTTGGCCAGGCCCAGCGCGTGCGAGACCCAGTGCTGCACCTCGCCCGGGTGCTGCGTGCTGCTGTATACCCACCACTGGTTCTGCTCCAGCGGCAGCACGTAGGCGATCTGACTTTCGAGGTAGAAGTGTTCCTGCCCACCGACCTCGAAGCTGCCGGCGAGCGTGTGCGGCGCGCGCTGCAGGGCCGTTGCCGCATCGCCGCGCGTCACATGGACCGGCGGCAGCACATAGCTCTGCTTCGCATGCGCCTGCTGCGGTGTCAGCACCGGTTCCAGCGCTTCGATGTCCCACTTGACCAGCCGGGCCGCGCGGCGAGCGGTCATCACATCGTCGGCCACGATCAGGCCGCCGACCTGACCGAGGAACTGCACTGTGCCGTGTGCGAACACGGGCTCGTCGTGCGCGAAGGCGGCGAGCACCTTGTCGCCCGGAATGTCGTCCGCACCAATGAAGGCGTGTACGCCGGGAACGGCGAGGGCGGCGGACGGGTCGATGCCTCTGAGCACCCCGTGTGCGACCGGCGAACACACGGGCGCCGCGTGCAGGGTGCCGCGCACCTCGGGGATGTCGTCGATGTAGGTGGCGGCGCCGGCCACCTGGGCCTTCGCACTCTCGTGGATCCTGGAGCCCCCACACTCCCTCGCTGACGCGGGTCGTTGCCCCCCGAGGGGGCTGATCCCACCTTGGAGCGGCCCGGCGGTGGGATCGCTGTTGTTGACCACGAGCTTGAGATCCGGTGCGTTCATGACAGGGCCTCCAGGGTCTTGAGGCTTTCGAGGTTGATGGCCTGATGCCCCTGGCTCTCCAGCCAGAAGCGGCGCAGCAGGTTGCCCAGCACCGTCTGGCGGTAGGCGGCGCTGGCGCGCATGTCGCTGATGGGCTGGAACTCCTGCCTCAGGGTGTCCATGGCGTTCATCACCGTGTCCTCGTTCCAGGGCTGACCGACCAGGGCCGCTTCGGTCTGGCGGGCGCGGGCGGGGGTCGCTGCCACACCGCCGGTGCCGATGGAGGCGCCGCATACCACGCCGTGGTCGATGTGCAGGTTCAGCGCCAGACAGACGGCCGAGATGTCGTCGTCAAAGCGTTTGCTGATCTTGTAGACACGCGTGAATTCGCCCGGCGTTGGTCGTGGCACCTTGATCCAGGCCAGCACCTCGTCGGGCCGCATCACGTTGCTGCGGTAGCCGGTGTACAGATCTTCCAACCGCAGTTCGCGGTGGGCCATCTGGCCGCCGGCCTTCGTTTTCTTCCAGCGCATCAGCACCACGCTGGCACCGAGCGCGATCAGCAGCGGCATGGAGTCGCCAATCGGAGAGCCGTTGGCCACGTTCCCGCCCAGCGTGCCCGAGTTGCGCACCGGCAGGCCGGCGAAGCGCTGGCCAAAGGTCTTGAGCTGGGGCCGCTCGGCCACCAGCGACTCGAATGCCTCGCTCAGGCTCACCGCCGCGCCGATGGCGATGTGGTGCGGGTAGCCTTCAATGCGCCGCAGCTCCTGTGTGCCGGTGACATCGATGATGCGGTCGAACCGCCGGTGCTGCTTGGTGATCCACAGCCCCACATCGGTGCATCCGGCCACCAGCTGTGCACCGGGGCGGTTCGCGCGTGCTTGCAACAGGGCTCTGAGCGAGCGCGGCTTGAGGTAGACGCCGTCGGCTGTTGTGCCCGGCTTCAGGGCCTTGAGCGCCGCCACCGTGGCCGCTTCGTCAACCGCGCAGCCTGCCGGCAAGGGCAGGCTGCCCATCTGCTGGGCGGCATCCAGAATCGGCCGGTAGCCGGTGCAGCGGCACAGGTTGCCCGACAGGTCCACCTGCGCCTGCTCGCGGGTGACGCCTTGCCCGCCATTCGTGTTCTGGTACATCCCGAACAGGCTCATCACGAAGCCGGGCGTGCAGAAGCCGCATTGGCTGCCATGGCACCGCACCATCGCCTCCTGGCATGGATGAAGCTGGACAGACGCAGATGCAGCGGCGCCGGGCCGCCCCAAGCCGCTGCGCGCCCCCTCGGGGGGCAGCGAGGACGCGTCAGCGCCGAGCGTGGGGGCCGCAGATGCAGCGGCGCCGGGCCGCCCCAAGCCGCTGCGCGCCCCCTCGGGAGGCAACGAGGACGCGTCAGCGCCGAGCGTGGGGGCCGATATGTCCTCTGCGGTCCACACCGCCATGCCGTCGACCGAGTGCGCCAGCCGGATGCAGCTGTTGATGGCCTTGTACTCCAGCCGGCCGTTGACCACCTCGCCCAGCACCACCGTGCAGGCACCACAGTCTCCCTCGCCGCAGCCTTCCTTGGTGGCCGTCAGCTGCAGGTCTTCGCGCAGCACCTCCAGCAGGGTTCGGGTCGGTGACACGCCCTCGACGGTCACCGCTTCGCTGCGGCGCAGGAATCTCAGGGTTTGTACGGAATTTTCGGACTTCATGCGCGCCAGCATAGCGCCGCCCCCCTGGCACGACATATGCTCAGCCGTATGGCGGCAATGCCGGTTCATCCATTCCCGCATACAGTGTCCGGGTATGAAATACGTTTCCATGTTCGACAAGATCGACCTGCACCTCATCCGCGTGCTGCACACCGTGCTCACCGAGCGCAGCGTCTCGCGCGCGGCGCTGAAGCTGGGCATGTACCAGCCGGCGGTGAGTGCGGCGCTCAAGCGCCTGCGAGAACTGGCGGGTGACCCGCTGCTGGTGCGGTCCGGCTCGGGCATGGTACCCACCGTGGCCGCCCTGCGCATGGTCGAGCCGGCGGCTGAAATCCTGCGCAGCGCCGAGACCCTGTTCGCCCAGGCCCGCAGCTTCGACCCGGCCACCACCCACCACAGCTTCAGCCTGGCCGCCAGCGACTACCTCGACCCGCTTTTCCTGCCGCACCTGGTGACCCAGATCAAGGGCCAGTCGCCCAACAGCCACATCGAGATCCACCCCCTGTCGGCCGACGGCGACTACCGACAGCACCTGGCCCAGGGCCATTACGACGTGGTGATCGGCAATTGGTCCAAACCGCCCCAGGAGTTGCATCTGGGTCGCCTGTTCGGGGACGAGGTGGTCTGCCTGGTGTCCGTTCAGCACCCGGCAGCGCGCCGGGGTTGGGACATCGAGGCCTGGCTGACGGCCGAGCACATTGCCCCCACGCCGACGCACCCCGGGGCGCGCGGCTTCATCGACGACCACCTGGCCAGCCAGGGCCTGGTGCGCAACATCACCGCGCGCTGCCCGCACTTCGGCCTGATTCCCGCCATGGTGGCCGGCAGCCTGCTGGTGCTGACCACCGGGCGCCAGTACTGCGAGCGTTTCACCACCACGCTGCCGGTCAAGGTGCTGCCCTGCCCGGTGCCGTTTCCCCGCATGATGTATTACCAGCTCTGGCATGAGCGTACCCACGCCTCGGCCGCAGGGCGCTGGCTGCGTGAGCAGGTCAAATCGGTGGCCGCCGCGCTTCGGCGCCCGGAAGCCGACGCCGCGGCCGCCTGAGGCCGATCCGGGACCGGGCAAAATCGCACACCACGCACAAGAACACCAAGGACGTCGATGTGAGCATTCCCCGACTGCAACTGACCGGCATCACCAAGCGCTACCCCGGCGTGGTGGCCAACAACGGGGTCTCGCTCACGGTGGCGCCGGGGGAGGTGCACGCGGTGCTGGGCGAGAACGGCGCCGGCAAGTCGACCCTGATGAAAATCATCTACGGTTCGGTCAAGCCGGACGAGGGCGCGGTCATGTTCAACGGAAGGCCGGTGCACATCCGCAACCCGCAGGAAGCCCGTGCGCTGGGCATCAGCATGGTGTTCCAGCACTTCAGCCTGTTCGACACGCTGAGCGTGGCCGAGAACGTCTGGCTGGGGCTGGACAAGTCGCTCAGCCTGGCCGAGGTCACCACCAGCATTTCGGCCAAGGCGGCCGAATACGGGCTGGACGTCGACCCCGCCCGGCCGGTGCACACCCTGTCGGTGGGCGAGATGCAGCGGGTCGAGATCATCCGCGCCCTGCTGACCCAGCCGCAACTGCTGATTCTGGACGAACCCACCTCGGTGCTCACGCCGCAGGCGGTCGAGAAGCTGTTCGTGGTGCTGCGCAAGCTGGCCGCCGAGGGCTGCAGCATCCTCTACATCAGCCACAAGCTGCACGAGATTCGTGAGCTCTGCACCATGTGTACCGTGTTGCGCGGGGGTGAGGTCACCGGTGTCTGTGACCCGCGCCAGGAAAGCAACGCCTCGCTCTCGCGCCTGATGATCGGTGCCGAGCCCCCGCCACTGGAAATGCGCGAGAGCCGTGTCGGCCCGACCGTGCTGGACGTGAGGGCGCTCACCCTGCTGAGCGACGATCCCTTCGGCACCGATCTGCAGGACATGTGCCTGTCCGTGCGCCAGGGCGAGGTGGTGGGCATTGCCGGGGTCTCCGGCAACGGGCAGGTCGAACTGCTGCAATGCCTCTCGGGCGAAGAGCGGCGTTCTCCGGTGGGCAGCGTCCGGGTCGGCGAGCGCGACGTCTCGCGCATGGGGCCGGCCCGTCGCCGGGCGCTGGGTCTGCACTTTGTGCCGGAAGAGCGCCTGGGCCGGGGGGCGGTGCCCACCCTGTCGTTGGCCCACAACCTGCTGCTCACGCGCCGCGACGCGGTCGGGGCGGGCGGCTGGATCCGCACCGGTGCCTTGCGCGCCCAGGCCATCGACATCATCGCCCGCTACAAGGTCAAAGCCAACGGCCCCGATGCGGCGGCCAAGTCCCTGTCCGGAGGCAATCTGCAGAAATTCATTGTCGGCCGCGAAATCGAGGCCAAGCCCAAGTTGCTTATCGTGAGCCAGCCGACCTGGGGTGTGGATGTGGGTGCGTCGGCCCA
The DNA here is from genome assembly GCA_937873395.1 of uncultured Burkholderiales bacterium. GTDB lineage: Bacteria > Pseudomonadota > Gammaproteobacteria > Burkholderiales > Burkholderiaceae_C > Hydrogenophaga. The sequence goes on from CALMYH010000030.1 coordinate 66,307, forward strand.
GATCCGGGGCGAGATTCTGGCCCTGCGCGATGCCGGCTGCGCGGTGCTGGTCGTCAGCGAAGAGCTGGACGAGTTGTTTGAAATCTGCGACCGCATGCATGTGATTGCCAAAGGGCGGCTCTCGCCCAGCCTGGACCGGGCGCAGGCCACGGTCGAGCGCATCGGCGAGTGGATGTCCGGTCTCTGGGAGGAGGGTGTCCATGCTGCGGCTTGAACCCCGTCCCCAGCCCTCCAGGGCCTGGAGCTACGCCTCGCCCCTGCTGGCACTGGCCATCACCGTGGTCATCGGCACGGTGCTGTTCGTGGCCCTGGGCAAAGACCCCGTGCGGGGCCTTCAGGTGTTCTTCTGGGAGCCGATCCGCAGCGCCTATGCCCTGTCGGAACTGATGATCAAGGCCACGCCGCTGATGATCATTGCGCTCGGGCTGGCCCTGTGTTTCCGCTCGAACGTCTGGAACATCGGCGCCGAGGGACAGTTTGTCATCGGCGCCATCTTCGCGGCCGGTGTGGCCCTGATGGTGGACCGCAGCTGGGGCTGGCTGGCCGTGCCGGCGGTGCTGGTGGCCGGGGTGGTGGGTGGCATGGTCTGGGCAGGTGTGACCGCGCTGCTGCGCGACCGCTTCAACGCCAACGAGATCCTGGTCAGCCTGATGCTGGTCTACGTGGCCATCCAGGTCTTGAACTACATGGTGTTCGGCCCCTGGAAGGACCCTGCAGGGTTCAACATGCCGCACACGCCACGCTTCGATGCGGCCGCCCGCATGCCTCGCCTGTTCGAAGGTTTCCGGGTCAACATCGGCGTGATCATTGCCCTGGCGGGTGTGGCCCTGATGTGGCTGTTCATGTTCCGCACCTACGCCGGGTATGGCCAGCAGGTCGGCGGACTCGCTCCGGCGGCCGCGCGTTACGCCGGCTTTTCCTCGCGACGGGCCCTGTGGGTGGCGCTGCTGGTCTCCGGTGGTGCCGCCGGTCTGGCCGGGGCGCTCGAGGTGGCCGGCCCGATCGGGCAGCTCACGCCGCATGTGCCGGTGGGCTACGGGTTCGCCGCGATCATTGTGGCGTTTGTGGGCCGCCTGCATCCGGTGGGCATCGTCTTCTCCGCCATTCTCATGAGCATGTTCTACATCGGTGGTGAACTGGCCCAGTCGCGGCTGGGCCTGCCCAAGTCCATCAACGGCGTCTTTCAGGGCCTGCTGCTGTTCACGCTGCTGGCCTGTGACACCCTCATCCAGTACCGGGTGGTGCTGGGTCGCCGCCGGAGCTGAGCCATGGAGATTTTTTTCCTCAACGTCGCCACTTCGTTGAACGCGGGCACGGTGCTGGCCATCGCCGCCCTGGGCCTGCTGCTGAACGAAAAGGCCGGCATCGTGAACCTCGGCGCCGAGGGCATGATGCTGTGCGCCGCGCTGGCCGGATTCGCCACCGTCATTCATACCGGCAGCGGGCTGGCCGGGCTGGCCGCGGGCATGCTGGCCGGCGCGGTGCTGGCCGGTGTTTTCGGTGTGCTCGTGATCTGGCTGAACACCAACCAGTACGCCACCGGGCTGGCCCTGTCGCTGTTCGGGGTGGGGTTCTCGGCCTTTGCGGGTGTGAGCTACACCCGTGAGAACCTCTCCAGCAAGATGGTCAGCACCCCTTCCATCTGGACCGATGTGCCCGTGATCGGCCCGGGCATGGCGCGCCTGGACGGCATGGTCTGGGTGGGGCTGGCCCTCATGGTCGGCATGATCTGGTTTTTCTACCGCACCCGCGCGGGTCTGGTGTTGCGCAGCGTCGGCGAGAATCCCGACTCGGCCCATGCACTGGGCTACCCGGTGCGGCGCATCCGCTGGCTGGCCGTGGTGGCTGGAGGCAGCCTGTGTGGCCTGGCCGGCGCCTACCTGTCGACGGTCTACACCCCTTTGTGGACCGAGGGAATGACCGCTGGCCGTGGCTGGATCGCCCTGGCGCTGACCACCTTCGCCACCTGGCGCCCGGCACGTGTCTTGCTTGGTGCCTACCTGTTCGGCGCCGTCACCATGATGCAGTTCTACCTGCAGGGCCGGGGTGTGCAGATCAGCGCGGAGCTGCTGAGCAGCCTGCCTTACCTGGCCACCGTCATCGTGTTGGTGCTGATCTCGCGCAACCCGGTCTGGATTCGTACTAACATGCCAGCTTCGATCGGCAAGCCTTTCCATCCCGGCTCCTGACACTATTGGCCCTCTTTCTTTTTCTGGTCCCTGACAACTTCAACCCTCCGAGGACAACATGACTGACCTGAGCAAACGATCCCTCATCAAAGTGGCGGCCCTGACCGCCCTGGCCGGCGCCGCGCTGATTGGCTGCGGCAAGAAGGACGAGGCCCCCGCGCCGGCGCCTGCCCCCGCAGCCGCACCCGCCGAAGCACCCGAGGTGACCAAGGCCGCCTGGGTCTACATCGGTCCGGTCGGCGATGCCGGCTGGTCGTTTGCCCACGACCTGGGCCGTCGCGCCGTCGAGGCCCACTTTGGCAACCAGGTGCAGACCACCGCCATCGAGTCCGTGCCCTATGGTGCCGACGCCGAGCGCGTGTTCCGCGACCTGGCCCAGCAAGGCAACGAAATCATCTTCGGTACCTCCTTCGGCTACATGGAGACCATGCTGAAAGTGGCCGAGGACTTCCCGAACGTGAAGTTCGAGCACGCCACCGGCTACAAGACCGCGCCCAACATGCGCATCTACGACGCCAGCTTCTACCAGGACACCTACATGGCCGGCATCATCGCCGGTCACATGACCAAGACCGGCAAGCTGGGCCTGGTGGGGTCCTTCCCCATTCCTGAGGTGCTGCGCAACATCAATGCCTTCGTGCTGGGTGCCCAGTCGGTGCGTCCGGACGTCTCGCTCAGCGTGGTCTGGGTGAGCAGCTGGTTCGATCCGCCCAAGGAGAGCGAAGCCGCGCAGAGCCTGATCAACCAGGGCGCCGACGTGCTGCTGCAGAACACCGACTCCACCGCCGTGCTGCAGACCGCCGAACGCAATGGCAAGTTCGCCTTCGGCTGGGACAGCGACATGAGCGCCTTCGCGCCCAACGCACACCTGGCCTCGGCCATCGTCGACTGGTCGCCCTACTACATCAAGTCGATCGAAGAGCTGCGCAACGGCACCTGGGAAACCAAGCGCACCGTCTGGGGCGTCAAGGAAGGTCTGAACGACCTGATCAAGATCGCCGACTTCGTGCCGGCCGAAGCCAAGGCCAGGGTCGAGGAGATCAAGGCCGGCCTGAAGTCGGGTGAGTTCGAACCCTTCACCGGCCCCATTGTCGACAACACCGGCAAGGAAGTGCTGGCTGCCGGCGTGAAGGCCGACCGCGCCTGGAAAGATGCCGTCAACTTCTACGTCAAAGGCGTCGAAGGCCGCGTGCCCTCGAAGTAAGCAGCCGTTGGCTCACAGGGCCGGTGCGGCAGCGGCCGCACCCGGCACGGCCACCCCTCCGGCGCGCCGGTCGGGTGGCCTTTTTCTTTCAAGGACGTCACGATGAACAAGGAACAGCAATGGTGGTGGCCGCTGGCGCTGGAAGAGGAACTGGGCGGCCAGCCGCTGGCGGTCACGCTGCTGAATCAGCGGCTGGTGCTCTGGCGCGATGCACAGGGGCAAGCGGTGCTGATGAATGACCAGTGTCCGCACCGGGGTGCGCGCCTGTCGCTGGGTCAGGTCCACGGCAACGCCATCGAATGTCCCTACCACGGCTGGCGTTTCGATCCGCAAGGGGCCTGTGTGTCCATACCGGCCTTGCCGGGGTTCACGCCACCGGCCGGTCACAAGGCCTGCCGCCACCCGGTGATGGAACAGCATGGTCTGATCTGGGGCGCCGTGGGCGACGCCGCGTTTGCACCGCCGGCCCTGCCCGAACTGCCGGAGCGCCGCCTCATCTACGGTCCGTTTGATGTGGCCACCAGTGCGCCGCGCGCGGTCGAGAACTTTCTGGACACGGCCCACTTCGCCTATGTGCACCGCGGCTGGCTCGGTGAAGTCGGGCACCCCGAGGTGCCGCACTACGAGGTGACGCACACGCCGGATGGGCGCCCGGTCATCGAGGCCTACAAGGCCTGGCAGCCGCGCGCCACCGCCAGCGCCACCGAAGGCGGCTGGGTGACCTACCGCTACGAGGTGCTCAGCCCTTACAGCGCGCTGCTGAGCAAGCAGCCGGACGACGGCGGTCCGCAAGACAGCTACACCATCTGGGCGCGGCCCGACACCGACGAGAGCTGCCGTCTCTGGTTCGCCCAGTACACCAGCGATGCCAGCTCCACCGACGAGCAGCTGCGCGATTTCCAGGTCACCATCTTCAGCCAGGACCAGCCGGTGCTGGAGTCGCAGGCGCCCAAGCGGCTGCCCCTGAGCGGGGGCGAGGTGCACAGCGCCGCCGACCGCCTGAGCGCGGCCTACCGCCGCTATCTGCAGCAGACCGGCGTGAGTTTCGGGGTCTGCTGAAAAAACAGGAATGCACCCCCTGCGCCGCTTCGCGTCTTCCCCCTCTCTGGCCTTCGGCCGGAGGGGGACGCCACCTGTGGTCCGGCCAAGCCGGTCCCACGGTGGCCTGGAGCAATCGGCCTGCGCTTCAACCGGTAACAAGGAAGGGCATCATCATGAACGCCATTGAACTGGCCCGCGCCATTCCCAAGGCCGAGCTGCACATCCATATCGAGGGTTCGCTCGAGCCCGAGCTGATCTTCGAACTGGCCCGACGCAATGGCGTGGCCCTGAGCTACCCCGGCGTGGACGCTTTGCGCGCGGCCTACGCCTTCACCGACCTGCAGAGCTTTCTGGACATCTACTACGCCGGCGCCAGCGTGCTGCTGAACGAGCAGGACTTCCACGACATGGCCTGGGCCTATTTCCAGCGGGCCAGGGCCGATAACGTGATCCACGCCGAACTGTTTTTCGACCCGCAGACCCACACCGATCGGGGTGTCGACATCGGCGCGGTGATCCGGGGTCTGTCGTCGGCGTGTGAGCGGGCACAGGCCGAACTGGGTATCAGCTCGGCGCTCATTCTGTGCTTTCTGCGCCACCTGAGCGAAGACGCGGCCTTTGCCACGCTGGAGGCGGCCCTGCCGTACCGCGAGCACTTCATCGGTGTCGGGCTGGACTCGAGCGAAATGGGTCACCCGCCTGAGAAGTTCGAGCGTGTGTTCGCCCGCTGCCGCGAGCTGGGCCTGCATGTGGTGGCCCATGCGGGCGAAGAAGGTCCACCCGAGTACATGTGGCAGGCCATCGACCGGCTCAAGGTCGAGCGCATCGACCATGGCGTGGCCAGCGTGCAGGACCCGCTGCTCATGGCCGAGCTGGCCCACACCCGGTTGCCACTGACCGTCTGCCCGCTGTCCAACCTCAAGCTGTGTGTGGTGTCCGACCTGAAAGACCACCCGCTCAAGAAGATGCTCGACGCCGGCCTGTGCGTGACCATCAATTCCGACGACCCGGCCTATTTCGGTGGCTACATGAACGAAAACTGGGTGCAGACCGTGCAGGCCCTGCAGCTGTCGAACGAGGACGTGGTGGCCATCGCCCGCAACAGCTTCGAGGCCAGCTTTGTCAGCCCCGAGCGTCGCGCCCAGTGCCTGGCCGAGCTGCGCCGGGTGGCCAGCACCTGAGCCACCCCTGCGCTAAAATCACGTCTGCGAGCCGGTGCTTCCCCGGCTCGCTTTTCTTTTTGCCGTTGGCATTTTTCAACCCTGGAAGCCATGTAGAGGAACACCATGTACAAAAACCTCGCTGCCGCGCTCGCGGCCGCCTGTTTTTCCTTTCCCGCCTTCTCCCAACCCGCCGCCCCGGTCAACCCACCGGTGAAGGCGGCGTTCGTCCATGTGGCGCCCATCACCGACGCGGGCTGGGTCCGCCAGCACGAGCTGGGTCGCCGCGCCGTCGAGGCCTCGCTGGGGGATCGGGTGAAGACCACCTCGGTCGAAAACGTGCCCGAAGGTCCCGACGCCGAGCGCGTCATCCGTGACCTGGCCCGACAGGGGCACCACATCATCTTCACGCCCAGCTTCGGCTACATGGAGCCCACGCTGCGCGTGGCCGAGGAGTTTCCGGGCGTGCGCTTCGAATCCATCACCGGCTACAAGACGGCGCCCAATGTTGCCACTGCCAACGCGCGCTACTACGAGGGGCGTTATCTGGCGGGCATCGCCGCCGGGCGTGTGGCCTCGCAGGCCGGCTACGTGGCCGGCTTCCCGATCCCCGAAGTCATCCAGGGCATCAACGCCTTTGCGCTGGGCATGCGCTCGGTCAACCCGCAGGCCACGGTGCGTGTGGTGTTCGTGGGCGACTGGTTCAACCCGCCGCTGGAGCGTGACGCCGCCGTGTCGCTCATGAACCAGGGCGCCCAGGTGCTGACCTTCCACACCGCGTCCAACGCCGTCATGGTGGCCGCCCAACAGCAGGGCCGGCTGGCCATTGCCTACCACTCGGACATGCGCCATGTGGCGCCCGATGCGCAGCTGCTGGCCGTCACCCACCGCTGGGGCGACTACTACACACGGCGCGTGCAGGCGGTGCTCGAGGGGCGCTGGGCCAGTGGCAGTGTCTGGGGCGGGGTGCGCGAAGGCATGATCGGTGTCGAGGGTTTTGGCCCCAGGCTGCCGTCGGCCGTGCGTGAGGAGGTGCTCGCCCGCCAGGCGGAGTTGTCCGCCGGTCGTGTCCAGGTGTTCGACGCCCGCCAGACGGACCTCCGCGACAACCGGGGGCGCGTGGTGGTGCCGCGCGGCAGCCGCTTGTCCGATCCCCAGATCCTCGGCATGAACTGGCTGGTCGAGGGGGTGGTGGGTCGACTGCCGGATTGAATCTGCACCGTTTCGGTGCCAGTCGACCATGGTCCATGGCATTCATTGCATGCTTCGTATGTGCGGGGCTGCGCAGTCCGCTAAGCTTCCGGCATGAAAGCCTATCGCGCGGCCTTGCTGCGCTTCAACGAACAACACCAACCGGTCTACGATGCCGACGGCCTGCTGGTCGTCGGTCCGGACGCCCAGGGTCAGGCGGTGGTGCGCGCCGCCGGTGACCACCACAGCCTGATCGACCGTTTTGCCGGTGTGGCGGTGGAGGACCTGCGCGGCCACCTCATCGCCCCCGGCTTCGTCGACCTGCACGTGCACTATCCGCAGACCGACGTCATCGGCTCGCCGGCCGACGGCCTGCTGCCCTGGCTCGAGAACTACACCTTCCCGCACGAGTCCCGCTTTGTCGACAAGACCTACGCGCGCAGCGTGGCCGACTTCTTCTTCGACGAGCTGGCGCGTCACGGGGTGACCACCGCGCTGACCTTCTCCACCTCGCACCCGGCCTCGGTGGAGGCGGCCTTTGAAGCCGCGCGCGAACGTGGCCTGCGCTTCATCACTGGCAAGTGCCTGCAGGACCGCCACAGTCCCGACGGTGTGCGCGACCAGACCGAGCAGAGCCTGGTCGACACGGAAGATCTGATCCGCCGCTGGCATGGGGTCGATCGGCTGGGCTATGCCATCACCCCGCGCTTTGCGCCCAGCTGCAGCGACGCCCAGTTGCGCGGCGCCGGCGAGCTGGCCGCGCGATACCCCGACGTCTGGATTCAGTCACACGTGGCGGAGAACCGCGACGAGGTGCGCTGGGTGGCCGAGTTGTACCCGTCGGCGCGAAGCTACCTGTCGGTGTACGGCGACTTCGGTCTGCTGCGTGAACGGGCCGTGTACGCGCACTGCATCTGGCTCGATGCCGAAGACCGCGCGCTGATGGCGCGCACCGGCACGGCCGCAGCCGTCAGCCCCACCAGCAACCTGTTCCTGGGCAGCGGCTTCTTCGATTTCGCCGCCGCCGATGGGGCCGGCATGAAACACGGGCTGGCCAGCGATGTCGGCGGGGGCACGAGCTTTTCGCCCTTTCACACCATGCTGGCCGCTTACTGCGTGGGCCGGGAAGGGCAGAGCAAACCCGGTCTGAGCCTGAGCCCCGGACAGCTGTGGTGGCAGCACACCGCCGGCGCCGCGGCCGCTTTGGGGCTGGAGGGGGTGGTGGGCAACCTGCAACCCGGTTGCGAGGCCGACTTCGTGGTGCTCGATCCCCAGGCCACACCGCTGCTGGCGCGCCGCACCGCCCAGGCGGGCAGCCTCGACGAGCTGCTGTTTGCCTTCATCGTGCTGGGTGACGACCGCGCCATCCGGCGCACGGTCATTGCCTGAGCGCTCCCGCAACCGGCCCGGCGGCCGGGCTGTGCCAGTGCCCTACGTACAATGCGGAACCCGACTGGAGCACAGCACGATGAGCATCAAGAGCGACAAATGGATCCGCCGCATGGCCGAGCAGCACGGCATGATCGAGCCTTTCGAGCCCGGCCAGATCCGCCAGAACGCCTCTGGCCAGAAGATCGTCAGCTACGGTACCAGCAGCTACGGCTACGACATCCGCTGTGCCCCGGAGTTCAAGGTCTTCACCAACATCCACAGCACGGTGGTGGATCCGAAGAACTTCGACGAAAAGAGCTTTGTCGACATCAATGCCGATGTCTGCATCATCCCGCCCAACAGCTTCGCTCTGGCCCGCACGGTCGAGTACTTCCGCATTCCACGCAATGTGCTGACCATCTGCCTGGGCAAGAGCACCTACGCACGCTGCGGCATCATCGTCAACGTGACGCCCTTTGAACCCGAGTGGGAAGGCTATGTGACGCTGGAGTTTTCCAACACCACGCCGCTGCCGGCCAAGATCTACGCCGGTGAGGGCTGTGCCCAGGTGCTGTTCTTCGAGAGCGACGAGGTCTGTGAGACCAGCTACAAGGACCGGGGCGGCAAGTACCAGGGGCAGGTGGGCGTGACGCTGCCCAAGACCTGACAGCGACCCTTCCGAAACGGGTTTGATTTGCATCAAGCCTGTTGTAAGCAAAGCCCGTTAGCATTCCAGCGTTCGTTCCGCGTGCCCGGGCTGCTTGTGCCTGCGCCGGAGTTCCCGTCGTGTGCCCCTGGTGGGTACCCCTGACCTCCCTGTTCCCAGGCCGCGGGCCTGTGCTGCCATGTCCCAGAATCCCCCCGTCGTCGAGACCCCCCAGCCCATTCCCCAAGGCGAGCCCTTGCCGCACCGCAAGGTCATCCGTGGCTGGCTGACCCCCATTGCCGAGCGCCGCACCGCCTGGGGCATTGCCCTGTTGGCCTTCGACTGGATCGTTTTTGCCGCCCTGATTGCCGGCACCATCGTTCTGCAGGCCTGGTGGGCCAAGCTGCTGTGTGGCCTGGCCGCCGGCTTCGTCATCGGCCGTCTGTTCATCATCGGCCACGACGCCTGCCACCAGAGCTACACGCCACACCGCGAGCTCAACCGCGTGCTCGGTCGCATCGCCATGATTCCCTCTCTCACGCCCTACAGCCTGTGGGAAGTGGGTCACAACGTGGTGCATCACGGCTACACCAACCTCAAGGGTGTCGACTTCGTCTGGGCGCCGCTGACCAAGGAAGAGTTCGAAGCCCTTTCGCCCGGCCGCCGTGCCCTGGAGCGCATCTACCGCAGTGGCTGGGGTCCGGCTCTCTACTACCTGGTGGAGATGTGGTGGAACCGCATGTACTTCCCGCGCAAGACCTACATGGGCACCAGCCGCCCGGAGTTCACGCGCGATGGCATTTTTGTCACCGCCACCGCCGCCCTCTGGATCGCCGGTCTGGTGGTGGCCGCCTGGTCCACCGGCCAGTCGGCGCTGGCCCTGGTCGGCTACGGCTTTGTGGTGCCCTTCCTGTTCTGGAACGCCATGATCGGTTTTGTGGTCTATGTGCACCACACCCACACCGCGGTGCAGTGGCACGATGACAAGCACGTCTGGGCCAAGGCGGCGCCCTTTGTGTCCACCACGGTGCACCTGACCTTCCCGTTCCGCATCGGCGCGCTGATGCACCACATCATGGAGCACACCGCCCACCACGTGGACATGAGCGTGCCGCTGTACAAGCTCAAGAACGCCCAGAAGCTGCTCGAAGACACGCTGCCGGGGCGCATCATCGTCCAGCGCTTTTCCTGGCGCTGGTACTTCGAGACCGCGCGCAAGTGCAAGCTCTACGACTTCACCCGCCGTTGCTGGACCGACTTCCAGGGGCGACCGACCAGCGACTTCAAGCCGGCCATCGCCTGAGCTTCACTCGCTGACCACCTGCAAAAGGCGCTGCGGCAGGCAGCGCCCTTTTTTTTGTGCCCGATGCAACAGCATCGGCACAAACCCACAACTTGTGTACCTGTCGCTGTGGCGCGTTCGGCGTCACTTGGCGGCCGGCGGGCCGCAACCCATAATGACCGGCAAATCCAGCCCACGCCTGTGAGGAGCCGCACACCATGAAATGGGAACGCAACCGCCAGTCCGACCAGGTGGAGGACCGCCGCAACCAGCCCGGTGGCGGCATGTTCGGGGGTGGTGGGCGGCGTGGGGGTGGCAAGGGCTTGGGGCTGGGCACCATCGTCATTGCCCTGGTGGCCGGCTGGATCTTCGGCATCAACCCCATGACCATTCTCGGTGTGCTGGGGGGTGCGCAGGACGTGCTGTCGCCGCAGGCCCAGACAGCACCAGGCCCGGCGCCCGCGCCACAGGACGAGATGGGCCGCTTTGTGGCCGCCGTGCTCGGCGGGACCGAAGACACCTGGAACACCCTCTTCCGCGAGGGCGGTGCCGAGTACCGCAAGCCGCGCCTGGTGCTGTTTCGCGGTGCCGTTCCCACCGCCTGCGGCACCGGGCAATCGGCCATGGGGCCGTTCTATTGCCCGGGTGACGAGAAAGTCTATATCGACCTGAGCTTCTACGACACCTTGCGAACCCAGCTCGGCGCCCCGGGCGATTTCGCCCAGGCCTATGTGATCGCCCATGAGGTGGGCCACCATGTGCAGAACCTGCTGGGCATCACCGGTCGCATGGACGAGATGCGCCGCCGTGTCAGCCAGCGCGAGTACAACGCCATGAGCGTGCGACTGGAGCTGCAGGCCGACTGTTTTGCCGGCATCTGGGCGCACCACAACCACAAGACGAACCAGATCATCGAGCCCGGTGACATCGACGAGGCTTTGCGCGCGGCAGCCGCCATCGGCGACGATGCCTTGCAGAAAAAGAGCCAGGGTGTGGTCGTGCCCGACAGTTTCACCCACGGCACGAGCGAACAGCGCCAGCGCTGGTTCCATACCGGGCTGAAGACGGGCAGCGTGCAGGCCTGTGACACGTTCAATGCGCGAGCCCTGTAATCACCCAGGCGCAGTCGGTCGACTGCAGAGTCACACATGTCCCCATCGAATTTGATCCTCAGGCCAGAGGCAGAGGCCGACCACCGGCCTGTCGAAGAACTCACCCGGGAGGCCTTCTGGAACCTTTACCGGCCGGGCTGTGACGAGCACTACACCACCCACCTGATCCGGGGCCATGCCGATTTTCTGCCGGACCTCACCTTCGTGGCCGAGGTCGACGGGCAGATCGTGGGCAGCATCGTCTACACGCGCTCATGGGTCGTCAACGAACAGGGAGCGCGGATCGAGACGGCCACCTTCGGGCCCTTGTGTGTCCATCCTGACTGGCAGCGGCAGGGCGTGGGCTCGGCGCTGATCGCACACACCCGGGCGCTGGTGGAGCACAAGGGCTACCCGGCCGTCGTCATTCTGGGTGACCCACGCAACTACTGCCGGCACGGTTTCAAGACGGGCAAGGACCTCAGCGTGGGCACCCCGGACGGCAGGTTTCCCCTGGGCCTGCTGGTGCTGGAGCTGAAGCCGGGATTTTTTTCCGGCCACCAGTGGGTCTTTCATACCAGCCCGGTGTTCGAGTTCGACCCGGCCGCGGTGGAAGCATACGATGCGCGCTTCCCGCCGAAGGCCAAGCGGCACCAGCCGTCGCAAGACCTGTTTGCCATGCTGATTCGGGCGGTCGTGGAGTGAGCGTCGCCTGACGGCAAAGGGTGGTGGGGTGTGTCATGGGTTGGGGTGACAGGATGGGTGCCACCGCTGAGCCGTGCCACGAGGAAGGCTCGCTCGAATCGCCGTTGACCTCCCGATGGAACCACGCGCAGGTGTCCGACATGGGACAATGAAGCCGGCGGCTTTCTGATCCCCCCGATTCGCCGGAATACCGATGCCCGTTTCCAGACAACATGTGTTGGGTACTTTTGCGGCCGGTGCGCTGGCCGCACTCCCGTTGATTGCCACCGTTGTGGTGGTGGTCTGGCTGGGACAGCTGCTGCTGCGCTGGTTCGGGCCCGGCAGCCCCGTGGGTGACGTGTTGTCCCGCCTGGGCCTGGGGCTGGTCGATTCGGTCTGGCTGGCCTATCTGATGGGGGTGATGGTGGCCCTGGCCGGTGTCTATCTGCTGGGATTGCTGGTCAACACCGGTCTGGCCAAAGCCTGGCAGACCGCAGTTCAGGGCGCACTCAGGCGCATTCCTTTGGTGGGGCACATCTACGATGCCGCCTTGTCGCTGGCCGATCTGCTCGCGCGCAAGGACCAGGGGGAGCTCAAGTCCATGCAGCCGGTCTGGCTGCATTTTTCTGGGCCGGGTGGCGTGGCCGTCCTGGGCCTGCTGCCGTCCGGGCAGACGGTGCAAATCGGTGGCGTGGACTGTCTGGCGGTGCTGGTGCCCACGGCCCCCTTGCCGGTGGGGGGCGGCCTGCTGTATGTGCCAATCGAATGGGTGTCGCCTGCCGACATCGGCATCGAAGCCCTGACCAGCATCTATGTGTCGATGGGGGCCACCTCGGCCAAACACCTTCCTCTTGGCCGTGCGGGCATGGACGCCAGGGGGTCTTCCTGAGCCGGGCTCGGGTGACCGGGCGAGAGCGCGGAAAATCGACGGGCGTGGCGCTCAAGCCCAGGAAGGACCTTCAAACATGATCGAGCAGGTGTTGCAGGGCAGTCGGCTGATGGTGCTGATGGCTGTCACGGCGTCGGCCATTGCGGCCGTCCTGATGTACCTGTCCAGCCTGAGTGTGCTGTGGTTTCTGCTGGTCGACCTGTTGCAGGGCCTGCCGCAGACCGCCGATGTGGGCAAGGCGCTGGCGGTCAAGCTGCTGAAGATGCTGGACATGCTGCTGATCGCCATCACCTTCCAGGCCATTTCTGCCAGCCTGTACCGCCTGTTCGTGGCCCCGACCACCATCGAGAACAGTGCCCTGCTGCAGGTGCTGAAGATCAAATCTTTCCATGATCTGAAAATCACCTTGTTGCAGGTGTCGGTGGTCATCCTGGTCATCGTTTTTCTGGAGCAGGCGGTCGAGCATGGCGCGGTCGTCGAGACCCTGTACCTGGGTGCCGGAATGGCCCTGATGATTGGTGCCATCGTCTTTGCCTGGAAGCACCTGGATTGATCCACCGACCGCCGGGCTCGGTGAAAACCCCATGAAGTGCGACAATATGAGGTTGTGGCCCTTGGGCCAGAGCGCCTGGCCGGGCGGCAAACCTGGCACACGCGCACCTTGTTTGCCTTGTCGGCCCCCAGTGGCCCTGCCTGCCTGATGACCCAGTCCTTCTCCGAACTCCAGCTCTCGCCCAAACTCGCCCGCGCCGTGGCCGAGATGGGCTATGAAAACATGACGCCGATCCAGGCGCAGG
>CALMYH010000031.1 GCA_937873395.1 uncultured Burkholderiales bacterium
TGGGCTTGAAGATGATCATGGCGATCGTCTGCAGCAGGATCGACATGCCGATGGCGGTGATCAGCGGGGCCAGCCGGGGTGAGTTTCGCAAGGGCCGATAGGCCAGTTTCTCGATGGTGAAGTTGAGCACCGCGCAGACCACCATCGATATCAGGGTGGCCAGCAGCAGAATCAGCCACAGGGGCGCGCCGGGCATGCCGTCGCGCATGATGCCGATGGTCACCCAGCTGGTGAGCGCCCCGATCATCAGCACGTCGCCGTGCGCGAAATTGATGAGACCGATGATGCCGTACACCATGGTGTACCCGAGGGCCACCAGCGCATACATGCTGCCCAGCACCAGACCGTTGATGATCTGCTGAAGCAAAACGTCCATGAAGTTTCTCCGTGAGTTTGACCGTCCGCTCTTGTGATCGAATGTCGGACCGCCTCAACCTAGCAAAAAACCCGCCAGACACGCCCTGTCTTGGGGCAGCCTGCGGGTTGGTGGGCGGATTGTAGCGAGGGGTAAATGGGCGCCGCATGCGTGTAAGCCCTTATCACGCACGGGTTTTCCCTGTATCTCCCGACCGCCGGCGCTTGCATCAGCTTTACAGCCAATTCATTAGAAATTCTTATCGTTCAGGCGTCTGAGCTCCTTGAGCTTATCGGCGATGCGGATCTCCAGCCCCCGCTCCACTGGCCGGTAGAAGCCGGGGTCGGGCATGCCGTCCGGCAGGTAGCGCTCACCGGTGGCAAAGCCACCGGCCTCGTCGTGGGCGTAGCGGTAGCCCTTGCCGTAGTCCAGCTCTTTCATGAGCTGGGTCGGTGCATTGCGCAGGTGCAGGGGCACCGGACGGCTGCCGTCCTTCCTGACAAAGGCCCTGGCTTCGTTGAAGGCCTTGTAGACCGCGTTCGACTTGGGCGCCACGGCCAGGTAGACCACGCACTCGGCCAGCGCCAGCTCGCCTTCGGGACTGCCCAGACGCTCGTAGACCTCGGCCGCGTCCAGCGCCAGCCGCAGGGCCCGTGGGTCGGCCAGGCCGATGTCTTCCGAGGCCATGCGGATGAGGCGGCGCGCCAGGTAACGCGGGTCGGCACCGCCGTCGAGCATGCGCACGAACCAGTACAGCGCGGCGTCGGGGTCCGACCCGCGCACACTTTTGTGCAGCGCGCTGATGGTGTCGTAGAACTGCTCGCCGCCCTTGTCGTAGCGGCGCATGCGCTCGCCCAGCACCTTCAGCAGCCAGGCATCCGTCACCTCGCCCCGTTGCTCCCGCCCGGCCGCCACGGCCAGCGTCTCCAGCGTGTTGAGCAGCCGCCGCGCATCGCCGTCGGCGTAGGCAATCAGGCGGTCTTCAGCGGCCTTTTCGATGGCCGGCACCGCACCGATGCCTCGCGCGCGCAGCACCAGCTGGCGCAGATCGTCTTCCGTCAGCGGCTGCAGCACATAGACCGCCGCGCGCGACAGCAGGGCCGAATTGACCTCGAAGGAGGGGTTTTCGGTGGTGGCGCCGATGAAGGTGAACAGACCGCTTTCCACGTGCGGCAGGAAGGCGTCCTGCTGGCTCTTGTTGAAGCGGTGCACCTCGTCGACGAAGACGATGGTGCGCCGGGCCTGCAGGCCGCCCTGCGCCGCCTCCGCGCGCTCCACCGCCTCCCGGATGTCCTTGACACCCCCCAGCACCGCACTGATGGTGATGAACTGGGCATCGAAGGCGTCGGCCATGAGGCGCGCGATGGTGGTCTTGCCCACCCCTGGCGGCCCCCAGAGGATGCAGCTGTGCGGCTGGCCCGACTCGAAGGCCAGCCGCAGCGCCATGCCCTCACCCAGCAGGTGCTGCTGGCCGATCACCTCCCCCAGGACATGCGGACGCAGACGCTCGGCCAGCGGTGCGTGGGTGGGACGCTGGGCGGCATTCACCGGGTCAGGGGCGGATCACGGCCACACCGGGTGGCGGCTGGAAACGGAATCGCTCTGCCGGCACCCCCCCGTTGGTCTGCCAGCCCGAGAAGCTCAGCACCGAGCGCTGTCCGAGGCTGTCCTCGATCTCCAGCCGGACCAGCTCTGCCCCGCGGAAACCCACCCGGACCTGCTGCAACTGACCGTCGCCCTGGCGCGGACGGGCCTGCACCCACTCCAGGCCCTCGGCCTGCCCGGCGGCCTGCAGTTCGAAATGGGTGCCCAGCTCGCGCAGGCTGGTGCCCGACACGATCAGGGCGGCCGGGGTGCTGCCCAGCACGTCTTGCTGGCGGCGCGCGGTCACCTGTTCCAGATCCACATCGTGCAGCCACAGGGTCTCGCCGTCGGCCACGATGGTCTGCTCGAAGGGGCGGGCGTAGTCGAAGCGGAAACGGCCGGGGCGCTGGAACTCGAACCGCCCGCGGGAGGTCTTGCTGCGGGCCACCGACTCGCCCGCCCGTTTCGGCGAGGTCACCACCTGGGTGAAATCGGCCTGGGCACTGCGCACCTCCTGCAGGAAGCGCTCCAGTTGCTGAAGACCATCGGCGCGCGCGGCCAGGGCCAGGGTCGCCAGGACAAGGGACAGGAACAGGTTTTTGATCATGGGTATCGGATCGGTCGGCGGGCACAAGGTTCAGACCCGGCCGCCATGCCGGGACGTCAGCCGTCGCCCCGCGGCGCGACCAGGATGTCGCGCTGCCCGCTGCTGGTCAGCGCACTGACCAGACCGGCCGTCTCCATGTCTTCGAGCAGGCGTGCCGCCCGGTTGTAGCCGATCTTGAGCTTGCGCTGCACATAGGAGATGCTGGCCTTGCGGTCCTGCAGCACGATGGCCACCGCCTGGTCGTACAGCGGGTCCTTCTCGCCCCCGGCACCGCCGCCCTCGCCGAACAGCTCGGCGCCGTCGCCGTCGCCGCCGGCGGCTTCCAGCACCCCATCGATGTAGTTGGGTTCGCCGCCCTGCTCCTTGAGGTAGGCCACCACGCGGTGCACCTCGTCGTCGCTCACAAAAGCGCCGTGAACGCGGATCGGGAAGCCCGTGCCCGAGGGCATGTACAGCATGTCGCCCATGCCCAGCAGAGTCTCGGCCCCCATCTGGTCGAGGATGGTGCGGCTGTCGATCTTGCTGCTGACCTGGAAGGACAGGCGCGTCGGGATGTTGGCCTTGATCAGGCCGGTGATCACGTCCACGCTGGGGCGCTGCGTGGCCAGGATCAGATGGATGCCCGCGGCACGGGCCTTTTGCGCCAGGCGGGCGATCAGTTCCTCGATCTTCTTGCCCACCACCATCATCAGGTCGGCCAGCTCGTCGATGACCACCACGATGTAGGGCAGGCGCTCCAGCGGCTCGGGCTGCTCGGGCGTCAGACTGAACGGGTTGCCGATGATCTCGCCGCGCGCCGCGGCCTCGTCGATCTTGGCGTTGAAGCCCGCCAGGTTGCGCACGCCCAACTTGCTCATGAGCTTGTAGCGCTTCTCCATCTCGCCCACGCACCAGTTCAGGCCGTTGGCCGCGTGCTTCATGTCGGTGACCACCGGGCACAGCAGGTGCGGAATGCCCTCGTAGACGCTCAGTTCGAGCATCTTGGGGTCGATCAGCAGCAGGCGCACGTCCTTGGCATCGGCCTTGTAGAGCAGCGACAGGATCATGGCGTTGATGCCCACCGACTTGCCCGACCCGGTGGTACCGGCCACCAGGCAGTGCGGCATCTTGGCCAGGTCGGCCACCACCGGCAGGCCGG
>CALMYH010000032.1 GCA_937873395.1 uncultured Burkholderiales bacterium
GCTTCGTCCACCTCGAACGGCAGGTGGTTGGCGTCCAGCCCCTGCGGGCCGTGGGAAACCAGGGCGCCCAGGGGGTGGGCGCGCACGAGCGCCAGCAGGGCGGCGCGGTCGTTCGAGTTGTCGAAGTGGCTGGGGTTGTACACGGTGTTTCGTCCATCCTGTAGGGGCAGGCCATGCCAGGTTTGTGTGAACCGGCCTCTTCCGGGACAATATCAGGTTCACCATGAAATCACCCGAACTGCTCCTGCCCGCCGGCTCGCTGCAACGCATGCGCGCCGCCTTCGACTTTGGCGCCGACGCCGTCTACGCCGGCCAGCCGCGCTACAGCCTGCGCGCCCGCAACAACGAGTTCCGGCTGGAGCAGATTGCCCAGGGCATTGCAGAGGCGCACCAGCGTGGCAAGAAGTTCTTTGTCACCAGCAACCTGATTGCCCACAACGACAAGCTGCGCACCTACCTGCGCGACCTGCAGCCGGTGGTGGAGCTGCGGCCGGACGCCTTCATCATGGCCGACGCGGGGCTGATCATGCTGGTGCGCGAGCAGATGGAAAAAGGCCTGTGGCCCGAGATCCCCATCCACCTGTCGGTGCAGGCCAACACCACCAACAGCGCGGCGGTGAAGTTCTGGCAGAAGCAGGGCGTGACGCGCATCATCCTCAGCCGCGAGCTGAGCCTGGACGAGGTGGAGGCCATCCGCAACGACTGCCCCGACATGGAGCTGGAGGTGTTCGTGCACGGGGCGCTGTGCATCGCCTACTCCGGCCGTTGCCTGCTCAGCGGTTACTTCAACCGGCGCGACCCCAACCAGGGCACCTGCACCAACGCCTGCCGCTGGGAATACAAGACGCACGGCGCTACCACCGAGACCGACACCGGCGACGCGGCCCCGCTGCAGACGCTGGACGGCTTCAACTTTGCCCAGGAAGACGAGGAAGCGGCCAGCGCGTTCTCGACCACCGGCAATGGCCAGCGCCACCCCGAGGCGAACAAGGTCTGGCTGATTGAGGAAGCCGGCCGCCCGGGCGAGCTCATGCCCATCATGGAGGACGAGCACGGCACCTACATCATGAACAGCAAGGACCTGCGTGCGGTGGAGCACGTGGCCCGGCTGGCGGCCATGGGCATCGACTCGCTCAAGATCGAAGGCCGCACCAAGAGCCACTACTACGTGGCGCGCACGGCGCAGGTGTACCGCCGTGCCATCGACGACGCGGTGGCCGGCAAGCCCTTCAACCCCGAGCTGCTGCTGGAGCTGGAGGGCCTGTCCAACCGCGGCTACACCGGCGGCCTGCTGGAGCGCCGGCCCAGCCAGGACTACCAGAACTACATCAACGGCAGCTCGCAGGGCCAGCGCAGCCAGTTCGTGGGCGAGGTGCTGCAGGTGCGCGAAGACGGCTGGGCCGAGGTGGAGGCCAAGAACCGCTTCGCCGTGGGCGACAAGCTGGAAGTCATCCACCCCGGCGGCAACCGCGTCATCGAGCTGGGCCAGATGCACAACCAGGACGGCCAGGCCATCGAGGTGGCACAGGGCAGCCCGATCCGGGTGTGGGTGCCGCTGAACGGGCCGAGTGAGGGCGCGCTGATTGCGCGTCTGCTGGGCTGACCCCCACGCTCCGGCGCTCCGCCGGCGCAGGCGGCAGACCTTCAGTTCCTGCTTCTTCGCGCCGATAGACAGGGCAAGACGTCGCACCCGGCGATGTCATGGCTCCGCTCCGTCATGCCGACTGCCGCCTTTCCGTCCCCAGCCGTCCTGGCTCTGTCCTTGCTGCTGTCGTTCGTC
This sequence comes from uncultured Burkholderiales bacterium, assembly GCA_937873395.1. GTDB lineage: Bacteria > Pseudomonadota > Gammaproteobacteria > Burkholderiales > Burkholderiaceae_C > Hydrogenophaga. The sequence continues at coordinate 1,781 of CALMYH010000032.1, forward strand.
GTTCCCGGCCAGGCCGGCACCGGCAGCCCTTCACCCGTGCCCGAGTGGACGCTGTCTCCCGATGGCGCGCACATCGTCATGACCAAGGCCCGACAGCTCTGGCCGCGCTGTGTCGAGGGTTTGCGCTGGAACGGCTCGGGCTGCGCCGGAACACCGCTGTGGATGACCCATGCACAGGCACTCGAGCACGCCCGCCGGCGCAGTCAGACCGACGGCATGCCCTGGCGACTGCCCAGCGCCCGCGAACTGCAGCTGCTGAGCCAGCAGACCCAGGGCACGGCCATGCTGCCCGACACCACCCTGGGCTGGAGCTGGTCGGGCACCCGCTCGGTGGTTCGGCACGAAGTGAACCCCTACAGCTACGACACACTCCAGCGCTGGACCACCACCGTGGGTGGCCAGCGCCTGGACCTGCAGCACGGCTGGGCTGTCAACACCGCCACCGCACAAATGCGCAGCGACATCCCGCGCGAGACCCCGATGCTGGTGCGGCTGGTGCGGGCGGTCGAACGAGCAGACTGACGCCGCCGCCCGCCGGGCACAAACGCCCGGGTGCCACTCAAGACCCGAACCGTCTCGCGCCTGACCGTGCTCAGTTGGGCAGCAGCACGCTGTCGATCACGTGGATCACGCCGTTGCTGGCACTGATGTCCGCGGTCACCACGCGCGACTCGTTGACCTTCACGCCGTCTTCGGTCTTGACCACCAGCGCCTGACCGGCCTTGGTCTGGACTTCACCGGCCTGCACCTCGCTGGACATGACCTTGCCCGGCACCACGTGGTAGGTCAGCACCTTGGTCAGCGCGTCCTTGTCGGCCAGCAGGGCGTCCAGGCGCTCCTGGGGCAGCTTGGCAAAAGCCTCGTCCGAGGGCGCAAACACGGTGAACGGCCCGTCGCCCTTGAGGGTGTCCACCAGGCCGGCGGCCTCGATGGCCTTCATCAGTGTGTTGAACTGCCCGGCCTGGGCGGCCGTTTCGACAATGGTGGATGCCTTGGCCTGCAGGGCTCCGAGGCCCAGACCCATGGCGCAGACGGTCGCGATCAAAGCTTTCTTCATGACAGAACTCCTCAGGTTTCAGAAAAAAAGATCCGGAAAGAAGAGGCTGGCCAGCCACGAGTTTTGTTGACGGCGCGCGGGGCGCACACAACGCTCACATGGACGCCGATCGCGGTGGCCAAGTTCCCGAAAAATGCAAAAGACCCGCGCAGCCGAAGGACTATCGGTCTGACGGGAAGGTTGCCCGCGTCAGCCGGCTCACCCGATCAGCGCGCGGGTTCGTCGCGCCTCAAGGCCCATCACCAGCGCAACACCCACGGTCCGATCCATCGCCCGATGCCGCCGGTCATGACGATGCCCAGGGTGTACCAGATGGCCACAAAGGCCGACGACGACTCCGGGCAGGCCAGCGCATAGCCCATGGCCCCCAGCGCGCCGGCGAGCAAACCACTGGCCCAGCCCGCCTGGCGCGGATTCGTGGGGGCCAGCCCCCTGAGCGCCCAGAGAAGGCCGGCCAGCGCTGGCAGCGAGAAGGCCATCAGGGTCCACGGGCACAGCAGCCAGGTCTGGCCCAGCACCGCGCCCAGCCGGTCTTCGGTCGGGGTCAGGCCCAGCGCGACCGCACCCACCAGCAGCATGGCCGCCATGGCACCGCGCACCAGCCACCGGGGCACGGCCGCGCGGGCCAGCGGCCGGGCCAGACGGCCGGTCAACAGGGCAGCCGCCGCCGCCAGCGCGGCCGCGTAGCCCAGCTTGACCCAGGTGGCGGGGGCCCGCAGTTCCTCGGCGGGCAGCAGGCCCATGAGCCCCCAGGCCAGCGCCGCGCTGCACAACAGGCCCAGCAGCACCACCGGCGCCAGCCGGCGTGCCACCACGGCACGGGGCGCGGCCCCGGCGTTGCGGGCCAGCATGTCCATGAGTTGGTCGGTGTTGTTCATCTCGCTCACCTCTTCACCATGTCGGCCAGTCGCTTCAGGCCGCGGTGCACGAGCACCTTGATGGACGCTTCCGAGGCGCCCGTGCGGTTCGACGCCTCGGCCACCGACAAGCCCTCCAGCTTGGTCAGCTCGATCGCCTGCCGCTGCGCCTGTGGCAGCGCCTGCAACAGCACGTCCAGATCGCGCCCGGCGTGCGGCTCGGACGGGGGCGCCGCCAGTTCGGACTCGTCCACATCTTCGTACCCGTCGTGCAGGCCCTCCTTGCGTCCGCGGCGCCGCCACAGGTCCACCAGCTTGTGCCGCGCAATCGCCGTCAGCCAGGCCGTCACCGGAAAGGCCGGGTCGTAGGTGCCGCGCTGAAGGTGCACGGCCAGCAAGGTTTCCTGCACCAGGTCCTCCACGTCGTCCTGCAAGGTCGGCATGCGCCGACGGTAATAGCTTCTGAGACGGGCGGCCATCAGCGCCAGGGCCTCCCGGTAGGCGCGCTCGTCACCGGCCTGCGCCGCCATCCAGAGGGGGCGCAGGCGTGCTTCGGTGTCGGGCGACACGTTCTCTGAACCCATTTCGCTCCAGATGGGGTGGAAGTTACACCGCCAAGCGCGGTGACGAAAAAAAACTGGCCCGATTGGAACACGGGTGTAACCAAATGGCGCCCACCAACGAAATGCCTGCTGTCAGCCACCCGGCTGTCCCCCTGTCCCACCCTCAAGGAGCCCTGCATGAATCTGAAACACACCCTGAAAGTGGCCCTCACGGCCTCCCTCGTGACCGTCAGCGCCTGGGCCTCGGCCCTGGAGCTCAAACCCTTCAGCACGGCGGAGCTGAGCGCCATCCAGCAGCAGGGCAAGCCGGTGGCCGTCCACTTTCACGCCGACTGGTGCTCCACCTGTGTCGGGCAGGCCCGATCGCTCGACAGCCTGAAAACCGACCCCCAGCTGCAGGGCATGACCGTGCTGGTGGCCGACTACGACAAGGAACGCGAGCTTCGCAAGAGCATGAAGGTGCGCTCGCAGTCGGTGATGGTGGTCTTCAAGGGCACTCAGGAAGTGGGTCGCCTGGCCGGCAAGACCGGCGCCGACGACATCAAGAGCGCGCTGGTCAAGGCGCTGTGATCGGCTCACCTCACATCAAACCCCGGAGATTCCGATGAAAACCCAGGTATTGAGCGTGGTGCTTTTTCTCATCTTCTTCGCCTCGGGCGCTGCCAAGCTGGCGGGCCTGGAGTTCGAAATCGTGGCCTTCGAACGTTGGGGCTACCCGCTGTGGTTCATGTACTTCATCGGTGCCGTCGAGGTGACTGGCGCCGTGGGCCTGCTGGTGCGCCGCGTCTCCGCGGCCGCCGCGGCAGGACTGGCCCTGATGATGCTGGGGGCCATGGGCACCCATGTCCTCCATGCCGAATGGGGCATGCTGGCCGCTGCGGCAGTCATCTTCGGCCTGTCGGTGGTCCGTGCCTTCATCGGTCGCCAGGACATCGCGGCCTGGCTGCCGCGGGCCCGGCCGCACCACGCGCTGTGACCGCATGACCAGCCCGACCGAACTCGGCCTGGCCTGGGTGGCCGGCAGCCTGACCACGCTCAACCCCTGTGTGTTTCCGCTGCTGCCCCTGGTGCTGGGCGGCGCCCTGCAAGCCAACCGCTGGTCTCCGGTGGCCATGGGGGCCGGCATGGTCGCCATGTTCGCGACCCTGGGCCTGCTGGTGGGCGTGGCCGGTGATGCGCTGGGCATCGACCCCGACCTGATCCGGCTGGTGGGCGCGTGGCTGCTGATCGGCTTCGGGATGGTGATGCTGGTTCCGGCGCTGAACGAACGCTTCACCCGCCTGGTCACGCCCCTGGCCAGCGGCGCGCATTCGGCCACCACCCGGCTGGACAGCGGATCGCTCGGCGGTGCATTCGCCACCGGCGGCCTATTGGGCATGGTGTGGAGCCCCTGCTCGGGCCCCATGCTGGCCAGCGCCCTGACCATGGTGGCCACCGAAGGCGGCGCGGCCCGGGGCACGCTGATCCTGGGCATGTTCGGCCTGGGTGCGGCCTCGGTGCTGGTGGCCGTGGCCTACGCCTCGCGCAGCGGCTTCGGCCGGGTGCGCGGCTGGGTGCTCACCCACATGGACCGCGTGAAGCGACTCTTCGGCATCTTTGTGCTGCTGATCGGTGTGGCCATCCTGAGCGGCGGCGACAAATGGCTGGAAGCCCAGCTGGTGCACATCCTGCCCCAGGGCTGGATCGACCTGACCACGCGGTTCTGAGGCCGAGTCTTCCTCGCCCCCAATGAAAACGGCCCAGGGATCGCTCCCTGGGCCGTTCCTGACTCAGCAAAAAAGTCAGGCCGTCGCTTCCTTGGCGTTCTCCACGTACTCCTCGATCTGGTCGAAGTTGAGGTACTTGTAGATCGCCGCGCCGTCCTTGTTCACGATGCCCATGGCTTCGTGGTACTCGGCCACCGTCGGGATCTTGCCCAGCTTGGACGCGATCGCCGCAAGTTCGGCCGAGGCCAGGAACACGTTGGTGTTCTTGCCCAGGCGGTTGGGGAAGTTGCGGGTGCTGGTGGACACCACGGTGGCGCCTTCGCGCACCTGTGCCTGGTTGCCCATGCACAGCGAGCAGCCGGGCATTTCTGTGCGGGCACCGGCGGCGCCGAAGCTGGCGTAGTGGCCTTCCTTGATCAGCTCGCTCTCGTCCATCTTGGTCGGCGGGGCCACCCACAGCTTGACCGGGATGTCGCGGCTGCCGCCCAGAAGCTTGGCCGCTGCGCGGAAGTGGCCGATGTTGGTCATGCAAGAGCCAATGAAAGCTTCATCGATCTTGGTGCCGGCGACTTCGCTGAGGGTCTTGGCGTCGTCCGGATCGTTCGGGCAGCACAGGATGGGTTCCTTGATGTCGGCCAGGTCGATTTCGATCACGGCAGCGTATTCGGCGTCCTTGTCGGCTTCGAGCAGCTCGGGCTTGGCCAGCCAGGCCTCGACCTTCTCGATGCGGCGCTGCAGGGTGCGCTTGTCTTCGTAGCCGTCGGCGATCATGTTCTTCATCAGCACGATGTTGCTGGTGAGGTATTCCTTGATCGGCTCGGGGTTGAGCTTGATCGTGCAGCCGGCGGCCGAGCGCTCGGCCGACGCGTCGGACAGTTCAAACGCCTGTTCCACCTTCAGGTCCGGCAGACCTTCGATTTCCAGGATGCGGCCCGAGAAGATGTTCTTCTTGCCGGCTTTGGCCACGGTCAGCAGACCGGCCTTGATGGCGTACAGCGGGATGGCGTGCACCAGGTCGCGCAGGGTCACGCCGGGTTGCATCTGGCCCTTGAAGCGCACCAGCACCGACTCGGGCATGTCCAGCGGCATCACGCCGGTGGCGGCGCCGAAGGCCACAAGACCGGAACCGGCCGGGAAGGAGATGCCGATCGGGAAGCGGGTGTGCGAGTCACCGCCGGTGCCCACGGTGTCGGGCAGCAGCAGGCGGTTGAGCCAGCTGTGGATCACACCGTCGCCCGGGCGCAGCGACACGCCGCCGCGGCTGCTGATGAACTTGGGGAGCTCGCGGTGGGTCTTGACGTCCACCGGCTTGGGGTAAGCCGCGGTGTGGCAGAAAGACTGCATCACCAAATCGGCAGAAAAGCCCAGGCAGGCCAGGTCCTTCAGCTCGTCGCGGGTCATGGGGCCGGTGGTGTCCTGCGAACCGACCGTGGTCATGCGCGGCTCGCAGTAGGTACCGGGGCGAACGCCCTGGCCTTCCGGCAGACCAACGGCGCGGCCCACCATCTTCTGCGCCAGGGTGAAGCCGGCCTTGGTTTCGGCGGGCACGCTGGGCAGACGGAACAAGGTGGAGGCAGGCAGGCCCAGGAACTCGCGCGCCTTGGCGGTCAGCGAGCGGCCAATGATGAGGTTGATGCGGCCACCGGCGCGCACTTCGTCCAGCAGCACCTGGCTCTTGAGCGCAAACTCGGCCACCACGGCGCCGTTCTTCTCGATTTTGCCGTCGTAGGGATAGACGTCGATAACGTCACCCATCTCCAGCTTGCTCACGTCCACCTCGATGGGCAGCGAGCCGGAGTCTTCCTGCGTGTTGAAGAAAATCGGGGCGATCTTGCCGCCCAGCGTGACCCCACCGAAACGCTTGTTCGGCACGAAGGGAATGTCCTGACCGGTGGCCCAGATCACGCTGTTGGTGGCCGACTTGCGCGAGGAACCGGTACCCACCACGTCGCCCACATAGGCGACCAGGTGGCCCTTCTTCTTGAGGTCTTCGATGAACTGCATCGGGCCGCGCTTGCCATCTTCCTCAGGTTTGAAGGCCGCGTCTGGGCGCGTGTTCTTCAGCATGGCCAGGTAGTGCATCGGGATGTCCGGGCGCGTGGTCGCGTCCGGGGCGGGCGACAGGTCGTCGGTGTTGGTTTCTCCCGGCACCTTGAACACGGTGACGGTGATCTTCTTCTCGACCTCGGGACGGCTGGTGAACCACTCGGCGTCGGCCCAGCTCTGCATGACCTCTTTGGCCTTGGCGTTGCCGGCCTTGGCCTTTTCGGCGACGTCGTTGAAGTAGTCGAACATCAGCAGGGTCTTCTTCAGACCTTCGGCGGCCA
>CALMYH010000033.1 GCA_937873395.1 uncultured Burkholderiales bacterium
CCTTATGGAGATGAACACGCGGCTGCAGGTCGAGCATCCCGTGACGGAGATGCTGACCGGCCTCGACCTGGTGGAGTGGCAGATCCGGGTGGCCAGGGGTGAACCGTTGCCGACGAAGCAGGAAGAAATCCGCCTGCAGGGCCACGCCATCGAGGTCCGCCTGTGTGCCGAAGACGAGTACTTCATCCCGCACGCCGGCACGGTGCACCTTTTCAATGAGCCGCTCCTGTCGGAGGGCTTGCGCTTTGACCACGCCCTGGAAAGTGGCGCCGTGGTCACGCCGCACTACGACGCCATGCTCGGCAAGCTGATCGCCCATGCGCCGAGTCGGGATGAGGCGCTGGACCGGCTGGCCCAGGCCCTGGACGACACCGTGCTGCTGGGACTGCCGAGCAACCGGGCCTTTCTGGCGGCCTGCCTGCGCCATCCGGTGTTCCGTTCCGGTGAGGCGGGCATTCCGTTTCTGGCCGAGCACGGGGACGCCCTGCGTGTTGCCCTGGCGCCATCGGCCCAGGCGCAGGTCACCGCGGCGGTGGCGGCCAGTTACGGTGGCCGAACGCCTGCCCATGAACTGCCCTCGCCCTTTCCACGCACGCAGCGCTGGCGTGTGGGCACGCAGGTGCTGGACCTGGTCCTGCGCGAGCAGGGCGGCTCTCGCGTGTCGGTGCAGGTGGGTGACACGCAACATGAAGCGGTGTTCACCCCTGGCGCGCTGGCACTGGACGGGGTGAGCCGCGCCCTGACGGTGGTGGCCCTGGCCGAATCCGACCCACCGGCCATGGCCGTGCGTTGGGGTTCTGATGTCTTCGAACTGGTCGATCTGAGCCTGGCCGCCCCCGAAGGCGCCGGCGGCGGTCCCAGCGCCAACGAACTGCGGGCGCCCTTCAACGGCAAGCTGGTGGCGCTGGCGGCCCAGGCTGGCGCGCGGGTCACACGCGGCCAGACCTTGATGACCATCGAGAGCATGAAGATCGAGCATCAGATCACCGCGCCGCGTGATGGCGCCGTGGCGGCCGTGCCGGTGGCGCCCGGCCAGCAGGTGACCCCCGGTCAGGTCCTCCTGACGTTCGAACCGGAGTCCAGATGAACCCGCCCGATACCCCCGCCCTGGACGAAGCCGACCTGCAGGCCCTGCTGGACACGGTGCGCCGCTTTGCTGTCGAACGGGTGCGCCCGAACCTCGATGCATGGGAGGCCGCCGGAGAGATCCCGCGGGGGCTGTACCAGGAGGCCGCCCAGCTGGGTCTGCTGGGCCTGGGCTATCCGGAGCACCTGGGCGGCACCCCGGCCAGCTGGCGGGTGCGCAACGCCTTCTCGCAGACCCTGGCGCGCCACGGCACCAGCGGTGGCCTCATGGCCAGCCTGTTTTCGCTCAACATCGGGCTGCCGCCGCTGCTGGCACATGGCACCCCCGAGCTGCAGGCCGAAGTGATTCCGCCGGTGCTGCGCGGCGAGCGCATCGCCGCGCTGGGCATCACCGAACCCGGAGGGGGCTCCGACGTGTCGGCCCTGCGCACCACCGCGCGCCGCGAGGGCGACGACTACGTGATCGACGGCGAGAAGGTGTTCATCACTTCGGGCGTGCGCGCCGACTGGGTGACACTGGCGGTTCGCACCGACACGCACCACAAGGGTCCGGGGGGTGTGAGCATGATCGTGGTGCCCATGGACCGCCCCGGCATCTCGCGCACCGCCTTGCAGAAGATGGGCTGGCACTGCTCGGACACCGCGCACCTTCGTTTTGACGGGGTGCGGGTGCCAGTGCGCTACCGCCTGGGCGAGGAGGGCGCGGGCTTTCGCATGATCATGAGCAACTTCAACGGCGAGCGCCTGGCCATGTCGGCCATGGCACTGGGCTTTGCCCAGGCCTGCCACGACGAGGCGCTGGACTGGGCCCGTCAGCGCCAGACCTTTGGCGCCGCACTGGTCGAGCGGCAGGTCATTCGCCACAAGCTGATGGATATGCGCATGCGCATCGAAAGCACCCAGGCCTGGGTCGATGCGGTCACTGCCCGCGCCGACGCGGGGGAAGCTGGCGTTCCGCCGCAGGGCCGCCCCAAGGCGGAACAGCCCCCGTGGGGGGCAGCGACCCATGCGCAGCAGGGGAGCGTGGGGGCTAACAGTGACTGGGTGGCCCATGTTTGTCTGCTGAAAAACCATGCCACCCAGACCATGCAGTTCTGTGCCGACGCGGCGGTGCAGATTCTCGGCGGCATGGGCTATATGCGCGGCACCGCCAGCGAACGCATCTACCGGGAAGTGAAGGTCATGATGATCGGTGGTGGTGCCGAGGAAATCATGAAAGAGCTGGCCGCGCGACAATCAGGACTATGAGCAAAACCACTGTACTCCCCGCCGCTTTCGAGTCCGAGTTCGTCGATGGTCTCAAGGCCATCTTTGAGGATCGGATCGTCTTCAATCAGGTGCTTGGCCTGAAGATCACCGAACTGTTGCCCGAGCGGGTGTGCGGTCGCATCCAGATGCGGCGCGAACTGATCGGCCACTACGCGCACAACCGGGTGCATGGGGGTGTGATCAGTGCCAGTCTTGACGCTATGGGAGGCCTGGCCTGCATGGCGGCCATCGGGGCGCGCCACATGGACGAGGACCCGACGCAGCGCCTGCACCGTTTTTCCAAGCTGGGCACGATCGACCTGCGCATCGACTACCTGCGCCCGGGCATCGGTGAACACTTCGACCTGCATGCCGAGGTGCTGCGCCTGGGTTCGCGAGTCGCTTCCACGCGCATGGAGTTTCGGGGCGCGGACGGTCGCCTGCTGTCGGTCGGATCCGGGGCCTACATCGTTTCCTGACCGGTCCGGCTTCGCGTGGGCCGCTCCGGCGGTACCCACCACCAGGCCAGCGCAATCAGCCCGGCAAAGAGGGTGTACGCGGCCACGAACGTCCACCAGGGCAGGTCCCAGTAGAGCAGGCGCGAGACCCAGTGCTCGATGAAGCTTTCTCGGTAGGCCTGCTGCCCGGCCAGGCGGCGCAGGTGCTGTTCCCACACCGTCAGCGGGCACAGCTGGCCCAGCCAGGCCTGGGCTGCGATGAAGCCCATCAGGCCGAGGTGGGTCAGGCGCAGGCGTCGCCGACGCACCCAGCGCCAGCCGCATCGGGCGCCGATCCACACCAGAGGCAGCAGGCCGACCACGAACAGCACCACCAGGCCATGCAGCACCAGCAGGGCATCGGCCAGCCAGGCGGCGGCAGCAGCTCCCATGCCCTTTTCCTTCAAGGTTTCAGACTGAAGAAAAGAAAACCGCCGGACCCGGAGGCCGCGGCGGTTGCGCGGTGAAGCCCGCAGCATCGGGCTTCACCGGTGGTCACCCGGGCATCAGTTGGTGCTGAAATATTCCGATACCACCTTCCAGCGACCGTCCTGGATCTGCGACAGACGCGACGCATTGCTGCCCAGGCGCTTCTGCGGACCGAAGGTCATTTCGGCGCTGCCGAAGATGTCCGGCGGAATCACCATGCTGTCCATGACCCTGATGAAGCTGTCGGTGGTCAGGTTCTGTCCTGCCCTGCCTGCGGCACGAATGAAGGCATCGATGATGGTGTATCCGTAGACCGAGAAGACCGTCGGGTCTTCGTTGAACTTGGTGCGGTACTTGGTGGCCCAGAAGCGGATCGGCTGCGAGGTGTCATCCAGGTAGGGGTTCTGCACCGTCATGGTCGAGTAGAACCCGTTCATGGCCGGGCCGCCCAGCCTGTGGATCAGGTCGGTGTAGGACGCGCTGGAACCCAGGAAGGTCGGGTTGAAGTTCAGCCGCCGCGCCGTGGCGATGCCACCGATGGTCTCTCGGATGATGGTGCCCATGACCACAAAATCACATTGCGATGCGGCGAGCTTCTGCATCTGCGAAGAAAAGTCGGTCGCGCCGCGCTTGAAGCTGGTGCGATCGGTGAAGGTCATGCCGATGGACTTGAGACCTTCCTCAGCGCCGCGCAGCACCTCCAGGCCGAACTCGTCGTCCTGGTACATGGTGCAGACCCTCTTGGCGTCCTTTTCTTTCACCAGCTTGGGCACAGCCATCCGCATCTGGTCGTAGTAGGTGGCCGCGAACGAATACTTCAGGCGGTGGAACGGGTCGTACATTTCACGAGCGGACGTCACCGGGAAGAAGTTGATGACGTTGCGCTGGAACTGCACCGGCATGGCCGCCATGTTCTGTGCAGTGCCGATGTGGCCGACCATGGCAAAGATGCGATCCTGGTTGACCAGCTTCTGCGCGGCCAGCACGGCCCGCCGGGGCTCGTAGCCCGAGTCCTCGACGACCAGCCGGATGCGGCGGCCGTTGACGCCGCCCTGCTCGTTGGCTTCGTCGACGCGCAGCATCATGCCAAAGCGCACCTGCTTGCCGAAGCCGGCCAGCGGGCCGGACAGGTCCTGGATCGATCCGAGGACGATCTCGTTGTTGCTGATGCCCTGCGTGGGCTGGGCCAGGGCGGCACTGCTGGCCAGTGCCAGGCCGGCCGCGATCAGCGTCAGTTTGCTTTTCATGGGTCTGTCTCCTTGGTGGGTGGATGGCGGGTTCAACGGTACATGGCTTCAATCTGTTCGGCGTACTTCTGCTGCACCAGCTTGCGTTTGAGCTTCATGGTGGGCGTCAGTTCCTCGTCCTCGGCCGTCAACTGGGTGTCCAGCAGCCAGAACTTCTTGATCTGTTCGACGCGCGCGAACTTCTTGTTGACGGTGTCGATCAGGCTCTGGATAAGTTCCTGCACCTCGGCCGAGCGGGTGAGGCTGGCGTAATTGGAGAACGGCACGTCGTTGTCCTGAGCAAACTTCTCGACGTTCTCCTGATCGATCATGATGATCACGGTGAGGTAAGGGCGCTTGTCGCCGATGACCACGGCGTCGGTCACATAGGGCGAAAACTTCAGCTCGTTCTCGATCTCGCTGGGGGTGATGTTCTTGCCCCCGGCGGTGATGATGATGTCTTTCATGCGGTCGGTGATGCGGAAAAACCCTTCCTCATCCACCACACCCACGTCACCGGTGTGCAGCCAGCCATCCGCGTCGATGGTCTCGGCGGTTTTCTCCGGCAGGTTCAGATAGCCCATGAAGACGTTCGGCCCGCGCACCAGGATTTCGCCAGTGCCGGGGTCGAGCTTCACCTCGTTGTACTGGGCCGCCGGACCGATGGATCCGGGCTTGATGCGCTCGGCCGGAATGCCGGTGGAAGCGCCGCAGGTCTCGGTCATGCCCCAGACCTCCAGCATCGGTACACCCAGGGCCAGGTACCAGCGAACCAGCTCGGGTGAGATGGGTGCGGCACCGGTCACCAGAAAGCGGGCGCGATGGATGCCGATGAGCTTGCGCACGTTGTCCAGTACCAGGGCGCGTGCGATGCGGAACTGCACCCGCAGGCCGGTCGGAACCTCCTGACCCCGCAGCACCAGGTCGGCCACCCGTTGACCGACACCGATCGCCCAGGCATAGGCCGCCTGCTGCGAGCCACTGGCTTCCTTGAGGGCGATCATCACGCCCGAATAGAACTTCTCCCAGACCCGGGGCACGGCGGTGAACACCGTGGGAGCGATTTCACGCACGTTTTCGGGCACGGTGTCCGGGTTCTCCACGAAATTGAGCTTGGCCCCGGTATAGAGCGAGAAATACTCGCCGCCCATGCGCTCGGCGATGTGGCACAGCGGCAGGAAGCACATGCACTCGTCGTTCTCGTCCCGGGCGATCAGGGTGTTGTAGCCCCGGACGGTGTAGACCAGCCCCTTGTGGGAATGCATCGCGCCCTTGGGTTTGCCGGTGGTACCCGAGGTGTAGACGAGAATGGCCAGGTCGTCGGGCTGTACTGCTGCGCTGCGTTCCAGCAGGGCTCTGGGGTGGGCCTTGGCGTGCTCGCGGCCCATGGCCCGCAGGGCGTCGAGACCGATCACCTGCTCGTCCTGGAAGTCGCGCAGGCCTTCCATGTCGAACACCACGATCTTGCGCAGCCTGGGCAGCTGGGCCCGAACTTCCAGGGCCTTGTCCAGCTGCTCGTCGTCTTCGACGAACAGCACGGTGGTGCTGGAGTCTTCGCAGAGGTAGTGCACCTGCTCGGCGGCATCGGTCGGATAAATGCCGTTGGCCACGCCGTTGGCGCTGAGCACCGCCAGGTCGCTGAGCACCCACTCGATGTTGGTGTTCGACAGAATGGACGCTGTCTCGCGGGCGCCGAAACCCAGGGCCAGCAGGCCATGGCCGATTTCACTGACCGCCTGGCCCACCTGGTTCCAGGTCCATGTGCGCCAGATGCCCAGGTCTTTCTGACGCAACCACACCGTGTCGCCGCGGCGCTGCACCGCGTTCCAGAACATGGCCGGAATCGAGTCGCCGTCCAGCACCACCTCGGTCTGGGGCCTGATGTTGGAGAGATCCCACAAATAGCTCATTTCGTCATCTCCAGGTCTTCTTCTTTTTCCAGCGCCGGTCGGCGCGGACACCTTCTTCTTTCATGCCCAGGTAGAACTCCTTGATGTCCTCCTTTTCGCGCAGGCGGGCACAGGTGTCTTCCATCACGATGCGGCCGTTCTCCAGCACGTAGCCATAGTCGGAAGCGTTCAGGGCCATGTTGGCGTTCTGCTCGACCAGCAGGATGGTGGTGCCCCGCTCGCGGTTGATACGCACCACGATCTCGAAAATTTCCTTGGTCAGCTTGGGGCTGAGGCCGAGGCTGGGTTCGTCCAGCAGGATCAGGTCGGGGTTGGCCATGAGGGCCCGGCTGATGGCCAGCATCTGCTGCTGACCCCCGGAGAGCAGGCCGGCGTCCTGGGCGGCCCGTTCGCGAAGAATCGGGAAGTAGCTGAACACCAGCTCCATGTCGCGTGCCACCCCGTCGCGGTCCTTGCGGGTGTAGGCGCCCATCAGCAGGTTGTCGCGCACCGACAGCAGCGGAAACACCTCGCGGCCTTCGGGCACGTGCATCAGGCCCTGCTGAACGATGTGCGCCGGGTCCTGCGCGGTGATGTTCTCGCCCTTGAATTCGATCGTGCCCTTGCGCGGGTCGATGATGCCGCTGATGGTCTTGAGGATGGTGGTCTTGCCGGCGCCGTTGGAGCCCAGCACGGTGGCGATCTCGCCCCGGCGCACCTGCAGGCTGACACCGCGGATGGCCTTGATCGGTCCGTAGGCGCTCTCGACGTTGAGCAGCTTCAGAACGGCGTTGTCGGTCAGCGGGGCGGTCATGCGGTGGCCCTCCCGGTGGCGGCGTGCTCGCGGCGCAGGCTGGAGACATCGTCGACCGAGCCCAGGTAGGCCTCGATCACCCCCGGGTGGCTCTGGACTTCAGAGGGCGAGCCGGTGGCCAGCTCGGCGCCCATGCTCATGGCCAGCACCCGGTCGGACACCTTGGACACCAGGCTCATGTCGTGTTCGACCATCAGCACCGAAATGCCCAGTTCGTTCTTGATGTCGGCAATCCAGAACGCCATGTCGTCGGTCTCCTCGACGTTCAGGCCGGAGGAGGGCTCGTCCAGCAGCAGCAGCCGGGGCTCGGTGCACAGGGCGCGGGCCAGCTCGACCACCTTGCGCACGCCGTAGGGCAGGCCGGCCACCATGCTTTCGCGGTGGTGCTGGAGCTCCAGGAAGTCGATCACCTGCTCGACCTTCTCGCGCGCTTCGATCTCGGCCTGGCGCGTGCGTTGCGTGAAGAGCGCCTCGCTCCAGAATCCGGTGCGACGGTGCGTGTGGCGCCCGATCAGCAGGTTCTGCAGCACGGTGGCGTGCTCGAACAGTTCGATGTTCTGGAAGGTGCGGGCAATGCCTAGGCTGGCGATGCGGTGCGGCGGCTGCTCGGTCAGCACCACGCGCCCTTTCGGTCCCAGGTATTCGATGCTGCCCTGGGTCGGCTGGTAGATGCGGCTGATCAGGTTGAACACCGTGGTCTTGCCGGCGCCGTTGGGTCCGATCAGGGTGAAGACCTCGCCCTGACGGACATCGAAGCTGACGTTGTTGACGGCCAGCACGCCGCCGAAACGCACACTGAGGTTGCGCGCCGACAGCAGCACTTCCGAAGAATCGGTCTGGATGTGGCTCATTTGAGGCGATCCGATTTCTGGAACGATTTCTGCCGCTTGAACATGCCCTTGCGGTAGAACGGGAACAGCTGGAACCAGGCGCGGATCTTGAGCCAGCGGCCGTACAGGCCCATGGGCTCGAACAGCACGATGGCGATCAGCACCAGGCCATAGATCACGGCCTTGAGGCCCGTGGCCTCACCGATGGCGGCGGGCAGGAAGTCCTTGCTGATCGAGATCAGCTGCGGCATGACGATGATGAAGATCGCGCCGAGGAAGGCGCCATGGATGGAACCCAGGCCGCCGATCACGATCATCAGCAGCAGGTCGATCGACTGCAGCAGGTTGAACTGCTCCGGCGACAGGAACATGATCTTGTGGGCGTACAGTGCGCCCCCGACGCCCGCCAGCGCCGCCGAGATGGCGAAACTCAGTGTCTTGTAGCGCGCCAGGTGGATGCCCATGCTCTGGGCCGAGATCTCGGAGTCGCGGATGGCGACGAAGGCGCGCCCGGTGGGTGATCGAAGCAGGTTGATGATGAACAGCGTCGAGGCCACCGCCACCACCAGGCAGAGGAAATAGAACTCGGCCGAGGAGTCGAGTTCCCAGCCGAACAGCGAGGGGTAGCCCACCATCAGGCCGGCGTTGCCACCGGTCACGCTTTCCCAGCGTGCCATGGCCTCTTCAACGATGAAGCCGAAGGCCAGGGTGGCCATGCCCAGGTAGATGCCCTTGACCCGCAGCGCCGGCAGGCCGACGATCACCCCCACCGATGCGGCCAGCAGGCCGGCGCAGGCCAGGGCAATCGGGAACGGGACGCCGGCATTGACCATGACGGCCTGGGTGTAGGCGCCCACGCCCAGAAAGGCGGCATGACCGAGCGAGAACAGCCCGGTGAAGCCGGCCAGCAGCATCAGGCCCAGGCCGACGATGGAGTAGATCAGCACGAAGGTCAGCTGGGCCAGCCAGTACTCGGCAATCAGCCAGGGCGCCAGCAGCAGGAACACGCCCAGCAGGGAATACCAGAACACATGGCCGCCGTGTTTGGCCAGCTTGATGTCCTGGTTGTAGTCGGTCTTGAAAATGAAGCGCATGGTTGTTCTTCCGGGCCGCCGTCAGACTTTCTTGCGCAGCTGCTCGCCGAACAGGCCGTTCGGTTTGAGCACCAGCATGATCAGCACGACGATGTAGGGGGCGATGTCCTTGAAGCCCTCGGGCAGGTAGAAACCGGACAGCGCTTCGACGATGCCGATGATCAGCCCGCCGACGATGGCGCCCGGCAGGCTGCCGAAGCCCCCCACCACGGCCGCAGGGAAGGCCTTGAGGGCGATGAAGCCCATGTTGGCGTGCACGAAGGTGATCGGGGCCAGCAACAGGCCGGCTACCGCGGCCAGGGCGGCAGCCAGGCCCCACACCAGGCCGTTGAAGCGCTTGACCGGAATGCCCATGTAGTAAGCGGCCAGCTGGTTCTGGGACGAAGCCTGCATGGCGATGCCCAGCTTGCTGAAGCGGAACATGGCATACAGGCCGGCGCAGAGAAGGGCGGTGGCGCCGATCACGACCAGCTGCTCCGCCGCCACCACCAGATTGCCCAGCCGCAGGACCTCGCTGGCGTAGGGGACAGGCAGGGTGTGCGTGTCGGTGCCGATGTCCGGGATCATGGTGATCAGCCCGCGCAGCACATAGCCCACACCGATGGTCAGCATGACGATGGAAAAGGCCGGCTGACCCAGGATCGGCCGGATCACGACACGTTCGAGCAGCATGCCGAAGGCGGCCATGGCCACGATCGCGGCCGGCACACTGATCCAGAACGGAAAGCCCAGCACGGTCATGGTGGCCAGACCGGCGAATGCCCCCACCATCATCATGTCACCCTGGGCAAAGCTCACGGTCTCGGTGGCCTTGTAGATCAGCACAAACCCGAGCGCGATCAGCCCGTAGATGCACCCCAGGGCAATGCCGTCGATCAGCAGTTGCAGCACTTGCACACACGTCTCCTGTGTTGGCCAGGCCATCGGTCATACGGGCTGCCGGTTGCAAACCTGTAGCGCCTTGGCTCGGCGAGATGCGGTGTTTGTATCTGCCTTGCTGCACGCTGACGATAGGGGTTCACCCCAAAGGAGTCGCCTATGTGCCAGGCTTGTGTGCTAGAGATTTTGACAAGCAATTGCTTGGCAAAAATGCCGTCTGACCGTATCCTGAGCAGAGGGACCGACAACCGCAGGCCTTTGCCCCAACACCCCCAACCCCATGAGCGCTTCAACCTCTGTCCGCATCGGTGCCGGCCTCGGCTTCTACGGCGACAACTGGGAGCCGGTGGCCGCCAGCATCGAGCGTGGCGACGTCCAGTTCATCGCCAGCGACCACCTGGCCGAGCTCACGCTGGCCATCCTGCAGAAAGACCGCCAGCGCGACCCTGCGCTGGGATACGCCCGCGACGTGGTGCCCATGCTCATGCGCCTGTGGCCGCTCATGCGCGAGCGCGGCGTGCGCTTTGTCTGCAACGCCGGCGGCCTGAACCCGCGCGGCGCCGCGCAGGCCCTGCGCGAGGCTTTCGCCCGCAAAGGCTGGAGTGCCCGCATCGCTGTGGTCACCGGCGACGACGTGTTGTCCCACCTGCAGGACCCGGCCGTGCCCGACGCCGATCTGGCCCACCTGTTCAGCGGCGAGCCTGTCTCACGGGTGCGGGAGCGGCTGGTGTTCGGCAATGCCTATCTGGGCGCGCGGCCCATCGTCGATGCGCTGGATGCCGGTGCCGACATCGTGATCACCGGCCGGGTGGCCGACGCCGCGCTGTTCCTGGGGCCCATCGTTCACCGCCTGGGCTGGCGCCTGGGCCACCAGCACCAGGCTGGTGACCTTGACAAGCTGGCCCAGGGCCTGGTGGTCGGGCACCTGCTCGAGTGCTCGGGCCAGGGCAGTGGTGGCAACTTCGGCGCCCAGGGCCACTGGCAGCAGATTCCCGATCTGGCCCACATCGGTTACCCGATCGCCGAAGTCTGGCAGGACGGCACGGCGCTCATCACCAAGGCGCCGGGCAGCGGTGGCCGGGTGAACTTCGACACCGTGCGCCAGCAGCTGCTCTACGAGGTGCACGACCCGCACGCCTACCGTTCGCCCGATGTGGTGCTGGACATGGGTGACCTGCACCTGCACGACGAGGGCCACGACCGGGTCCGCATCACCGGCGCCCGTGGCCACGCGCCGGGAGACCGCCTCAAGGTGGTGGCGGGGTTTCGCGATGGCTACAAGGCCGAGGTGACCTGGGGTTTCTCCTGGCCCGATGCCTGGGACAAGGCGCAGGTGGCCCAGTCCATGATCCGCCAGCAGCTGCAGGAGCGGCGCCTGCCGCACGACGAGCTGTACGTGGAATACCCCGGGTTGAATTCGGCACACGGCCCGCTGGCCCCGCTGCCACCGCCGGAGCAGCTCAACCAGCTCAACGAAATCTGGACCCGCCTGGTGCTGCGCACCCCGGAAAAGGCCGTGGCCGATGGTTTCGGTCGCCTGTTTCCGTGGATCGCGCTCAGCGGCCCGGCCTACACCTGCGGCTTCAACGGCCTGCACCACACCGGGGAGCTGCTGGGCATCTGGCCAACCCTGATCCCCCGCGATCTGGTCGAGCCACTGGTCCGCGTCGAACTGCTGTAGGTCACGCCATGAGCCACCGATTGCGCATACCCCTGGTCCGACTCGCCCATGCGCGCAGCGGCGACAAGGCCGACTGGGTCGATTTCGGCCTGTTCGCCTGGAACCCGGCCGGCTATCGCGTGCTGGAGCGTGAGGTCACCGCCGAACGGGTGCAGGCCCACTTCGCCAGCTGGCTGCCGGGCGAGGTGGACTGCTGGCCCCTGCCGAACCTGCTGGCCATCAAGCTGGTGCTCAAGGGCGCCCTGCAAGGCGGCGGCGCCCGCAACCTGCGGCTGGACAACCTGGGCAAGGCCATGGCCGGGGCCTTGCTGCGCATGGAGATCGAGGTCAGTGAGGCCGAGCTGCTGGAGGCCGAGCGCAGCCCGAAGATGGCCTGGTGGCCCGAACCGGGTGAGGAAGCCGCATGACCCCTGAAGCGGTTCGCACGGAGAAGCTGGGCGAGGTCTGGGTGGTCACGCTCGACCGCCCCGAACTTCGCAACGCGGTCGACACCGCCACCGCGCGGGCCTTGCACGCGGCCTTTCTGGCGTTTGAAGACGACGTGCAGGCGCGCGTGGCGGTGTTCCACGGCGCCCACGGCCATTTCTGCGCCGGCTGGGACCTGCAGTTCGGCGCCCGGCTGGCTTCTTCCGGCGATGTTGATTCTCTGGCCGGCCTCGACTTCGACAGCGACGATGGCCGGGCCATCGGCCCCATGGGTCCCTCGCGCCTGCAGCTGTCCAAACCGGTGATCGCGGCCGTCAGCGGCGCTGCGGTGGCCGGCGGCATGGAGCTGGCCCTGTGGTGCGACCTGCGGGTCATGGAGGCGGACGCCTACTTCGGTGTCTATTGCCGGCGCTTCGGTGTGCCCCTGATCGATGGCGGCACCGTGCGCCTGCCGCGCCTGATCGGCATGGGCCACGCCATGGACCTGATCCTCACCGGTCGCAAGGTCGAGGCCGCCGAGGCCCTGCAGATGGGGCTGGCCAACCGGGTGGTGCCCACCGGCCAGGGTCGCGACGCCGCCATCGTCCTGGCCCGGCAGCTGGCCGGTTTTCCGCAGGCCACCCTGAGGGCCGACCGCGAGAGCGCCCATGCCCAGTGGAATCTGCCCCTGGGCGAAGCCCTGCAGCAGGAGTGGCAGCGTGGCCGGGCGCGCATCCCCGATGCGCTGGAGGGCGCCAGCCGATTTGCCGCCGGCGAGGGCCGCCGCGGGGCGTTCTGACAGGCGGAGGGCGGATCGGTCCCCTGGGGTGACGGTGCATTGGTCCTGTCTGTGACGCAGGACTTCCTATCATCGGGGCATGAGCGATTCCACCCGACCACCCGCCCAGGTGCTGGTGCTGCAGCACACCATCGAAGACTCGCCCGGCTTCCTGGGCCAATGGCTGGACCGCGCCGGCGTGTGCTGGGACGTGTTCTGTGCCGAAGCCGGCCAGACCTACCCGGCCTCGGTGGCCGCTTACCAGGGCCTGGCCATCCTGGGGGGCGAATGGAGCGCCAACGACGAGCGGCCCAGCCTGCGCCAGGCCGAGGCCCTGATCCTGCAGGCCGATGCGCTGGGCATCCCCGTCATCGGTCATTGCCTGGGCGGCCAGCTCATGGCCCGCGCCTTCGGTGGCCGGGTCACGCGCCTGCCGCAGCCCGAAGTCGGCTGGTTGCCATTGCGCATGCACCCCTTGCCAGAGTCAGGAGAGTGGTTCGGCGACGCCCGCGACGCCGTGGTCTACCAGTGGCACTACGACAACTTCACCGGGCTGCCACCCGGTGCCCGGGTACTGGCCGAGTCCGAGGTCTGCGCCCACCAGGCCTTCGCCATCGGCCCCCACCTGGCCATGCAGTTCCACATCGAGATCACCCCGCAGAAAATCGAAACCTGGCTGGGCGACCCTGGCACGGTCTACCCGGCGGCGGTCCGCGACGGCATCGCCACCGTCGAGCCACCTGAGGCCATGCGCCGCAGCACCGCACGGCACCAGGCCGGCAGCGAAGCACTGGCCGACCACATCTACCGCACCTGGCGCTCGCGCTGGAAAACCTGAACCGTTCTCCCTGACCGCAGGAGCCACCATGCCTGTGAACCACATCGAGGCCGGCGTGTTGCGCGTTGCCTACCTGGAGCAGGGCCCGGCCGATGGCTGGCCCTGCATCCTGTGCCACGGCTTCCCCTATGACGTGCACGCGTATGCCGAGGTGGCGCCGGCCCTCGCGTCGGCCGGTGCGCGGGTCATCGTGCCCTATCTTCGCGGCTACGGGCCGACCCGCTTTCTCTTGCCCGACACGCCGCGCTCGGGTGAGCAGGCGGCGCTGGCGGCCGACCTGCTGGCCCTGATGGACGCCCTCCACATCCCGCAGGCCGTGCTGGCGGGCTACGACTGGGGCGGCCGCGCGGCCTGCATCGTCTCGGCCCTGTGGCCCGAGCGGGTGGTCGCGCTGGTCTCCGGCAACGCCTACAACCTGCAGGACATCGCCCGCTCCGGCGAGCCACAGGCGCCCGAGGTCGAAGCCGCCCTGTGGTACCAGTACTACTTCCACGCCGAGCGCGGCCGACTCGGCCTGGCGCGCGACCGCCGAGGCCTCGCCCGCCTGCTCTGGCGCATGTGGTCACCGACCTGGGTCTTCGACGAGGCGACCTTCGAGCGCAGCGCCGCCGCCTTCGACAACCCCGACTTTGTGGACGTGGTGATCCACTCCTACCGCCACCGCTTCGGGCTCGCGCCCGGCGATCCGGCGGTGGCCCCCATCGAGACCCGCCTGAGCGCCCAGCCCCCGATTGGTGTGCCGACCATCGCCATCGACGGCAGTGCCGACGGGGTCAACAGCGGCACGCGCCACCATGCGCCGCACTTCACCGGTCCTTACCAGCACCGGGTGTTCGAGGGGGCAGGGCACAACCTGCCCCAGGAGCGACCGGCCGATTGGGCGCAGGCGGTGCTGGATGCGCGGCGCCTGGCCGGCATCGGCGCCTGATCAATCCTGCCAGCTGACGACCGGACCCAGCTTGCGTTCGGCCAGGAACATGGCCTCGCGCAGGCTCAGGGCGCAGCCGCCGTCCAGCCAGGCCGGTGCAGCGGCCGGCGTGTGGTAGCGGACATAAAAGCAGTCCACCTGCCGGTCGCTGGCCAGTTCGGGCGGGTCGTCGGCATCGCCGCTGCCGTACAGGGTGTGGTGGTGCACGATGCGCACATCGCAGGGCGAGGTGCCCGCGTACCACCACAGTCCCCGCTTGACCGCCGGCAGTTCGTCCACTGTTGCCATGTCGTCAGACCTCCGAAGCGCGTGCCCTGGAAGTCCCGATGGTAGGAGCGCCGCTGCCGGGCTGCCAATCCGGTGTTTTCCCGGGTGGGTGGTGTGCTCAGCCAGTGCTGGCCAAGCCCTCGCGCGGAATCGGGCGCGGGCGCCCCTCGTCATCGATGGCCACGTAGGTCAGGCTGGCCTCGGTCACCTTCACATATTGCCCCTGGGCCCGGAAGCGCTCGGCGAACACCTCCACCTGCACCGTGATCGAGGTGTTGCCGACGCGCGTGACGTGGGCATAGAAGCTCAGGATGTCGCCCACCCGTACCGGCTGCTTGAAGATGAACTGGTTCACCGCCACCGTGGCCATGCGACCCCGCACGTAGCGTGCCGGCAGCACCGAGCCGGCCAGGTCGACCTGTGCCATCACCCATCCACCAAAGATGTCGCCGTTGCCGTTGGTGTCGGCCGGCATGGGGATGACCTTGAGCACAAGTTCCCGGCCCTCGGGCAGGGCGGATTCGGGGCGCGGGCTGGATTCCTGGGACATGGGCACAATCCTGATTGATCACAAGCAAATCAACCGCCATTCTCCCGCATGCGCCCCTCCCGCTCCACCCTGCCAGCCCATCTGCCGGCCGGTGCCTCTGAAACGCCCCGTGCCCGATCCGACTGGTCGGTGCTCGGGCGCCTGCTGCCCTACCTGTGGCAGTACAAGGGGCGCGTGGTGCTGGCCCTGGCCTTCATGGTGGCGGCCAAGATGGCCAACGTCGGTGTGCCGCTGCTGCTCAAGGAACTGGTCGACGCCATGACCCTCCAGCCCGGCAGCATGCAGGCCCTGCTGCTGGTGCCGGTGGGCATGATCGTGGCGTACGGGCTGCTGCGCTTTTCCACCTCGCTGTTCACCGAACTGCGCGAGCTGGTGTTCGCCAAGGCCACCGAGGGCGCCACCCGCAGCATTGCATTGCAGGTGTTCGGCCACCTGCACGCCCTGTCCTTGCGCTTTCACCTGGAGCGCCAGACCGGTGGCATGACGCGCGACATCGAACGTGGGACCCGTGCGGTGCAGTCGCTGATTTCCTACTCGCTCTACAGCATCGTTCCCACTCTGATCGAGGTGGCCATGGTGCTGGCCCTGCTGGGCACGAAGTTCGACATGGTCTACGTCTGGATCACCCTGGTCGCGCTGGTGCTCTATGTGGGCTTCACCGTGGTCGTGACCGAGTGGCGCACCAAGTTCCGGCGCGAGATGAACGAGCTGGAATCCAGCAGCCAGTCGCGCGCGATCGATTCGCTGCTCAACTACGAGACCGTCAAGTACTTCAACAACGAAGCCTTCGAGGCCCATCGCTACAACGAAGCGCTGGAGAAGCTGCGCCGCGCCCGCCTCAAGAGCCAGGCCACGCTGTCGCTGCTGAACACCGGACAACAGGCGGTGATTGCGGTGGCGTTGGTGCTCATGCTCTGGCGGGCCACCGCCGGCGTGGCCGCCGGTGACCTGACCCTGGGGGACCTGGTCATGATCAACGCCTTCATGATCCAGCTCTACATTCCGCTGGGTTTCCTGGGGGTGCTCTACCGCGAGATCAAGCAGAGCCTGACCGACCTCGACCGCATGTTCACCCTGCTGGAGAAGGAGCGCGAAATCCAGGACCGCCCCGGGGCCCAGGACCTGCACCTGCCGGCCGCGCCAGCCGTGCGTTTCGAGAATGTGCAGTTTGCCTACGAGCCGGCCCGCCCCATCCTGCACGGCGTGAGTTTCGAAATCCCGCCCGGCAAGACCGTGGCCGTGGTCGGCCCCTCGGGTTCGGGCAAGTCGACGCTGGGGCGGCTGCTGTTTCGTTTCTACGACGTGCAGGGCGGGGCCATCACCATCGACGACCGGGACATTCGGGACATCACCCAGTCCAGTGTGCGCCAGGCCATCGGCATCGTCCCGCAGGACACCGTGCTGTTCAACGACACCATCGAATACAACATCCTCTACGGACGGCCCGAAGCCGGCCATGAAGCGGCCGTGGCGGCGGCCCGGGCCGCCCACATCCACGACTTCATCGACCGCCTGCCCCAGGGCTACCGCACCGTGGTGGGCGAGCGCGGGCTCAAGCTTTCCGGCGGCGAAAAGCAGCGGGTGGCCATTGCCCGCACCCTGCTGAAAAACCCGCCCATCCTGATCTTCGACGAGGCCACCTCGGCGCTCGACTCGGCCAACGAACGCGCCATCCAGGCCGAGTTGCGCAGCGTGGCCCGCAACAAGACCACGCTGGTGATCGCACACCGGTTGTCCACCGTGGTCGATGCCCACGAAATTCTGGTGCTGGTTCAAGGCCAGATCGTCGAGCGGGGCACCCACGCCGACCTGTCCGCCAGGCCCGGCGGCGTCTATGCTCAAATGTGGGCCATGCAGCAGTCCGGGCAGGACAACAACGGAGACGGAGCCCCGCTGCAGGGGTGACACGCTATGGAAACCAAGTGGCTGGAAGATTTTGTCAGCCTGGCCGAGACGCGCAGCTTCAGCCGTTCGGCGCAGTTGCGCCACGTCACGCAGCCGGCGTTTTCGCGCCGCATCCAGTCGCTGGAGGCCTGGGCAGGCACCGACCTGGTCGACCGCTCCTCCTACCCCACGCGCCTGACCCCGGCCGGCCAGACCCTTTACGAGCAGGCCCTGGAGATGCTGCAGTCGCTGCAGAGCACGCGCGCCATGCTGCGGGCCCACACGGCGGCGGCGCAGGACGTGATCGAGTTCGCCGTGCCGCACACGCTGGCCTTCACCTTTTTCCCCGCCTGGCTGTCCGGGCTGCGCGGCGTCTGCCGGCCCATCAAGAGCCGGCTGATCGCGCTGAATGTGCACGACGCGGTCATGCGCCTGGTCGAGGGCAGCTGTGACCTGCTCATTGCCTACCACCACGTGACCCAGCCGATCCAGCTCGATGCCGCCCGCTACGAGATGCTGCAGCTGGGCCGCGAAACCCTGTCACCCTATGTGCGCCCCGACGACCAGGGGCGCCCGCTGTACGCTCTGCCGGGCTCGGCCGCGCAGCCCTTGCCCTACCTGGCCTATGCCCCGGGCGCCTACCTGGGGCGGGTGCTGGAGCAGGTGCTCAAGCTCAGCACCGTCCCCCTGCACCTGGACCGCATCTACGAAACCGACATGGCCGAAGGCCTCAAGGCCATGGCGCTGGAGGGGCATGGCGTGGCCTTTCTGCCGTCCAGCGCGGTTCGGCGCGAGGTGCGTAGCAAGCGCCTGGTCAGCGCCGGCTCCGGTTTCGACACCGGCCTGGAAATACGCATCTACCGCGAGCGCAGTTCGGCCGCCAAGCCCAAAGGACCGGTGGAGTCCTTCTGGCGCGACCTGGAGCGGCACGTCAGCGCCGGGCAGCTCTGAGACAATCGGGGCATGAACGCCCCGACCGCCCAGACCCTGACCCTCACCCGTCCCGACGACTGGCACCTGCACGTGCGCGACGGGGCCGCCCTGAACACCGTCGTGCCGCACACCGCGGCCCAGTTCGGCCGCGCCATCATCATGCCCAACCTCAGGCCACCGGTGACCACCGCGGCCCAGGCCCTGGCCTACGCCGATCGCATCCGCGCCGCCGTGCCGGCGGGCTTGACCTTCGAGCCGCTGATGACCCTGTACCTGACCGACAACCTGCCGGCCGACGAGATCGTTCGTGCCAGGGACGCCGGCGTGGTCGCCTGCAAACTCTACCCGGCCGGTGCCACCACCAACAGCGACGCCGGCGTGACCGACATCCGCAAGACCTACCAAACGCTGGAAGCCATGCAGAAGGCCGGCATGCTGCTGCTCGTGCACGGCGAAGTCACCAGCCCCGACATCGACCTGTTCGACCGCGAGGCCGTATTCATCGAAGACAAGCTGGAGTCGCTGCGCAAGGACTTCCCGGGCCTGAAGATCGTGATGGAGCACATCACCACGAAAGAGGCCGCGCAGTATGTGGCCGGAGCCGACGCCCATCTGGCGGCCACCATCACCGTGCACCACCTGCTCTACAACCGCAACGCCATCTTCACCGGTGGCATCCGCCCGCACTACTACTGCCTGCCGGTGCTCAAGCGCGAGACGCACCGCCAGGCCCTGGTGGCCGCCGCCACCAGCGGCAGCCCCAAGTTCTTCCTGGGCACCGACAGCGCGCCGCACCCGGCCCACCTCAAGGAACACGCCACCGGTTGCGCCGGCTGCTACACCGCCCACGCGGCCATGGAGATGTACGCCGAGGCCTTTGAAGCCGCGGGTGCACTCGACAAGCTCGAAGGCTTTGCCAGCTTCTTCGGCGCCGACTTCTATGGCCTGCCGCGCAACACCGGCACCATCACCCTGCGCAAGGAAAGCTGGACCCCGCCCGAGAGCTTCCCCTTCGGCGAGGCCGAGCTCAGGCCGCTGCGCTCGGGCGAAGCCCTGCCCTGGAAGCTGGTGGCCTGACCGGGCATGTGCGCCGTCGGCAACCCGGTGGCCGGCTGGCCCTCGCCCGACTGGGCGCAGCCCTGGAACGCCCCGTACGCCGCCGATGGCACCGCGGTGCGCCAGGCCTGTGAGCAGGGCGTGCCGCTGCCCCAGGCACTGACACTGCGCATCGGGGCCGGCGGGCCGCGTTTTGTGCCGCAGGCCGACCTGCCCGACGGTTGGGCCTACGAGCAGTTCATCTTTGAGACTGGCGCTGTGCCCACCCGCGACGGCCTGCACGACTTCTTCAACGGCCTGGTCTGGGCGCGCTTCCCGGCCACCAAGCGCCTGCTCAACCGCCTGCAGGCGGCCGAGATCGCGCAGGTGGGGGTGGGGCAGGTGCGCGGCCCGGTGCGCGATGCCATCACCCTGTTCGACGAAAACGCGGTCCTGCTGCAGGCGCCCGAGGCCCTCTGGCAGGCCTTGCTCGCGCGGGACTGGACGCGGCTCTTCGTGGAGCTGCGCCCCCTCTGGGCGCAGGCGCGGTTGGTGCTGTTCGGCCACGCCCTGCTGGAAAAGCTGGTGACGCCTTACAAGTCCATCACCGGGCATGTCTACCGCCTGCCGGTGCCACCCGAACTGGGTGAGGATCTGGCGGCCTGGGACGGCTGGCTGGGCGGCCGCCTGGGCGCCGACGAACTGGCCTGCAAGCCGTTCACCCCTTTGCCGGTGCTGGGCGTGCCCGGCTGGTGGCCCGCCAACGGCTCAGCCAGCTTCTACGCCGACCCCCAGGTGTTTCGCCGGCCCCGGCCGCAGGGCTGAACGGTCAGCCTGTTCGATACTCTTGTTTTTTCGAAAACTCAACAAATATTGTTCCATTATCATCAGTGGTATCCGGCTTCACGCCCGGAGGGAACCCCCCGTGAGCCGGCGGGTCTGAAGGCGTGAAGGTGCCCCCGGTGGCACACCTCTGCATTGGAGTCCAACATGAAACGCATTGTTCTGTTTGTCCTGACCAACCTCGCTGTGATGGTGGTGTTGCTCACCGTCACGCGCCTCCTGGGCTTTGACAGGTTCCTCACCGCCAACGGCCTGGATCTGACCGCGCTGGCGGGCTTCTCGCTGATCATCGGTTTCGGTGGCGCCACCATCTCGTTGCTGATCAGCAAGCCCATGGCCAAGTTCAGCACGCGCGCCCGCGTCATCAACCAGCCGCAGACCGCCGACGAAGCCTGGATCGTGCAGACGGTGCAGAAGTTCGCCGACAAGGCCGGCATCGGCATGCCCGAGGTCGCCATCTACGACGGCGCGCCCAACGCCTTTGCCACCGGTGCCTTCAAGAACTCGGCCCTGGTGGCGGTCTCCACCGGGCTGCTGCAAAGCATGACGCGCGAAGAGGTCGAGGCCGTGATCGGCCACGAGGTGGCCCACATCGCCAACGGCGACATGGTCACCATGACCCTGATCCAGGGTGTCATGAACACCTTTGTGGTGTTCCTCAGCCGGGTTATCGGTTACGCGGTCGACGCCTTCCTGCGCCGCGGCAGCGACAGCAATGGCCCCGGGATCGGCTACTTTGTGACCACCATCGTGATGGACATCATCCTGGGTTTCCTGGCCGCCATCATCGTCGCCTGGTTCAGCCGCCAGCGCGAATTCCGGGCCGATGCCGGTGCCGCCGACCTGATGGGTCGCAAGCAGCCCATGATCAACGCCCTGGCCCGCCTGGGTGGCCTGACCGCGGGCGAACTGCCCAAGGGCATGCAGGCCATGGGCATTGCCGGCGGTCTGGGCAAGCTGTTCTCCACCCACCCGCCGATCGAAGAGCGCATCGCCGCGCTGCAAAAGGGCTGAGCCCAGGCAAGCGGCCACCAAAAAGGCGCCCCGCGGGGCGCCTTTTTTGCGGGTGGGTGCTGCCTCAGTAGCCGTAGGGTTGCCAGTGGCGGTTGTGCGGGTGGTGCCGCCAGCCGGGCCCTGGACGGGACGGTGTCACGTCCACATGCACCACGGCCGGGGGCGGTGTCTGGGCCACAGGGCGGGGTGCGACGTGTTGCGGGGAAGGCTGGGAGAGCACCGGCTGCACGTTGACCCGGATCCACCGGCCCGGGTCTTCGGCCATCTGCGTGCGGTACTGCAGGCCGGCGTACTCGTAGACCACGTCGTAAGCCACGGTGCGCTGCTGCCACACGTGCTGGGTGCTGCACTGGCGCACCACCTGGGTGGTGGCGGGTGGACGGCCCTCGATGCGGTCGCCGATCATGGCGCCGCCCACCAGGCCGATGACGGTGGCAATGGCCCGGCCGCTGCCGTCACCGATGGCGTTGCCCATGGCGCCACCGGCAATGCCCCCCATGAGGGCGCCGGCACCGGTGGTTCGGCCAGGCACCGAGACCACCTGGTCCTGGCAGACCTGCTGCGGCACCTGTATCTGCTCGGTCACGGGGGTGCTGCTGATCACCCGGGCCCGTTCGTCGCGGGCCTGGACCAGGCCGCTGAAGCCCAGACCCATCAGCGCGACGGTCAAGGGAATCATGGCAACTTTGGAAGGGGTTTTCATGGAAAGCTCCAAGGGGGTTGGGGAGCCTCCATGCTGCGGCGGCCGTGTCAAGCCGCCTTGCCCGCTGCGTAAAGCGCCGCGAAAACCTGTAACCGCCTGTTCACGCGGCCTGGGGCTGGCCCAGAATGTCGCGCGCCACCGCCTCGGCCACCTTGATGCCGTCCACCCCGGCCGACAGGATGCCGCCGGCGTAGCCCGCCCCTTCACCCGCCGGGTACAGGCCGGTGGTGTTCAGGCTCTGGAAGTCGGCGCCGCGCGTGATGCGCAGCGGCGAGGAAGTCCGGGTCTCCACCCCGGTGAGGACCGCGCCTGGCATGTCGTAGCCGCGGATCTTGCGGCCGAACACCGGCAGGGCTTCGCGCATGGCCTCGATGGCGTAGCCCGGCAGGGCCGGGGCCAGGTCGCCCAGGTGCACGCCCGGCCGGTAGGACGGCTCCACCTCCGCCAGCGCCGTCGAAGGCCGCGCCGCCAGGAAATCGCCCACCAGTTGTCCGGGCGCCTCGTAGGTGCCACCCCCCAGCTCGTAGGCGCGGGCTTCCAGCTGGCGTTGCAGCACGATGCCCGCCAGCGGGTGCGTCGCCCCTTGCGCCTTCAATGCCTGGGCCTCGGCCGCATAACGGGGGCCGTCGTCTTCGCCGAAGGCCGCGGTCCACAGCGGCAGGTCCTGCGGGAACTGGGTCGGAAAATCCGCCGGCTCGATGCCCACCACCATGCCGGCATTGGCGTTGCGCTCGGCGCGCGAGTACTGGCTCATGCCATTGGTCACCACCCGGCCCGGTTCGCTGGTGGCCGCGACCACCGTGCCCCCCGGGCACATGCAGAAGCTGTAGACCGCGCGACCGTTCTTCGCGTGGTGCACCAGCTTGTAGTCGGCCGCGCCCAGCAGCGGGTGTCCGGCGTGCCGGCCCCAGCGGGCCCGGTCGATCACGCTTTGCGGGTGCTCGATGCGGAACCCCACCGAGAACGGCTTGGCCTCCAGGAACACCCCGGCGTCGTGCAGCAGGGCAAAGGTATCGCGCGAGCTGTGCCCCAGCGCCAGCACCGCGCGCCGCGCCGGCAGGTCCTGCGTTTCACCCGTGTCCAGCCGCAACACGCGCAGGCTGCGCAGCCGCTGCCGGTCCGGGCCCGGCGCCAGCTCGATGCCCACCAGCTGGTGCTGGAAGCGGATCTCGCCGCCCAGCGCGACGATCTTCTCCCGCATGGCTTCGACCACCTTGACCAGCTTGAAGGTGCCGATGTGCGGGTGCGCCTGGTACAGGATCTCGGCCGGTGCGCCGGCCTCGACGAACTCCTGCATCACCTTGCGGCCCAGGAAGCGCGGGTCCTTGATCTGGCTGTAGAGCTTGCCGTCGGAGAACAGGCCGGCACCGCCCTCGCCATACTGCACATTGCTCTGCGGATTCAGCACCCGCTTGCGCCACAGGCCCCAGGTGTCCTGGGTGCGCTCGCGCACCGGCTTGCCGCGTTCCAGCACGATGGGCCGCAGCCCCATCTGGGCCAGCGCCAGCGCGGTGAACAGGCCACACGGGCCCAGGCCGATCACCACGGGTCGCTCGGCCTCGTCGGCCGGCCAGTCGGTGGGCACATGGCCGGGCGCCCGCCAGGTCATGTCCGGCGTCGGCTGGATGTGCGGGTTCTTCTGGTGCCGCGACAGCAGCACGGCTTCCTGGCGCGGGTCGGCCAGCGCCACGTCCACGATGTAGACCGCCAGCAGCTCGGCCTTGCGGGCGTCGAAACTGCGCTTGAACACCTGCAGCCCGGCAATGGCTGCCGGGTCCACCCCGAGTGCCTGTGCGGCCAGCCGCGTCAGGGCCTCGGTGGGGTGGGGCGGCGGTTGCCGGTCCCGGTCGGTCTCGGTCGGTGCGTCGGCGCTGCGGCGGTGCTCGCAGGGCACCTGCTCCAGGGGCAGTTTGAGTTCGGCGATGCGGATCATGGGGGTCTGTCGCGGGGCTTGTGGCGATCAAGCAGGGGCCCGGCCAGCGGCCGGGCAGACAAGCACCGATAATAGCGGGGTGAAGCCCGCCAAGGCCGCCGCTGGTGCAACCTCGAAAGAGGCCCCGAAAGGGAGCACCGGAGGAACGTCCGGACTGCACAGGGCAGCGTAGGAGGTAATACCTCTCCACCGTGAGGTGAGGATCAGAGCAACAGAGACGAGTCGGCGCCGGGGCAACCCGGTGCCGGGTGAAACGGGCAATCTCTACGCGCAGCAATACCAAATAGGCACGCGCTGATGTGGCTCCGCGGAGCGTGCGGGTAGGTAGCACCGAGCCGGGTGGGCGACCCCCGGCCCAGAGGAATGGCGGTCACGTGCCAGGCCTTCGCAAGAAGGCCCGGTACGCACAGAATCCGGCGTACCGGCGGACTTCACACTTTTTTTCACTGGCCGCTGTAAAAGTGCCACCGCACGAAGCGACCGACCTCGTCGGCGCTCAGCCTTTCATGCGCCAATGCAGCGCGGCCAGCGGACGCCGGACACATCCATCAGACATTGAACCCCCCCAGACTCTGGATGCGTTCCACATGGGCCAGCATGGATCGCTTGGCCACCGGCCACAGGCGTTCGGGCACGTCGTTGTAGGCCAGGGCCACCCAGTCGTCCAGGGTGCCGTCGGGGCGGGTGCGCATGGCGGTGGCGACCTTGGCTTCGCGGGCTAGCCGGTGGGCTTTCAGTTGGGCGATGGCGGCGCGGGCGCCGCCGTGCTCCGGGGCGCTGGGGTTGTCGGCGCTGCGTGGGTGGTCACCCAGCACATAGCCGTGGGCCGGCAGAATGAAGTGGACGTTGTACTCGCCGCACAGGCGGTCGAGCTTGTCCAGCGAGTCGAGGTAGTCGCCCATGTGCCCGTCGGGCGGGTCGATGACGGTGGTGCTGCCGTTGAGGATGTGGTCGCCGCTGAACAGCAGGCCGTCTTCTTCCAGGATCAGGCAGAGGTGGTTGGCGGCGTGGCCCGGGGTGTGCACCACCTGCAGGGTGTGGCGCACTTCCGCCTCGCCCGAGGCGCCCACCAGCTCGATGCGTTCGCCGTCGGCGAGGCTGCGTTCGGGCACAAAATGGCTGTTCGTGCGGGCGGTGCTGGCGCTGGGCAGGCCCAGGACGGGCGGGGGCGGCGAGCCGGCGCGGGTGCACAGGGCCTGCAGGCGCGGTGCGCCCGGCGAGTGGTCGGGGTGCGAGTGGGTGCAGACGATGGCGCGGATGTCGCCACCGGTGGCGCGCCACAGGCGCTCGATGTGCTCGGGCTCGTCCGGGCCCGGGTCGATCACCACATGGCCGCAGGCCGGGTCGCCCACCACGTAGCTGTTGGTGCCGGGGCCGGTCATCATGCCGGGGTTGGGCGCGGTCAGGCGCTGCACATGGCGCAACAGCGGCACCGGCCGTTCGGTCTGCCAGGCCAGCTCGTGCACGATGCGCCCGTCCGGGCAGACCAGGGCCAGCTCGCCGAACGGCGACTCGTGCTCCATGTGGCGCGATTCCTTGCCGTGCATCAGGCCGGCGCGCGGGCAGCTGGTGAACAGCGGCTGTTCGTTGACGGCGCACGCCTCCAGCACCGCCTGTACGCTGGGATAGGCCTGCAGCCGTTCCAGCGTGCGGATGGTCGGGAAGATGATGAAGAAGTCGCCGGCGGCGTGGCGCGCCAGGGCGTCGGCCGGGCGTATCCACACCGGCTCGAACTGCTCGGATTCGTCGGCCACCGGCTCCTGTCCCTCGGGCATGCGGGCCACCAGAAAGGGCACGTCGAAACGGCGCGGCAGGTCGCGGTCGGTGATCCAGTGGGCCAGCACGAACACCTCGTCGGCCGCCAGGCGCAGGCCCAGCGATTCGCACTGTGGAGCAAACGGCGCCTTGCGGTCCAGCCGGGCCAGGTCGGTCGCGTCGGCGTGCGGGCCGTCGCTGCGCCGGGCCAGCAGAATGCCCAGCTCCTCAAAGCTTTCGCGGATGGCCGCAATGGCCTGTGTCAGGTGCAGGTCCGACTGGGAGGGCCGCCGCTGCGCCAGCCGGTGCGACTGCGCGTCGGCGGCGTCGATGCCACCGCCCGGGAACACATAGGCGCCGGGGGCGAAGCTGGCGGTCATCGAGCGGCGCGTCATCAGCACCTCGATGCCCGGGTGGCCGGGGTCGGCGCTGTCGCGCAACAGCAGGACGGTGGCGGCCGGTCGCAGCGGCGCCGGGGAACGGGGTGCGTGCAGGAGTTGGGTGGGGCGGACCATGCGGCCATTGTGCGACAGCCCGAGCGCGCAAGCGCGGCACCTGGGTGACGCTGCCCGATAATCCCTTTCATGCGCATCCGTTTCACCAAAATGCAGGGCGCCGGCAACGACTTTGTCGTGCTGGACGAAACGCGCGGGCGGCTGGGGCTGAGCACGGCGCAATACCGCTTCCTGGCCGACCGCCATTTCGGGGTCGGTGCCGACCAGATCCTGAGTGTGCGGCCGTCGCCGGGCCCGGGGCTGGACTTCGAATACGTCATTCACAACGCCGACGGCGGCGAGGTCGAGCACTGCGGCAACGGCGCGCGCTGCTTCGTGCGTTATGTGCACGACAAGGGCCTGACCGATCGCAACCCGGTGCGGGTGAAGGTGAAGAACGGCGAGCTCAGCCTGGCCGCCAACCCGGACGGCCGGGTCACGGTGGACATGGGCGCGCCGGTGTTCGCGGCCGAGCGGATCCCGTTTCTGTCGGCGGGTCTGTCGCACGAGTCGGTCGGTGCCTTCGAGCACTGGCTGCTGCCCCTGGCCGATGGCGTGGCGCCGGTGTCGGTGCTGTCCATGGGCAATCCGCACGCGGTGCTGCTGGTGGCCGACGTCGACCGCGCGCCGGTGCTGTCCTGGGGGCCCCAGATCGAATCGCACCTCGCGTTCCCGCAGCGGGTCAACGCGGGTTTTCTGCAGGTGGTGGACCGGCACACCGCGCGCCTGCGCGTCTACGAGCGAGGCGCCGGCGAAACCCTGGCCTGTGGCACGGGCGCCTGCGCGGCCGTGGTGGCCGGCGTTCGCCTGGGCCTGCTCGACGGGCCGGTCGACGTCCACACGCGCGGCGGTGTGCTGACCATAGCCTGGCAGGACACGCCGACCCACGACGCGCCGGTCTTCATGACCGGGCCCGCCACCACCGTATTCGAGGGCGAAATCGAGCTGCCCGAAACCCTCTGACAATTCAGGGACGACCGCATGAGCCACAACCCCATTCCGCCCATCACCGAAGACGACATCGCCAACTACCTGGCCAACACCCCCGATTTCTTCGAGCGCCACGCCGGCTTGCTGGCCGCTGTGCAGCTGACCAGTCCGCACGGCCAGCGGGCGGTGAGCCTGCAGGAGCGCCAGGCCGAGATGCTGCGCGAGAAGATCCGCGGGCTGGAGCTCAAGGCGGCCGAGATGATCCGCCACGGGCAGGAGAACACCGCCATTGCCGATCGCCTGCAGCGCTGGACGCGCGAGCTGTTGCTGACTCGCGAGGCGCGCGATCTTCCCGAGGTGATCACACGGGAACTGGCCGGCCAGTTTCTGGTGCCGCAGGTCGCCATCAAGGTCTGGGGCGTGATGCCCGAGCTGGCCGGCGAAGCCTTTGCCCAGGGTGTCACGGACGATGCCATCACTTTTGCCTCGTCACTTTTTCAGCCCTACTGCGGCGGCAACCCCGGGCTGGAGGCCGCGCAGTGGCTGGGCGATCCGGCGGCGGCCGCCTCGCTGGCGCTGATTCCCCTGCGGGTCGGTGCGGCGCCCGAGGCCTTCGGCCTGCTGGTACTGGCATCGGGCGACCCGCAGCGTTTCACGCCCGACATGGGGACCGACTTCCTGTCCCGCATCGGGGAAACGGCCAGTGCGGCGCTGGCCCGCCTGCGACCCCTGGCCAGCGGCTGACCCGTCATGGACTCGTCCGCGTCCTGCCCGGCTGCCTCTGGCGATGCCGCGCTGGTGGCGGCCTATCTGGAGCATGTGCGGGTTCAGCGTCGCCTGGCCGACCGCACCGTGAGCCTGTACACCGACGCGCTGGCCTGGCTGGCCCGGTACACCCAGGAGGCCGGGCTTCGCCTCGGTCAGGTGCAGCCGGCCCATGTGCGGCGCTGGGTGGCGCGTCTGCACGGCGCCGGGCGCAGTCCCCGCACGCTGGCCCTGCTGCTGTCGGCGTGGCGGGGCTTCTACACCTGGCTGGTCCGGCAGGGCCACACCGAGCACAACCCGGTGCAGGGCGTTCGGGCCCCCAAGGCCGGCAAGCCACTGCCCAAGGCGCTGGGTGTGGACGATGCGGTCCGCCTGGCATCGCACCGGGAGGAAGGCGACGATCCGGTGCTGGAGGCGCGCGACCGCTGCATCACCGAGCTGCTGTACGGGTGTGGCCTGCGCATCGGCGAGCTGGTCGGGCTGGACACTGCGCCCGGTCCGCTGGCCCGGGGCTGGGTCGACCTGCAGGCCGCCGAGGCCCATGTGCTGGGCAAGGGGTCCAAACGCCGCACGGTACCCGTGGGTGCAGCCGCGCTGCAGGCCTTGCGCGACTGGCTGGCGCTGCGCCCGGGCTGGCAAGGGGACGATCCGGCGCTGTTCATCGGCGCCCGGGGACTGCGCCTGAGCCCGCAGCACATCCGCCTGCGCCTGCGTCGACGGTCCCGGCTGGCGGAACTGGCGGTTCCGGTGCATCCGCACATGCTGCGCCACTCCTACGCCAGTCACCTGTTGCAATCGAGCCAGGACCTGAGGGCGGTGCAGGAACTGCTCGGCCACGCCAGCATCAGCACCACGCAGGTCTACACCCGACTGGACTTCCAGCACCTGGCCCGCGTCTACGACCAGGCCCACCCCAGAGCCCGGTCTCGAGAGCGGACGCCGCCGGACGCCGAAGGGTGTCCGGGGCTCGCGACCGACATCCCGGACGATTGAGGCAGAACCCCGGTGCACAGGGTATTCCCGATGGCGCGACCTTCAGAGCGGCGCAAAATCAGCGCATAAGCAAACGCTACCAAGTTTTCCCAAGGAGATGACCATGTCCAGACTGCTGCTGTCCCTCAAATCCCTGATGCTGGCGACGCTGCTGGCACTGACCCTGCCCGCCGGCGCCTCCGAGCCGATCAAGGTCGTCTACCACATGAGTGAAGGCATTCCCCAGGCGTCCCGGGCGGTCAACAACATTCGCAACCACCTGGCGGCCGACCCGACGGCCAAGATCGTGGTGGTGACCCACGGTCTGGGCATCGATTTCCTGCTGGAAGGCGCCACCAACCAGATGGAACAGCCCTTCGCCGGCGCCATTTCGGACCTGGCCAGCAAGGGCGTCGAGTTCCGGGTCTGCAACAACACCCTGGTGGCGCGCAGGATCGAAGCCAACAAGGTGGCCATGGAGGCCAAGGTGGTGCCTTCGGGTGTGGCCGAGGTGGCCCGGCTGCAGGCCCGGGAGGGTTACGCCTACCTGCGCCCCTGAGTCGACTGAAAGCCGCGAAGAAGCCGGGCCCGGGCCCGGCTTTTTTCTTTCAGCGCCACGCCCGTGGCTCGACTACACTCCCCGGGTTGAACCCGAAGCCCGTCAGTGGGCACTGACTGCCATGTCTCTCATTCCCGCCACCATCCTCACCGGTTTTCTCGGCTCCGGCAAGACCACCTTGCTCAAACGGGTGCTCTCAGAGGCCCATGGCCAGAAGATCGCCGTGGTCGAGAACGAGTTCGGCGAAGAAAACATCGACAACGAGATCCTGATCGCCGACACGCAGGAAAACATCATCCAGATGAGCAATGGCTGCATCTGCTGCACCATCCGCGACGACCTGCGCGCCACCCTGGCCGACCTGGCGCAAAAGAAGCGCAAGGGTGAGCTGGACTTCGAACGCGTGGTGATCGAAACCACCGGCCTGGCCGACCCGGGTCCGGTGGCCCAGACCTTCTTCATGGACGACGAAGTGGCCGAGCAGTACCTGCTCGACTCCATCCTGACGCTGGTCGACGCCAAGCACGCCGCGCAGCAGCTCAACGACCGCCAGGAGGCCCGCCGCCAGGTGGGCTTCGCCGACCAGCTGTTCATCAGCAAGACCGACCTGGTCGGTCAGGACGAGGTCGATGCGCTCATCCACCGCCTCAAGCACATGAACCCGCGAGCCCCGGTCCGCCCGGTGCATTTCGGCGAGGTCCCGATCAAGGACGTGTTCGACCTGCGCGGCTTCAACCTCAATGCCAAGCTCGACATCGACCCCGATTTCCTCAAGACCGACGACGACCACGACCACGGCCACGACCATGGCCACGATCACCACGATCACGACCATGAACACGGCGAGCACTGCAACCACCCCTCGCACCGGCACGGGCATGAGCACGGGCATCACCATCACCACGATGACGACGTCAAGAGCTTCGTCTACCGCGCCACCAGGCCGTTCAACCCGGCCAAGCTGGAGGATTTCCTCGGTGCGGTGGTCCAGGTCTATGGCCCGCGCATGCTGCGTTACAAGGGGGTGCTCGACATGCTGGGCACCGAGCGCAAGGTGATTTTCCAGGGCGTGCACCAGCTCATGGGCAGCGACCTGGGGCCGCCCTGGAAAGACGGCGAGGTGCGCGAGAGCAAAATGGTGTTCATCGGCATCGACCTGCCCAAGGACATCCTGACCCAGGGTCTGGACCAGTCACTGGCCTGAGATGAGCGACCTCGATCACCTCTGCCACGCACAGGACGCCGATCGCGGCGCCGCTGCCGTGGTTGCAGGGAAGCATTGACAGGAGGGATTGTGCTGTTTGTCTCCATTCTCCAACGCCTGGGCTTCCGATCGGAACCCGCGTCACCTGCGCGCCAGCCGGCATCGCTACAATCGCGGCCCGCAGACGAGCGTGCGGAACGAGCGGTGAAGCGATCGCGGGCGAGGGTTGCTCCTGCGCCGGCAGCAGACTCCGTTCGGGGTATAACAGCAGTATCGTCGGCAAAAGGCCCACGGCCCCCGGTTCGGCAACCGCCTGGCGGCGATGATGGGCGCAGCGCAAGCGACCCCGTCATGCCAGGTACTGAGAGGAGACACCTAGTGAAAGCCCCGGCGACCAGGACAGCGACTTCCGGCAAGTCTGCCGCGGCCGGCACGCGGCCGGCTTCTGTGGCGCGGGCCAAGGGCAGCGCCCAGCCTGCGACGACTGGCCAGGGGGCGCGTTCGGCGGCGGCCACGAAGGCCACGAAGTCTTCTTCTGCCCAGGCAGCTGCTCGTCCCAAGGCAGCCGGCAAGGCATCGGCGAAGGCGGCGAGCACACCGGTGAAATCCCCGGCCAAGAGCCAGACCAAGGCGCCGGTCAAGGCCGCGACAAAGCCGGCCACCGGCAAGGCGGCGCCTGTTTCCGTGCAGCGCCCGGCTGCAAGGCCCGCGGCCACCGCTGGCAAGGCCACCCCCGTGGCTCAGGGCAAGGCGGTCAAGGCGGCTGCCGCGCCGGCGAAGCCGGCCAAGCCTGCGCCGGTGCTGCCGGTCGTTACGATCGAGCCGGCGGCACGCCCCCTGGGCAAGCGCGCCGCCAAGAAAGCCATGATGGAGCAGATGACCCAGGCGGCGGTGGTACCCTCGCACGCTCCGGATGCCGCCAAAGCCACTTTTTCCTCTCTGAACGAACGTCCCGTGATGACCACTTCCGTTCCATCCTCCCTCCAGAAGGACCCCAAGCGGGCCAACAACTGGAAGTCCCTGCCGGTGGAGCAGCTGACCGACCAGGACATCCTGTCCATGCCTGACGGCGAATACATGAACGATGTCCAGCTGGCCTTCTTCAGGCGCAAGCTGACCCAGCTCAAGGCGGACATGCTGGCCAACGCCGGCGAGACCACCGAACACCTGCGCGAAGACACGGTGGTGGTGCCCGACCCAGCCGATCGTGCCACCATCGAAGAAGAGCATGCGCTCGAATTGCGCACGCGGGACCGTGAGCGCAAGCTCCTCAAGAAGATCGAGCAGGCGATCGTACGAATTGACGCGGGCGATTACGGCTACTGCGACGAAACCGGAGAACCGATCGGTGTCGGACGCCTCCTGGCCCGGCCGACCGCCAGCCTTTCGCTGGAGGCCCAGCAACGCCGAGAACTCAAGCAGAAAATGTTCGGTGACTGACCGCCTCTGACGATCTCGACGCTACGACAGCCAGGCAAACGACCCCATGTCCAAGGACGACTCCAGCGGCGGCTTCCTGTCCAAGGTGGTCAAGTTCGTGCGTCATCCCACCACGAGCTGGTCCGACCTGGACAGCCGTTCGGCAGACCGGGAGAGCGAGTACAGCAAGGCCGCGCTCAAGGAGATGATCGAGCGCAAGCGCCGCAACGATTTTGTGCGCAAGCGCGAATTCGACATGCTGCGCAAGATCCGCAGCCGGGAGGCATCCTCCGGCTCCGAAGGGGCCGGTGTGCGGCCTTCCTTCTTCCAGAGTTCCTTGCCGTCCAAGCCGGATGACCGGGCGCTGACGCTCAAGAAGATCGACGAGATCGAAGCCCAGATGTCGATGCAGTGGTGGAAGACCAAGGGACCGGATTCCCTGGTGAGCACCGGCTCGGGCCTGCACTCGACCGGTGGCACGCCGCTGGACCGCAAGCAAGCGTCTTCCAAGGAGGACCTTGGGCAGGCGCGTGAAGACGCACGTCGCCAGCAGCAGTACAAGGAAACCGAGCCTGCCCGCCTGGGCACCGAGGCTTCCGAGGCCGCGTCTGTCGGCGACGTCCCGATGTCTGCGGAAGATCGTCGCGAATGGTCGCCCTCCAAGGAGCGGGAGCTGGCCCCGGTGGCCGAGTCCAAGCCGCGGCCGTCCAAGGCACGAACCGGCCTGATGGCGCCGGCTGCCGGCGCCGGGCCGGTCGCCGCTTACAGCGATTCGGGGGCGTCCTCCTCGTTTTCTGCCTCGCACTTCTTTGCCATGGACGTGCAGGAAATTGCCCAGGACCCGGAGGTGGAGGAGGCTGCGATTCGGTTCGCCAACGGCGATGACACCGGGGCGGAGCAGGGCCTGCTTGAATGCCTGACCGAACAGGGCGGACGTGTCAACGACATCGAAGACTGGCTGGCCTTGTTCGATCTTTACCGCGCGACGGGGCAGGTCGACGCCTTCGAGAGCCGGGCGGTCGACTTCGTCAACCGCTTCGACCGCTCGGCGCCCCAGTGGTACGACATGCCGGCGATGGTGGTTCAGCTGGCCGGCAAGAAGTTCAAGCCCAGTGCCCAGCACGGCCGTGCCGTCTGGGCCGCAGACAGTGAACTCGATGCCCATGCCGTTGGCACCCTGCAGAACGTGCTGCTTCGGTCCGAGCAACCCTGGGTGCTCGACTGGTCGTCAATCGAGTCCATCGACCTGAAGGCAGCCCGTGCCCTGCTGGGCATCTTCACCCTCTGGAGCGATCAGGAGGTGGATTTGCGCTGGTTCGGTACCCACCAGTTGCGCGAGCTGCTGAAGAGCCTGACCCCGTCTGGCCGACGGGACGTCGAGCAGATCTGGTGGGAGTTGCGCATGACGCTGCTTCGGCTCATGAACCGGCCCGACGAGTTCGAACTGACCGCCCTGGACTTCTGTGTCACCTACGAAGTGTCTCCGCCCGGCTGGGAGCGGCCCCGCTGCCATTTCCAGGCCTTGGCAGCTGACGGGGGAGAGGAAACGGGGCAGTCTGTGCTGGGTGAAGGGGTGCTTGAGCCAGTTTCCGTGCCGGGTGAGTCGGTCATGGACAGCCAGGGTTTGAACCAGCTGGGACTGGTCGAGCTGTCGGGCGAGATCCGCGGTGATCCGCAGGAAACCCTTGACGGGCTGGAGAAGAGGTTGCTGGGCGCGGACGTCATGATCATTTCCTGCCGCAACCTGATCCGGGTGGATTTCTCGGCCGCCGGCACCTTGCTGAACTGGGTGTCCGCCCACCATGCCGAAGGCCGCTTGGTGCAATTTGTCGATGTGCACCGGCTGGTATCCGCCTTCTTTCATGTCATTGGCATCACCGAGCACGCCAAGGTGGTGCTGCGCAACGACTGAATGGGCGCCCCCCGCGCCGCAGTACCCTTGCAGGATTCCTCCGCGCCTGACTGGCGGACTTGAATCTGGCCTTGTTGCCTTCAATTCATTCTTCTATGGAATCATTTCACGGAACCACCATTGTCTGTGTGCGGCGCGAAACGCCGGACGGTGTACAGGTCGCCATCGGCGGTGACGGGCAGGTCACCCTGGGCCACGTGGTGGTCAAGGGCACCGCGCGCAAGGTGCGCAAGCTGCACCGCGACCAGGTGCTGGCGGGCTTTGCCGGTGCCACCGCCGATGCCTTCACCCTGTTCGAGCGGTTCGAAGCCAAACTGGAAAAACACCAGGGGCACCTGGTGCGATCGGCCATCGAACTCACGCGCGACTGGCGCACCGACCGCGTGCTGCGCCGTCTGGAGGCCATGCTGGCGGTGGCGGACCGCACGGCCAGCCTGATCATCACCGGCAACGGGGATGTGCTGGAGCCGGAGCACGGCATCGTGGCCATCGGTTCGGGCGGATCTTATGCCCAGGCCGCGGCCAAGGCCCTGATCGACCACACCGACCTGAGCGCCGAGCAGGTTGTGCGCCAGTCGCTGGCCATTGCGGGCGAGCTGTGCATCTACACCAACATGAACCACACCATTGAAACACTGGACTGACACCATGAGCGCAGCGCCGGGCCGCCCCAAGCAAGCTCGCGCCCCCTCGGGGGGCAGCGAAGGACACGAAGTGACGAGCGTGGGGGCCACGTACGCAGCGCCGGGCCGCCCCAAGCAAGCTCGCGCCCCCTCGGGGGGCAGCGAAGGACACGAAGTGACGAGCGTGGGGGCCACATGTCTTCCATGACACCCCAGGAAATCGTCAGCGAGCTCGATCGCTTCATCATCGGCCAGCACGCCGCCAAGCGTGCGGTGGCCATTGCCCTGCGCAACCGCTGGCGCCGCCAGCAGGTCGACGAGAAGCTGCGTCCCGAGATCACGCCCAAGAACATTCTCATGATCGGGCCCACCGGCGTCGGCAAGACCGAGATCGCGCGCCGGCTGGCGCGGCTGGCCGATGCACCATTCGTGAAGGTCGAGGCCACCAAGTTCACCGAGGTCGGATACGTCGGCAAGGATGTCGATGCCATCATTCGCGACCTGGTTGAAGTGGCCGTGAAGCAGACACGCGAAGCCGAGATGCGCAAGCAGCGGACACGCGCCGAAGATGCCGCCGAGGAGCGTATCCTGGACGTGCTGATCCCGCCGCCGCGTTCGACGGGCGGTGAGCCGGCGATCCGGCAGCCCGATGGACCTGCCCGGCAGGGTTTTCGCAAGAAGCTGCGCGAGGGCCAGCTGGACGACCAGGAGATCGAGATCGACCTGGCCGAAGCGCGCCCGGCCATGGAAATCATGGGGCCGGCCGGCATGGAGGAAATGGCTGAGCAGCTGCGCGGCATGTTCAGCCAGTTCGGTGCCGAGAAGCGCCGCACGCGGCGGATCCGCATTGCCGATGCGATGAAGCAGCTGGTCGAAGAAGAGGCCGCCAAGCTCGTCAACGAGGACGAGATCAAGAGCCGGGCCTTGCAGAACGCCGAGCAGAACGGCATCGTGTTCATCGACGAGATCGACAAGGTGGCCTCGCGCAGCGAAGTCTCCGGTGCCGACGTCTCCCGCCAGGGTGTCCAGCGCGACCTGCTGCCGCTGGTCGAAGGCACCACGGTATCGACCAAGCATGGCATGGTCAAGACCGACCACATCCTGTTCATCGCCTCGGGGGCGTTTCACCTGTCGCGGCCGAGTGACCTCATCCCGGAGCTGCAGGGGCGGTTCCCGATCCGGGTCGAACTGCAATCCCTGTCGGTCGACGACTTCGAGGCCATCCTCACCAGCACCCACGCCAGTCTGGTCAAGCAGTACCAGGCGCTGCTGGCCACCGAGGGGGTGGGGCTGACCTTCACGCCGGACGGCATCCGGCGCCTGGCGCAGATTGCCTGTGATGTCAATGAACGGACCGAGAACATCGGGGCGCGTCGCCTGGCCACGGTGATGGAGCATCTGCTTGACGAAGTGAGCTTTGACGCCGCGCGCCTGAACGGCCAGACCGTGACCGTCGATGCGACCTATGTCGACGGAAGGCTGGCGGAGCTCAGTCGCAACGAGGATCTCTCACGTTACATTCTGTGAGTCGCCTGTGCTGTGCACAGCCAGGAGCGACAGCGGTTTTCTTTTCAAGTGGCACATTCATTGGTATGCGTAAGTGCTTGCTATCAATGAAATTTTTTGCCTTCGGTCCAGTCTTCGGACCCGCTCCTAAGTGATTGATTTATAAGAATTTTTTCGCGAGCGACTGCTTGCAAGCCCCTGATTTCCTGCTAAAGTGGGAAGAAGTGCCGTAAAGTGGCAAAAAGTGGCTGAAAAGGGTCAATCGCGGTGTTTCAGGGTGCGTCTTCTCTCAATCTCGATGCCAAGGGGCGTCTGTCGGTGCCGACACGGCACCGCGACGCCCTGGGCGCGGGACAGCTGACGATCACCAAGCACCCGGACGGCTGCCTGATGGTGTTTCCGGGCGCCGCCTGGGAGGTGTTCCGGGCCCGCATCTCCGCCTTGCCGATGGAGGCCATCTGGTGGCGGCGTTTTTATCTGGGCAACGCGCTGGAGGTGGACATGGACGCCTCGGGCCGGGTGCTCATCGCTCCCGAGCTGCGCAGCCACGCCGGCATCACCCGGGAAGCCATCCTGCTGGGCATGGGCTCCTATCTGGAGCTCTGGGATGCGCAGGTGTACGCGGCCAAGGAGGCCGAGGCGCTGAAGGCGCCGATGCCCGATGTGCTCAAGGAA
Organism: uncultured Burkholderiales bacterium; assembly: GCA_937873395.1. GTDB lineage: Bacteria > Pseudomonadota > Gammaproteobacteria > Burkholderiales > Burkholderiaceae_C > Hydrogenophaga. The sequence continues at coordinate 36,599 of CALMYH010000033.1, forward strand.
TTTTCCTTCTGAGGGCAGGCGGTGCAAGTCGAATGGAATCACCAGACCGTCCTGTTGAGCGAAGCGGTGCAGGCGTTGGGCATTGCTGCGCAAGGGCACTACGTGGATGCGACCTTTGGCCGGGGCGGTCATTCGCGCGCCATCCTGCAAGCCCTGGGAGTGCAGGGCCGGCTAACGGTGTTCGACAAGGACCCCGCCGCGATCGACGTCGCGAGGCGATGGGCGCTCGAGGATGGCCGCCTGGGTGTCCGGCACCAGGGTTTTGCCGCCCTGGGCGAGCTGGGTCCGGCCTCGGCGGATGGGGTGCTGATGGACCTGGGTGTCAGTTCGCCCCAGCTCGACGACCCCGCAAGGGGTTTTTCTTTTCGGCACGACGGGCCGCTGGACATGCGCATGGACACCACGCGTGGCCAGAGTGTGGCCCAGTGGCTCGAAACGGCCGACGTCTCCACCCTCACGGAGGTCATACGTGACTACGGCGAAGAACGGTTTGCTGCACAGGTTGCAAAGGCGATTGATCGTCGCCGACAGGAACGGGGCCCTCTTCGAACCACCCGTGAGCTGGCCGAAGTCGTGGCTGGCGCGGTCAAAACCCGCGAGCCGGGCAAGGACCCTGCAACGCGCACATTTCAGGCTCTTCGGATTTTCATCAACGCCGAGCTTGAAGAGCTGCAGCAGGCGTTGAAGGCCAGCCTGGATGTCTTGAAGCCCGGAGGACGACTGGTGGTGATCAGCTTCCACTCGCTGGAAGACCGGATGGTCAAGCAGTTCATGGCCGCGCATTCGAAGGCGGTCGTGGACCGGCGTGCGCCGTTTGCCGAGCCGCCGCCGATGGCCCTGTCCGATGTCCACCGTGTCATGCCTTCGCCCCGCGAGGTGCAGGACAACCCCCGGGCGCGCAGTGCGGTCATGCGTGTGGCCACCCGAACGGGGGTGTCATGCTGAGGCTCAACCTGGTGCTTCTGCTGGCGGTGCTGGTCAGTGCCTTCTATCTGGTGCATACCCAGTACGAATTCCGGCGCCTGTACACGGCGGTCGACCGTGCCCATGCCCAGGCCAGGCGCCTGGACGTCGAGCACGACCAGCTCCAGGTGGCCAGGCGGGCTGAGGCCGCCGCCGCGCGTGTGCAGGCTCTGGCCACCCGGCGGCTGCAGATGCGGCCGGTGACACCCGGGGTGACCCATTACGTGCAGCTGCCTGCTGCGGTGTCCGGTTCCGATGGCGCCTTGACCGGGGGGCAACCATGACCCGGAGCATCACTTTCCACGCCAATCCGCTGCTGGCCAGCAAGACACCCGTCTGGCGCAGCAAGTTCATTGTGGCCATGCTGGCGCTGGCCTTTGCCGGCCTGGCTGGGCGGGCTGCCTATGTCCAGGTGTTTGGCAACGACTTCTACCAGCGCCAGGGCGAAGTCCGATATGCCCGCACCCTGGAGTTGCCGGCCAAGCGTGGCCGCATTCTTGACCGGAACGGCCTGATGATGGCGTCCAGTGTCGTGGCACAGAGCATCTGGGCCATTCCCGAAGACGTGCCCAAGGACGATCCGAAGCTGCGTGATCTCGCCCGCCTGCTGGACATGCCCTTGGGCTCCCTGCGTCAGCGGCTTTCCGCGGAAGACAAGAGCTTTGTCTGGATCAAGCGCCAGGTCGATCAGCCGGTGGCGACCCAGATTGCCGCACTGGGCATCAAGGGAATTTATCAGCGCCCCGAATACAAGCGTCAGTATCCCGAGGCCGAAGCCGCAGCCCATGTGGTGGGCTTCACCAACGTGGAGGACCGGGGTCAGGAGGGCATTGAGCTCGCCTTTCAGCAGCGCCTGGCCGGACGCAATGGTTCGCGCCGCGTCATCAAGGACCGGCTCGGACGGGTCGTCGAAGACGTGCGGGAGGTGGTTCCGCCCGTCGATGGCGCCGATCTCCAGCTGTCCATCGACAGCAAGGTGCAGTTCTTCGCCTATGAAAAACTGCGGCAGGCGATCGCCACGCACAAGGCGCGGGCCGGCAGCGTGATCGTGCTCGACACGCAAACCGGGGAAGTGCTGGCGCTGGCGAACTACCCGAGCTACAACCCGAACCGCCGCCAGAACCTCAGTGGCGAGCAGTTGCGCAACCGTGTCCTGACCGACAGTTTCGAGCCCGGGTCGACCGTCAAGCCCTTTGTGGCGGCGTTGGCCCTGGACAAGGGCCTGGTGCGGCCGGACACCCGTATCCAGACAGCGCCCGGCCGCATGACGATTGGCGGCGCCACCATCCGAGATGCCCGGGATCACGGCGTCATGTCGGTCAACGAAATCATCCAGAAGTCCGGCAACGTGGGCGTGGTCAAGATGGCCATGCAGATGCCGGCCAGGGACCTGTGGGAAACCTACACCCGGTCCGGTTTCGGTCAGAAACCGGTGGTCCCTTTTCCGGGCGCGGTCAGTGGGCGCCTGCGGCCCTACAAGTCCTGGCGGCCGATCGAGCATGCCACCATGAGCTACGGTTATGGGCTTTCATCCTCGCTTTTCCAGTTGGCGCATGCCTACACCGTGTTTGCGCGCGACGGTGAGCTGATCCCGCTGACCATGATCAGGACCGACGAGCCGGTGGTGGGCGAGCGTGTGTTCAGCCCGGAGACGGCGGTGGCGGTCCGTCGCATGCTGCACATGGCCACACAACAGGGCGGCACCGGAACGAGGGCGCAGACCATGGGCTATTCCGTGGGCGGCAAGACCGGCACGGCACGCAAGCAGGAAGGCCGGGGTTATTCCGACCAGAAGTACCGCAGCTTCTTTGTCGGCCTGGCGCCGGTCGAGGCGCCACGCATTGTGGTCGCGGTGATGATCGACGAGCCCAGAAGCGGGCAGTACTACGGCGGTGTCGTGGCTGCCCCGGTGTTCAGCGAGACGGTGCAACACACCCTGCGCATCCTGGGTGTACAGCCCGACATGGATGTCAAGCCGCAGATCGTGGCCGACATGGTGGAGGAGTCGTTCTGATGCGGCAACTGCACGAACTGGCTGAAGTGCTCGCCTGGCTGCGCGCCTGCGGTGTCGAAGACCTGCAGGTGGACAGCCGTCGCGTCCGCCCGGGCGACGCCTTCATCGCCTGGCCGGGCGCCGCGACCGACGGGCGCCGTTTTGTGGGGGATGCACTGGCGGCGGGCGCGTTGGTGGCACTGGTGGAACAGGTGGGTGTCGAGGCCTGGTCCCTGTCCGATGCCCGCGTCGCTGCGGTGCGCGGCCTGAAGGCGCTGACCGGTCCGCTGGCTGCGGCCTTTCATGGCGAACCTTCCCGGTCGCTTGACCTGATCGCGTTCACCGGCACCAATGGCAAGACGTCGAGTGCCTGGTGGATGGCGCAACTGCTGAGCGCGGCAGGCCTGCCCTGTGCCGTGGTCGGCACCCTGGGCATGGGCAGGCCGCCGACGCCATCGGCGCCTGCCGGAGCGGCCTGGACGCCTACCGGCCTGACCACGCCGGATCCGGTCAGCCTGCAGCGACAGTTGCGCCGGTTTGTCGACGAGGGGGACCGCGCCTGTGCCATCGAGGCGTCTTCGATCGGCCTGGCCGAGCATCGTCTCGCCGGCAGCCACATCCGGGTGGGTGTCTTCACCAATTTCACCCAGGACCACCTCGACTACCACGGCAGCATGGAGCGTTACTGGCAGGCCAAGCTGGCCCTGTTCGACTGGCCGGGCTTGCAGGCGGTGGTGGTCAATCTCGATGATCCCAAGGCCGAGACCCTGCTCAACCATCTCGAAGGACGGGGGCTGGATGTCTGGACGGGGGGCATCGAGCGACCCGGTGCCCCGCTGCGGGCCAGTGCCATTTCCTGGACGGTCGAGGGGGTCGAATTCGAGTTCCAGGAAGGGGAGCGGTGCCACCGCCTGCGGCTGCCGCTGGTGGGTCGGTACAACGTGTCCAACCTGCTGGGTGTGGTGGCAGCAGCCCGGGCGGTGGGGCTCTCGCTGGACGAGACGGTTGCCGCCTGTGCGCGGCTGGGTCCGGTGCCGGGCCGCATGGAGGCCGTCCACGCCGATGGAGCCGAGGCCGGGCCGCTGGTGCTGGTCGACTATGCCCACACGCCCGATGCGCTGGTGCAGGCCTTGCAAGCCTTGCAGCCCCTGATCCGTCGGCGTGGCGGACGCCTGTGGGTGGTGGTCGGATGCGGTGGTGACCGCGATCCCGGCAAGCGCCCCCTGATGGCGGCCGCGGCCCAATCCCATGCGGACGAGGCAGTGCTCACCAGCGACAACCCGCGCAGCGAGGATCCGCAGGCCATTCTGGAACAGATGAGGTCGGGCTTGCGTTCTTCCGAGGGGGTGGTCATCGAAGCCGACCGCGCGCTGGCCATCGAACGGGCTGTCTGCAGCGCCGATGTCGCCGACGTCGTGCTGGTTGCCGGTAAAGGGCACGAGGAGTATCAGGAGATTCGGGGCGTGCGCAAGCGGTTTTCCGATCGTGACGAGGTTCGTCGTGCGCTGCACCAGCGTCGGCAGCTGGAGGCTCGCCCGTGAGCGCCGACGTGATGCAGGGACTGCCGCAACTCCTGGCACTGTTGCCGGGCGCGCGTGTCGTGGGTTCCATCCCGGATACCCTGCTTCGGGTTCACACAGACAGCCGAAGCCTTCAGGCCGGTGACCTGTTCGTGGCACTCAGGGGAGAGCGCTTCGATGCGCACGCGTTTCTGGCGCAGGCCAGAGCTGCGGGCGCACGGGCGGCGATCGCAGAGCACGGTTTGGCCGCTGCCGGGCTGCCGGGCGCCGAGGTGCCCGATACCCGCAGGGCGCTGGGCGAGCTGGCGCGGGCTTGGCGACAGAGGTTCGCCATTCCGCTGGTGGCCGTCACCGGCAGCAACGGAAAGACCACGGTGACCCAGATGGTCGCCAGCATCCTGCGTGCCGCCTGGGGCGAGCAGGCCTTGGCAACCGCCGGCAACCTCAACAACGACATCGGGCTTCCCCTGACCCTGTTGCGCCTGAGGCCCCGGCACCGCATGGCCGTGGTGGAGCTGGGCATGAACCACCCGGGCGAGATCGCCTACCTGGCCGGACTGGCCAGGCCCACGGTGGCGCTGGTCAACAATGCCCAGCGCGAGCATCAGGAATTCATGAGCAGTGTGGAAGCGGTGGCGCGGGAGAACGGGTGCGTGCTGTCGGCCCTGGGTGGCGAAGGCACCGCTGTCTTTCCCGGCGACGACACGTTCAGCAGCTTGTGGGCCGAACTGGCCGCTGGCCGGCGGATGCTCCGGTTCAGCGACCACGACCGATCGGCCGAGGTGAGCTTGCTGGCGGCGCAATGGCTTGAAGGCGGATGGCAGTTGCGCATCGGCACGCCGGACGGCGAACTGGGCTGCCGTCTGCGTATCGCTGGCCGCCACAACGTGCGCAATGCCCTGGCCGCCACCGCCTGTGCCCTGGCCGCAGGGGTGTCGCTGGCCGACATCGCCGCCGGCCTGGACCGGTTTGAACCGGTGGGTGGACGCTCCCGGGCGCTTTCGCTGCGCATCGGTGGCCGGGATGTCACCCTGGTGGACGACAGCTACAACGCCAATCCCGATTCGGTGCTTGCCGCCATCGATGTGCTGGCGAACCTGCCCGCTCCGCGTCTGCTGGTGCTGGGCGACATGGGCGAGGTTGGCGAACAGGGTCTGGCGTTCCACCTGGAAGTGCTGCGGCAGGCCCAGGCCGCAGGCATCGAAAGTGTCCATGTCTGTGGCGACTGGATGCGCCGGGCGACGGAAGAACTGCGCCAGGCCGGACAGGCAGCACCCTCCTGGTGGTCCGATGCGGGTCCCATGGTGGACGAGATCGGTCGCCATCTGTGCAGCGATCAACCTGGGGCGTCCCGCAGCGTGCTGGTCAAGGGGTCGCGTTTCATGAAACTCGAGCGCGTGGTGCAGTCGGTGGTCGAACTGCAGGCAGCGGGCGTACAACAACCGGAGGATAAGCCTCATGCTGCTTAGCCTGACCCAGTGGCTGCAAACCCTGAGCCCGGAGTTCGGTTTCCTGCGGGTGTTCCAGTACCTCACGTTCCGTGCGGTCATGGCCGCGATGACGGCACTGATCGTCGGGCTGGTGGCCGGTCCTTATGTCATCCGGCGTCTGGCCGCGCTCAAGATCGGTCAGCCCATCCGCGAGTACGCGATGCAGACCCACCTGAGCAAAGGCGGAACGCCCACCATGGGGGGCGTGCTCATCCTCTTCTCGATTGCGCTGTCCACCTTGCTCTGGTTCGATCTGAGCAACCGCTTTGTCTGGATCGTTCTGCTGGTCACACTGGGCTTTGGTGCCATCGGTTGGGTCGATGACTGGCGCAAGGTCGTGCACAAGGATCCCGAGGGCATGCGCTCCCGGGAGAAGTACTTCTGGCAGTCGCTGATCGGCCTGCTGGCGGCCTTCTTTCTCGTCTTTGCGATCTCTGAAACCAGCAATGCCAAGGTGCTGGAGCTGTTCTACGACTGGGTGGCCTCGGGTTTCACCCTGGATCTGCCGCCGCAGGCCGGGTTGATGGTGCCCTTCTTCAAGGAGATCAGTTACCCGCTGGGGGTGTTCGGCTTTGTGCTGCTGACCTATCTGGTCATCGTCGGGGCCAGCAATGCCGTCAATCTCACCGACGGCCTCGACGGGCTGGCCATCATGCCGGTGATCATGGTCGGCTCGGCGCTCGGTGTGTTCGCCTACGTCACCGGCAACGCGGTTTTCGCGCGTTATCTGTTGATGCCCCACATCCCTGGCGTTGGCGAGCTGCTCATTTTCTGTGCGGCGATGGCCGGTGCCGGGCTGGCCTTCCTCTGGTTCAACACCCACCCGGCCCAGGTCTTCATGGGGGACGTCGGTGCGCTCGCCCTCGGCGGTGCACTGGGCACGATTGCGGTCATCGTGCGCCAGGAAATCGTGCTGGCCATCATGGGTGGCATCTTTGTGGTCGAAGCCCTGTCGGTGATGTTGCAGGTCAGCTATTTCAAGTACACCAAGCGCCGTTTCGGCGAGGGGCGCCGCCTGTTCCAGATGGCACCCCTGCACCACCACTTTGAGAAAAAAGGCTGGAAAGAGAGCCAGGTCGTGGTCCGCTTCTGGATCATCACCATGCTGCTCTGCCTGGTCGGGCTGTCCACCCTGAAACTGCGATGAACCTTCTCAAGGATCAGAACGTCCTCATTCTCGGCCTGGGCATTTCCGGGCTGGCGATGGCGCGCTGGTGCCTGCGTCACGGCGCCCGGGTGACCGTGGCCGACACCCGGGCCGCCCCGCCCCAGCTGCAGGCGCTGCAGGCTGACTGTCCCCAGGCCGGCTTTGTCTCCCGAGCCTTCGATACCGGGTTACTGGCCGCCGGGCCATGGACGATGGTGGCTCGCAGTCCGGGGCTGGCTCCCGCCGAACTGGCGGCAGTGCGCCAGTGGACCCAAGAACGCCAGATGGCTTTTGTCGGTGAGCTGGACCTGTTCGCCCAGGCACTCGCCGATCTGGCCATCCGGGATTCGTTGCCCTATCGTCCCCGTGTGCTCGCCATCACCGGAACCAACGGCAAGACCACCGTCACCTCGTTGACAGGCCAGCTGCTGCGGCGGGCCGGCCAACGTGTCGCGGTGGCTGGCAACATCGGTCCGGCCTTGCTGGATGTTCTCGGCGCCGCGTTGGATGAAGAAGCCCAGGCTGCGGAGGTCGAATGTCACCCTGAAGATGCCTTCGGCGCCCTCGAGAACCAGGCGTTTGGTGACCAGGAGGACAAGACGCGGTGTGCACCGATGACGGTGGACGCGGCCGCTGGTGGCACTCCGTCCGGCGATCCTGGAGACGATGGCGAGGATGCGCCGATGCCGATCGAGCCGCCGCCTGCACGTCCCCCCGAACCTCCGCATCTGCCACAGGTGTGGGTGCTTGAGCTCTCCAGTTTCCAGCTCGACAGCGTGGCCGGCGGCGCCTGGGACGCCCTGCCCACCGCGGCCACCATCCTCAATCTCACCGAGGACCACCTCGACTGGCACGGTTCCATGGAGGCCTATGCGCAGGCGAAAGCCGCGGTCTTCGGAACCGCCGCCTTGATGGTGCTCAACCGCGACGACGAGCGTGTGATGGCATGGAAGCCTGACCAGGTCACGGTCAAGATCGGTGGCCGCAACCGCCTGCGCCCGGCGAGGGCCTTTGTGACCTTCGGTCTGGATGTCCCCAGCCGGGACGGTGACTGGGGGCTGGAGACCGTCAACGGCATGGCCTGGCTGGTGCGTGCGCAGGCGCTGGATGAGACCCGGCAGCGTGGGCGCCATGCCGAAGACGATGCGGGCCTGTACCTGCAACGCCTGATGCCCGCCGATGCCTTGCGCATCCGCGGTCGGCACAACGCCGCCAACGCCCTGGCGGCTCTGGCACTGGCCACATCCACCGGCGCCGCGCTGGGGCCGATGCTCCATGGTCTGCGCGACTACCGTGGCGAGCCACATCGGGTGGAGCCTGTGGCCATCATCGAAGGTGTCGAGTACTTCGATGACAGCAAGGGCACCAACGTGGGGGCCACGCTCGCCGCCGTGCAGGGGCTGGGTATAGAACGTCCGCTGGTGATGATCCTGGGCGGTGATGGCAAAGGCCAGGACTTCCGGCCCCTGACCGATCCGCTGGTCCGCCATGCACGGGCGGTGTTGCTGATCGGGCGGGACGCGCCGCTGCTCCGCCAGCAACTCGGCCCGGCTCTGTCCGAGGCCGGCGTTCCGTTGCAGGACGCCCCCGATCTGGTGCAGGCGGTCCGGGTGGCGGCCGATCTGGCTCGGGCCGGCGATGCCGTCCTGATGTCTCCGGCCTGTGCCAGCCTGGACATGTTCGACAACTACGTGCACCGCGCCCGTGTCTTTGTCGATGCGGTCCGGGAGCTTGCTCTGGAGCGCGGCGTGGACCTGGAGGCCTCGTCATGATCGGTCAACTGAGCCAGCGCCTGTCGGGACTCTGGCCGGCCGGGGGACGGCGCGGCCAGGTTGCCCGCCGAGGGCAGGGTGCCGAGGCCCTGCCGGTCCGTCTGTCCAGTCGCACCTATGCGGGTACCCGGCCGGTACCGGTGCGACAGCTGGGCTTCGACCAGCACCTGCTCTGGGTGTGTATTGCCCTGCTGGCCTGGGGCTTGGTGATGGTGTATTCCGCATCCATTGCCCTGCCGGACAACCCGCGCTTCGCCAATTACGCGCACACCCACTTCGTGTTGCGACATGGGGTGGCGATAGGCATTGGCCTGGTCGCGGCCATGGTTGCCTTCCAGATCCCGATGAAGGAGTGGGAGCGACTGGCTCCCTGGCTGTTCGCGATCAGTCTGGTCCTGCTGGTGCTTGTCCTGCTGCCGGGAATCGGCAAGGGCGTCAACGGCGCACGCCGCTGGATTCCGTTGGGCCTGTTGAACTTCCAGCCGTCCGAACTGGCGAAGCTGGCGGTCCTGATTTACGCGGCGGACTACATGGTGCGCAAGATGGAGGTGAAGGAGCACTTCTTCCGTGCCGTGGCTCCGATGGCGGTGGCGTTGGGCATTGTGGGCATGCTGCTGCTGGCCCAGCCCGACATGGGCGCTTTCATGGTGATCGTCGTCATCGCCATGGGCATCCTGTTCCTGGGGGGCGTCAATGCGCGCATGTTCTTCCTGATCTCGGTCGTGGTGGTGGCGGCGTTCTCCATCATGATCATGATGAGCGAATGGCGCCGAGAACGCATCTTTGCCTATCTCGATCCCTTCTCGGCCGAACATGCGCTGGGCAAGGGCTACCAGCTCTCCCATTCCCTGATCGCCTTTGGTCGCGGCGAGATTTTTGGCGTCGGTCTCGGGGGCAGTGTCGAGAAGCTTCACTGGCTGCCCGAGGCGCACACCGACTTCCTGCTGGCCGTGATCGGCGAGGAGTTCGGCTTGCTGGGCGTGCTGACCCTGATTGCCCTGTTCCTGTGGCTCACCCGCCGCATCATGCTGATCGGACGTCAGGCCATTGCGCTGGACAAGGTGTTTGCCGGTCTGGTCGCCCAGGGGGTGGGCCTGTGGGTGGGTTTTCAGGCCTTCATCAACATCGGCGTCAACCTCGGTGCCCTGCCCACCAAGGGCCTGACCCTGCCGCTCATGAGTTACGGAGGCTCGGCCATTCTGCTGACCCTGGTGGCCCTGGCCATCGTCCTGCGAGTGGATTATGAAAACCGCCAGCTGATGAAAGGGGGCCGCCCATGATGTGCCAGCGGTTTCGGGAAAACCGACAGGCAGACGCGCAGCGGCTGCAGACGCGGCACGCGTCGCTGATGAAAGGGGGCCGCCCATGATGTGCCAGCGGTTTCGGGAAAACCGACAGGCAGACGCGCAGCGGCTGCAGAGGCGGCACGCGTCGCTGATGAAAGGGGGCCGCCCATGATCCGCCAGCCCTGCGCCCTGGTCATGGCCGGCGGTACCGGCGGACACATCTTCCCGGGCCTGGCCGTGGCCGGGGGGCTGCGCGAGCGCGGCTGGCGGGTGCACTGGCTGGGGGCGCCCGGCAGCATGGAAAGCCGTCTTGTCCCGCCGCGCGGATTCCCGCTCGAAACCATCGATTTCGGCGGCGTTCGTGGCAAAGGCCCACTGACTCTGGCGCTCCTGCCGGTGCGCCTGCTGCGTGCGTTCTGGCAGGCCTTGCAGGTGGTGCGCCGCGTCAAGCCCGATGTGCTGGTGGGGCTGGGTGGCTACATCACCTTCCCGGGCGGCATGATGGGCACACTGGCGGGCAAGCCGCTGGTGCTGCACGAACAGAATTCGGTGGCCGGCATGGCCAACAAGGTGCTGGCAGGCATCGCCGACCGTGTGTTCAGTGCCTTCCCCGGTGCCTTGTCCAAGGCCGAGTGGGTCGGCAACCCGCTGCGCAGCGCCTTTCTGCAGCAGCCGGCACCGGCCCAGCGGCTCAGTGGCCGCACGGGCCCTTTGCGCTTGCTGGTGGTCGGTGGCAGCCTGGGTGCGAAGGCACTGAACGACACCGTGCCGCAGGCGCTGGCGCTGATCCCGCAGTCGGAGCGGCCACAGGTCCTGCACCAGAGCGGCGAAAAGCAGATCGAAGCCTTGCGCGCGAGCTACCGGGCAGCGGGCGTGCAGGCTGAACTCACTCCCTTCATCGATGACACCGCCAGCGCCTTTGCCGATGCCGACCTGATCGTCTGCCGGGCCGGGGCCAGCACGGTGACTGAAATCGCTGCGGTCGGAGCAGCCGCTCTGTTCGTGCCGTTCCCTCACGCGGTGGACGACCACCAGACCAGCAACGCCCGCTTCCTGGTGGATGCCGGCGCGGCGTGGCTGGTACCGCAGCACGAGTTGACGCCGGCCGCGCTGGCCCAGCGCTTGCGCGAAGTGCGTCGTGATCAGCTCCTGCAAATGGCCATCAAGGCCAAGCAGATGGAAAAGACCCAGGCCGTGGGTGCCGTGGTGGCTGCCTGCGAACAACTTGCGAAAGTGAAGACGGCATGAAACATGCCATTCGCCACATCCATTTCGTCGTGTCCGTGAGCACGCAGTCCAGGTCTGGACCGCGTCGGGCGGTGCCCGCCGATGCCGCGCAATGCAAAGGAGGGCTCACGGCATGAAACATGCCATTCGCCACATCCATTTCGTCGGCATCGGCGGATCCGGCATGAGTGGCATTGCCGAGGTGCTGCTCAACCAGGGGTTTGTCATTTCGGGCAGCGACCTGGGCGAGAACGCGTCCACGCGCCGGCTGGTTTCGCTGGGAGCAACGGTGCACCGGGGACACGACGAACAGTTCATTGCCGGGGCCGATGCCATCGTGACCTCCACCGCGGTCAAGGAAGACAACCCTGAGGTGGTCGCTGCCCATGCGCGATTGATTCCCGTGGTGCCGCGGGCAGTCATGCTGGCCGAGCTGATGCGCATGAAGAAGGGGGTGGCCATTGCCGGCACCCACGGCAAGACCACCACCACCAGCCTGGTCGCCAGCGTGCTGGCCGCCGCGCAGCTGGACCCCACCTTCGTGATCGGCGGGCGTCTCAACAGCGCCGGCGCCAACGCACAGCTGGGCTCGGGTGAGTACATCGTGGTCGAGGCGGACGAGTCCGACGCGTCGTTCCTGAACCTGTTGCCAGTGCTGTCGGTGGTGACCAACATCGACGCCGACCACATGGACACCTACGGGCACGACTTCGGTCGCCTGAAGGCGGCTTTCATCGAATTCCTGCACCGCATGCCCTTCTATGGCGCAGCAGTGGTGTGCGTGGACGACCCGGCCATTCGCGAGATCCTGCCGCAGATCGCGCGCCCCATCACCAGCTATGGCCTGGCCGAAGATGCCCAGGTGCGGGCGGTGAACGTGCGCCCTGTCGGTGGCCAGATGCATTTCACGGTGCAACGGCGCAACGGGGTCGAACTGCCCGATCTGGATGTGGTGCTCAACCTGCCCGGCCAGCACAACGTGCTCAATGCCCTGGCCGCCATCGGTATTGCGGTGGAGCTGGGCGTGCCTGACGAGGCCGTGCTCAAGGCGCTGGCGGAGTTCAAGGGCGTGGGCCGACGCTTCCAGCGTTATGGCGATGCGCCACTGCCCTCCGGTGGCGCGGCCACCCTCGTCGACGACTACGGTCACCACCCGGTCGAGATGGCCGCCACGCTGTCGGCCGCGCGCGGCGCCTTTCCGGGGCGCCGGCTGGTGCTGGCCTTCCAGCCGCACCGATACAGCCGCACCCGCGATTGCTTCGAGGACTTCGTCAAGGTGATCGGACAGGCCGATGCGGTGCTGCTGGCCGAAGTGTATGCCGCCGGTGAAGCCCCCATTGTCGCGGCCGATGGGCGCTCGCTGGCGCGTGCGCTGCGGGTGGCTGGCAAGGTGGAGCCGGTGTTCGTCGACGACATCGCCGCCATGCCACAGGCGGTGCTGGACAACGCGCGCGACGGGGACGTCGTGCTCTGCATGGGGGCCGGATCCATCGGCACCGTGGCCGGGCAGGTCATCGAACTGGCGACCCAGGAAGGAAAATGAACGTGTCTGACCATCCGCATCCGATCGATGTACAGGCCCTGGGCAAAGTGGCCGTCCTCATGGGCGGTCGCTCGGCCGAACGCGAGGTGTCGCTGATGTCCGGTCAGGGTGTGCTGGCGGCCCTGCGCAGCCGGGGGGTTGATGCCCAGGCCTTCGACCCGGCCGAGCGCTCCATGGACGAGTTGCGGCGCGACGGGTTCGACCGTTGCTTCATCGCTCTGCATGGTCGATTCGGCGAGGACGGAACGGTACAGGGCGCTCTGGAGCTGCTGGGCATTCCCTACACCGGGCCGGGCGTGATGGCCTCGGCCGTGGCCATGGACAAGCTCATGACCAAGCGCATCTGGCTGGCCGAAGGGCTGCCGACCCCGGCCTGGCGCCAGGTCCACAGTGCCGAAGAAACCCGGGCCGCTTTCGAGGCTTTGGGCGCACCCATGATCGTCAAGCCGGTGCGCGAAGGTTCCACCATCGGCCTGACCAAAGTGCTGACCGCCGACCAGTGCGCGGCGGCCTATGCGCTGGCGGCCGGGCAGGATCCGATGGTGATGTGCGAACAGTTCATCGCCGGCGACGAGGTGACCTGCCCGGTGCTGGGCTCCGGAATGCAGGCCCGCGCGCTGCCGGTGATCCGCATCGTGGCGCCGGGTGGAAACTACGATTACCAGAACAAGTACTTCAACGACGACACCCGGTACCTGGTGCCCTGCGGTCTGCCGGAGGGCGAGGAGGTCGCCATTCAGGCCCTGGTTCTCAAAGCCTACCGGGCGCTGGATTGCCGGGGCTGGGCGCGTGCCGACGTGATGATTGACGCGGGCACGCGCAAGCCCTGGCTGCTGGAGATCAACACCTCGCCGGGCATGACCGGACACTCGCTGGTCCCGATGTCGGCGCGTGCCACCGGCCTGTCCTACGAGGACCTGTGCCTGAACGTGCTCGCCAGCGCCAGTCTGGACAGCACCGCGGAGCTTGGTCGGCCATGAAGAACGAGCTGCCCCTGGACATCCGCCTCATGACCATGGCCACCTCGGCCATGGTCGTGGTGCTGTTGCTCATGGGCATCGTGGCCGTGGGCCACTGGGTGCTGCGCCACCCGATCTGGACCATTCGCGGCATATCGGTTCAGGGCGATGTCGCCCACCAGAACCCGGTTCAATTGCGCGCGCAGCTGGCCAGCCAGCTGCGAACCCGGATCTCCAGCAGCATTCTCGACGCCGACCTGCACCAGGTGCGGCAGATGTTCGAGGCAGTGCCCTGGGTACGCCAGGCGCAGGTCCAGCGCGAATTCCCGAACCGCCTGCGGGTGACACTGGAAGAACACGTCCCGGTGGCCTGGTGGGGGCAGTCGGGATCGGGGCAGCTCGTCAACACCCACGGAGAGGTCTTCGAGGCGATGCCCGAAGAGGGCGACGACCTGCCCGAGCTGGCCGGGCCGCTGGCGCAGGCCGCCCTGGTGTGGGAAGCCTTCCTCGGTTTGCGCCCCGAGCTGGCCCGACTGGACATGGCCTTGGACCGGCTCGAACTCAGCGATCGCGGTACCTGGCGAGCGCGCCTGGACAGTGGGGCCTCGGTCGAACTCGGACGAGGCGGCCCCGACGAGCTGTTGGCCAGGGCCCGCCAGTTCACCGGGACGGTGGGGCAGGTGGCCCGCCGTTACGCCGGCGCGATCGAGGCCGTGGACCTGCGCTATCCCAATGGCTACGCCCTGCGAATGCAGGGTGTCAGCACCCTCACGGACGCCAGCCCTTCAGGAAACACAAGGTAATCGAGAAACGATCATGCCCAAGGAATACAAGGATTTGGTGGTCGGGCTGGACATCGGCACCGCCAAGATCATGGTGGTGGTGGCCGAGGTGCTGCCCGGTGGCGAACTCAAGCTCGCCGGCCTCGGCGTATCCGCCAGCCACGGGCTCAAGCGCGGCGTGGTGGTCAACATCGACGCCACCGTGCAGAGCATCCAGCAGGCGCTCAAAGAGGCCGAACTGATGGCCGACTGCCGGATTGCCCGCGTCTACACCGGCATCACCGGCAGCCATGTGCGGGGCATCAACTCCAGCGGCATGGTGGCCATCAAGGACCGCGAGGTCACGCCGGCCGATGTGGCGCGGGTGATCGAGACCGCCAAGGCGATCAACATCTCCACCGACCAGCGCCTGTTGCTGGTGGAGCCGCAGGAGTTCGTGATCGACGGCCAGGAGGTGCGCGAGCCCATCGGCATGAGCGGCATCCGGCTGGAAGCCAAGGTGCACATCGTCACCGGCGCCCAGAGCGCGGCCGAGAACATCATCAAGTGCGTGCGGCGCTGCGGTCTTGAAGTGGATCAGCTGATGCTCAACCCGCTGGCCTCCAGCCAGGCGGTGCTGACCGAGGACGAGAAGGACCTGGGTGTGGCCCTGGTCGACATCGGCGCCGGCACCACCGATGTGGCCATCTTTGCCGGCGGTGCCATCCGGCACACGGCGGTGATCCCGATCGCCGGCGACCTGATCACCAGCGACATCGCGATGGCGCTGCGCACACCGACCAAGGATGCCGAGGACATCAAGGTCGAGAGCGGTTGCGCCAAGCAACTGCTGGCCGACCCGGAGACCCAGGTCGAAGTCCCCGGTCTCGGAGACCGGGGCCCCCGTCTGTTGGGGCGTCAGGCGCTGGCCGGTGTCATCGAGCCGCGTGTGGAAGAGATTTTCTCGCTGGTCCAGCAGGTGGTGCGCGACTCGGGCTTCGAGGAGGTGCTGTCCTCGGGCATCGTGCTCACCGGGGGCAGCGCCGTCATGCCCGGCATGGTCGAACTGGGCGAGGACATCTTTCTCAAGCCGGTGCGCCGTGGAATTCCGAACTACACCAGTGCCCTGTCCGACATGGTGGCCCAGACGCGGGCGGCCACGGTCATGGGACTGCTCGAGGAGGCCCGCCTGGCGCGGGTGCGGGGCCACAAGGTGGCGCAAAAGGCCGGATCGGTCCACGGTGCGGTCGACCGGATCAAGAACTGGTTTGTGAGGACCTTCTGATGAAGACCTGCTTGCCTGCAACCCCCGGCCCGGCCCTGAGTTCGAGTCCGCGTTGCCGACCCCGATCCCGAAGGTGGGTCTGCACCGGCCCTCCCGGCCGATGTCGATCATCTTCCCACCGGTTTTCTTGTCCCATTCCATCCGTTTTTTTGAGTCACACCGCGCCCGGACCGGGCGCCAACACAGGAGGTCAGCATGAGCATCGAAATGATTGAAGTCGAGGAATTCAACCTGGGCACCCAGATCAAGGTCATCGGCGTGGGCGGCGGCGGGGGCAACGCCGTGCAGCACATGATCGAGCGCCAGGTGCAGGGGGTGGAGTTCATCTGCGCCAATACCGACGCCCAGGCCCTCACACGCAGCCCGGCCCACAAGACCATCCAGCTCGGCGTGACCGGGCTGGGCGCCGGCAGCAAGCCCGAGAAGGGCCGGGAGGCGGCCGAATCGGCGGTGGAGGACATTCGAGCCGCCATCGATGGTGCCCACATGTTGTTCATCACGGCTGGTATGGGCGGCGGCACCGGCACCGGTGCCGCGCCGGTGATTGCCCGGGTGGCCAAGGAAATGGGGATCCTGACCGTGGGGGTGGTGACCAAGCCCTTCGACTGGGAAGGCGGACGGCGCATGACCAACGCCGACCACGGTCTGGCCGAGCTCGAGGCCAACGTCGACTCGCTGATCGTGGTGCTCAACGAGAAGCTGCTGGAGGTCCTGGGTGACGACATCACCCAGGACGAGGCCTTTGCCCATGCCAACGACGTGCTCAAGAACGCCGTCGGCGGTATTGCCGAAATCATCAACGAGTACGGCAACGTCAACGTCGACTTCGAAGACGTGCGCACCGTCATGGGCGAGCCCGGCAAGGCGATGATGGGCACCGCGGTGGCGGCCGGCCCGGACCGCGCTCGCATTGCCGCCGAGCAGGCCGTGGCCTGCCCGCTGCTCGAGGGCATCGACCTCTCGGGCGCCAAGGGTGTGCTGGTTCTGGTCACGGCGGCCAAGGGCTCGCTCAAGCTGTCGGAGTCCAAGCTGGCCATGAACACCATCCGTGCCTACGCCTCGTCCGATGCCCACGTCATCTACGGTGCGGCCTACGACGACAGCCTGGGCGACGAAATGCGCGTCACGGTGGTCGCCACCGGCCTGTCCCGCCAGGGTGCACGCCGCACGGCCCCTCCGCTGCAGGTGCTGCGTACCGGCACCGACAATGCGCCGATCGCCATGGCCCATGGCCCGGTCGCCGGCAACCAGGGCGCAGCGGCACAGCCCGACTACCACTCCATGGCGGTGCCCAGCGTCTGGCGCACCAACCGCACCCAGGCGGCGGCCAAGGTCGATGCCCTGTCGTCGGGTGGCATGGACGATTTCGAGATTCCGGCCTTCCTGCGCAAGCAAGCCGATTGACTGAGGACTCTCCCCAGCGCCCCTGCGCGGCTTCCCCCCTCTGTCGCGCGCTTGTGGCGCTTCGAGGGGGGCAGCGACTCGGGCCGGCGTAGGCGGACCCTGGTCGCCCCTGACCAGGCGTCACTCGCCAAGTTGCCCTGCGGGACGGTGCCAATGAGGGCCATAGGCATTTCCATGGCATGAAAATGGCTGCAAAACTTACAATGGCCCGATGGTTTCGCAACGAACGCTCAGATCCCTGACCAAGGCGGTCGGTGTCGGTCTGCACAGCGGACAGCGGGTTGAGCTGACGCTGCGCCCCGCCGCGCCCGACACCGGCATCGTTTTCCGCCGCGTGGACCTGCCCGAGCCGGTCGAGATTCCGGTCAATGCGCGGTCGGTCACCGATACCCGCCTGGCATCGACCATCTCCAACGGGGGTGCCAAGGTCCATACGATCGAGCACCTGATGAGTGCCTGTGCCGGACTGGGCCTGGACAACCTGTACGTGGACATCACCGCCGAAGAGGTGCCCATCCTGGATGGTTCGGCGGCCTCCTTCGTCTACCTGCTGCAGAGTGCCGGTGTCGTGCAGCAACCCGTACCCAAGCGGTTCGTGCGTGTGCTCAGGCCGGTCGAGGTGCGGGAAGGGGCCGGTGCCCAGCTCAAATGGGCTCGCCTTGAGCCCTACCATGGCTACAAGCTCAGCTTCGAGATCGAGTTCGATCACCCGGCGGTGAGTTCGACCGGGCAACGCTTCGAGTTTGACTTCGGCACCGGGCAGTATGCCCGCGAGATCGCTCGCGCCCGCACCTTCGGATTCACGCGCGATGTGGAAATGATGCGTTCTCACGGACTGGCCCTGGGTGGCGGACTCGACAACGCCATCGTCATGGACGACGTCAAGGTGCTCAATGCCGACGGACTGCGCTACCAGGACGAATTCGTCAAGCACAAGATCCTGGACGCCATCGGCGACCTTTACATCCTCGGGCGCCCCCTGCTGGCCGCCTACAGCGCGTTTCGCTCTGGCCACGCCCTGAACAACCAGCTGATCCGTGCCTTGCTGGAGCAGCCGGACGCCTACGAAGAGGTCAGTTTCAACCGCGACAGTGAGGCTCCGCGAGGTTTTGCCGAGCTGGCGCCGGCCTGGTGAGCGGATGCTGCTGTTCCGTCTGGCCATTTTTGTCCTGCTGCTGGCCGCGGGGGTCTGTTTTGCCTACTACATCGGCACCGGACAGGTCCGCTACCGGCAATGGGGTCTGGTCATCCTGAAGTGGACGGTGCTGGCGGCGCTGGGCTTTTTCGCCGTGCTGGTGTTCGAACGCCTGCTCTGATCCCGCGATCACGACCGGCGACCCCTCAGTAATGGCGCCCCCCCTTGTAGGCCGCGTGGGTGCGGGCCTGCAGGCGGCCCACCCGCTCGATGGCGCTCACGGTCCGACTGACCTGGGCGTGGGTGATGCACAGGCCCAGCGCGTCGGCCGCGTCCTTGCCGGGTACGCCGGGCAGTTGCAGCAGCCGACGCACCATTTCCTGGACCTGGGGCTTGGACGCACGGCCGTGACCCGCCACGGCCTTCTTCAGCTGCAGCGCGGTGTACTCGGCCACCGGAAGACCCGCAGCCACCAGGGCAGTGAGGCAGCCGCCCCGGGCCTGTCCCAGCAGCAGCGTGGCCTGTGGATTGACGTTGACGAACACGATCTCGCACACGGCAACCTCCGGTTGGTAGCGGGCCACAACCTCGGTGATGCCGTCGAACAGGACCTTCAGGCGCTGCGGCAGAAGGGCGCCGTCCCTGGGACTGGTGCGGATGGTGCCGCTGGCGACATAGTGCATGCGGGGGCCGTCGGTATCGATGACACCGAAGCCGGCACATTGCAGTCCGGGGTCGATTCCTAGGATGCGCATGGATCAGGTTTGAAGGGACCAGCGCACGGCGTGAAAGAACACAGGCGCGGCAAAACAGAGGGCATCGGTGCGGTCGAGCAGGCCACTGGCACCGGTCACGGAGCGGCTGGCCGACCCCCAGCTGGTCACGCCGCGGTCGCGCTTGATGGCTTTCATCACCAGGTGGCCGAAGGAGCCGGCCGCACAGGCGAGCAAGGCCATCAGCAAGGCCATCAGGGGCTTGAAGGGCGTCAGACCCGCCAGAGCCACGCCAAGCAGTCCGCCGGCCATCAGCCCCCAGCCCCAGCTGCGCCAGCCGAATCCCGTGCTGATGCCAGGCAAGGCCGGGTGTTGCTGCCCCCGGGCACTGAGATGCTGCACCAGCATGCAGGTCTGCACCACCAGCACCAGGAAAAACACCAGGAAGGCCTCCCGTCCGGCCAGGCGAGGCGCCTCGATCATCATCAGGGCGGGAACGTGACTCATGCCGTAGACGCACACCATGATGCCCCATTGAAGCTTGGCGTTGCGTTCCAGGAAGCGTTGCGGGTCGTTGCCGAACGCACTCACCACCGCCACGCCGAGGAAGGCGTAGACCGGTATGAAGACGGTAAACAGGTCGAAATGACGGCTCCACACCAGCACATACTGGAACGGAAGGATGGCAAAAAACGCCAGCAGCAGACTGCGATGGTCGCCGCGCCGGGTCGGGGAGAGGCTGATGAACTCGCGCAGGATGAGAAAGGAGACCATGGCGAACAGCAGGGTGGCCATGCCGTCGCCCAGGGCCCAGGCCACCCAGAACACGACCGCCATGATCCAGGAGCTGCGCAGCAGCACACGCAGGTCTTCCTGCAGGCGCTGACGCGCCTGCAGGCGGTCGGCGGTCTCCTGACGCGGTTCGCGCAACAACCAGAACAGGAATCCGATGCTGGCCAGCGCCAGCAGGCCGAACAGGAGCACGAACAGAAGCCCGACCTGGGCCGATGGTGACAGGCTGCGAAGAAACGAACCCATCACACCTCCCTCAGGGCGATGACCGCCGCGCGGGCGCGCTGCAGGAACTCCGTGCGCTCCTCTTGCGGGCCGAGCACGACCGGTTCACCGAAGGTGACCGAACACAGCACCGGCACCGGCATCACCTCGCCCTTGGGCATCACGCGTTGCACGTTGTGGATCCAGGTCGGCACCAGCACCACGTCGGGAAAGCGCCGGGCCAGGTTGTACAGTCCGGACTTGAAAGCTTGCGGGTCTTCGTCGAATCCGCGTGTGCCTTCGGGGAACAGGATCAGCGAGTCGCCGCTGGATAGGGCGTCGATCAGTGGCTGAAGCGGGTCTTCCTCACCCTTGCGCTCGCGTTCCACATACACCGCATTGAACACGGCGGTGGTGATCCATTGCCGAAATCGGGAGGCGGTCCAGTAGTCGCGCGCAGCGATGGGGCGGGTGATGCTGCGCAGCGATCGCGGCAGCGCAGCCCAGATCAGCACCAGGTCGGCATGGCTCTGATGGTTGGCGAAATAGATGCGCTGCTCCGCCTTGGGCGGACAGCCATGCCAGCGTGCCTGGGCGCCGGTGAGCAGCCGAACGATGCCCAGAAGCACCATGCCGGCCAGCGATGCACGCCAGCTCAAGCGGTCCTCCTCATGGCAGATCCACCGCGCCCATGCGGGCGGCGATGGTGCGGGCGCGTCCGGCGAGGTAGGCCGAACCCTGCCGGGTTTCGAAGAATTTCGGCGACGGCAACATCACCGCCAGGCGCGCCGCTTCGCCCGGGTTCAGCTGGCGGGCCGACTTGCGGAAATAGCGTTGGGCGGCGGCCTCGGCGCCGAACACCCCTTCGCCCCACTCGACGCTGTTCAGATAGATTTCCAGGATGCGCCCCTTGTCCAGCAGGGCTTCGAGCATCAGGGCCAGCACCAGCTCCTGCCCTTTGCGCACGAAGTTGCGCTCACCCGAGAGCAGCAGGTTCTTGGCCAGCTGCTGGGTGATGGTGGAGCCACCGACCACACGCACCGGGCGAGCCGCCGTGGCCTGGCGATCGGCCTGACGGCTGGCCTGCTGCTGCCGCTGAAGATTGCGTTGGCGCGCGGATTCGATGGCTTGCCAGTCGACGCCACGGTGCCGGGTGAAGCCCGCGTCCTCCGACGCGATGACGGCTCTTTGCAGATGCACGCTGATCTGGTCGCGAGCGACCCATTGCGCCGACCAGCGCCAATCGGAGTCCCCGGTACCGGCCCGAAGGGCGATGCGCCAGGCCTCGGAACGCATGAAGCTGGTGCTCTGGGGGTCGAGGGTCACCATGAGGGCAATGCGCAGCAGGAAAGCCAGTTGCAGCGCCAGCGCTGCCAGCAGCACCCAGAGGATCCAGCGCGCAAAGGACTTCATGCGGTGTCTGTGGAGTTCAGGCGGTCAGGACGTCGAGGACGCAGCCACTCATTGCGCACTCATCTGGGTGCGCAAGCCTTCATCGCGGGTGAAGCGGAAGCGAGACACCACCACGATCTGGTCGGCCTGCCGGCGCATGGCATCGCTGAACCGGCCGAAGGAGAGGCTGCGCACGATGGCTTCAGCGCGTCGGTCCAGGGTCGGATTGCCGGAACCCTGCACCACCTCGGTCTCCAGCACTTCGCCGGTGTGGTTCACCGTCATGATCATGGTCAGCTCGCCGTAAAGCTTGCGACCGCCGGCTTCCGGGAAGTTGCGGGTGCCCCGGTCTTCGATCCGGCGTCGGAGTTCGTCGTAGTAGAGCGCGTAGACTTCCTCGCGCGTGGCCGGACTGATGTAACGCCTCTTGGGGCGGGCGTTTTCCTCATTGATGCGTTTTTCGATCTCGGCCAGAAGCTTGACCAGTGCCTGGCGCTGCTGCTCGCGCTCGAACGCTTCGCGGTTGGTGTTGACCGCCTGCAGATCCGGGGGCGGCATCGAGGCCAGCCGGCGCCGAACCTCCGCCAGGATGCGCTCTTGCTGTTCCTTGAGTGCCTGCAACTGGCGTTGCTGGTCTTCTTCCACCGTATCGCCCAGCCTGGCCACCGTGGTGGGCGGCAGTGGGGAAGTGGCACGACCCCGGTCGGCGTCGCCACCCCCCGCCAGGGAGGCCTGCGCAATGGCCAGTGCCTTCTCCGGACGCTCGTCGCTGCGGGCATTGACCAGGATCACTTCCAGCGGGGTGTCCTGAAAGACCCGGTTGAAGCCCTCTGGGTTGACAAAGCGCACGGTCAGCAGCGCTGCATGCGCGGCAAGCGATATGGCCAGAGCCAGCTGCAGGGTGCTCAGGCGCCGGAGGAATGCAACCAGGGCGTTCACATGCCCATTATCCCCGCCCGGGGCCGGCCTGGGGTCGTTCGCCCGGTCGATCCGTTTGCTCTGGGCTGGAGGTCGGCGCTTGCGCATCGGGGCTGGGCAGATGGTCAGCCGGCCGGGGACGCGCCCGGATCGCCTCCGGGCGTTTCGTCGACATCGATGGCCAGATGCAAGGGCGCGGCCAGCGCGTCTTCTTCGCCGTTTTCGTCGCCACTGTCCTCGATATCGGCGTCGCCGGGCAGGTCCAGCCGTTCGATGACGCTGCCCGTGACATCCAGCGCAATCTCGTCGATGGCGCCGAGCCGTATCCGCACATGCGCGCCGCGCGGCAGTCCCTCGGTGCCCAGCACCGGCAGCACCAGCGGGAGCATGTCGGCGCGCACCAGGTTGTCGCGCACCAGGGTGGCGGTGAGTTCGCCAATCTGCTCCTGGCGCAGGTAACGCAGGGTCCAGAAGCGTTCCATGCCGTTCTGGAACCCGTTGTAGGCGCTGTAGGCGGCGTCGAAGGCGCTGACCACCGAGAACAGGCTGGCATCCTTGGGCTTGAAGGGCGCGGCCAGCGCCGCTGTCTTGCCGAAGCGGGCGCAGGCGATGATCTGCCACTGGTTCACCAGGTCGACGTAGCGGCGCAGCGGCGAGGTGCTCCAGGCATAGCAGCGCACGCCGATGCCGGCGTGGGGCTGGGCCTTGGTGCCCATGCGCACCTTGACGCCGGGCGCCAGGCTGGCCTGACTGCGGTAGATGCCGGGCACGCCACAGTCGGCCAGCCACTGCCCCCAGGTGCTGTTGGCCAGGATCATGGCCTCGGCCACCATCAGGTCCAGCGGCTCGCCGCGGCGGCGTGTGCCGATGTGCACCTTTTCGCTGCCATCGGGCTGGTCGCCTTGCACACCTTCCAGCCGGAAGCTGTAGTCGGGACGGGTGAAGGTCTCGGGCTTGCCCCGCACCTGTTCGCGTTGCGCTTTCTGGTGCAGCGCCAGGCGGTGCAGGAAACCCAGGACCGGGCGCAGGGCTTCGACCTCGGTGGTCGCGGTCGTGCCTGCCGAATCGCCGGCCAGCCAGTCGGTCGTGATCACGTCGTCCAGGCGGTCGTGCCGCAGGTTGATCGCAATCGGCACCCGCTCCAGTGCGGTGCGGCTTTCCAGCACCGCCAGGCTGCTCTCATCGATCTTCAGGTACAGCGAGACCGCCGGGCAGGCCCGACCGGCTTCCAGCGTGTAGGCCTGCACCACCGCATCGGGCAGCATGGTGATCTTGTGGCCGGGCATGTAGACCGTGGACAGCCGCTGGCGGGCGATCTGGTCGAGGGCGTCGTCCGGGGTGATGGCCAGCCCCGGGGCCGCAATGTGGATGCCCAGGGTCACCGTGCCAGAGCCCAGGCCTTGCAAGGACAGGGCGTCGTCGATCTCGGTCGTGTGCGAGTCGTCGATCGAGAAGGCCTGCACGTCGGCCAGGGGCAATTCCTCGGACACAGCGGGCACAGGCAGGGCCGGGAAGCCCGTGCCTTTGGGGAACTGCTCGAACAGGAAGCGCTGCCAGTGGAATTCGTAGGCGCTGGTGATCGCGCCTGCGCGCTCCAGCAAGGTCAGCGGGGCCAGCTTGCCCTGGCGCGCGGCCTCGACCACCGCTTTGTACTCGGGCGAATTTTTGTCGGGTTTGAACAGGATGCGGTAGAGCTGCTCGCGCACCTCGGCTGGGCAGCGGCCCTCCAGCAGCTCGGCCGCCCAGCTTTCGATGCGCGCCTGCACCTGCTTTTTCTTTTCGATCGCGGCCAGTGCCTGGGCGAGGATGTCGGGCGGGGCCTTGCGGAACCGACCTTTGCCAGCCCGCCGGAAGTAGTGTGGGGCACCGTGCAGGCAGACCATGGTCGCCACCAGCTGCTCGGTGCTGGCCTGGGCACTGAAATAGTCGCGCGCCAACTCCTCGAAGCCGAATTCGTCTTCGGGAGCGAACTCGTAGGCCAGGTCCAGCTCCATGGTCTCGGCCAGCGCTGTGGCCGCCGGCATCAGCAGGGTTGGTGCCGGTTTTTCGAAGCGCAACAAGGAGTTTGCGGTCTTGACCTTGACCCGCTTGCCGGTGTCCAGCTCCACCTGGAGTGAGCTTTCGGCTTCCGAGAGGAGGCGGCCGGTCTGGAGTTTGCCGGCTTCGTCGAACAGAATGTACATGGGCGCCATTGTCCCACGCGGGAGCTCCGGGCCCTGAGACCTGCGGCGGGTTCAGTCAGCCAGTTGCAGGAAGGCCATCAGCCCGTCCAGGTGTTCGGGGAAATCGCTGATCGCATGGTCGGACCCGGGCAGCACATGAAGCTCGCCGCCATGGCAGAACCCGCACATCTCCCGCCAGTCCAGCACCTCGTCGCCCTGGGCGATCAGTGCATACTGGAGCGCAGGGGTCACCGGCGCGCTGGCCGCCATCCGCTCCAGTCCGGTTTCCAGCTGCTGCAGCTCATCCACGAAGGCTGGCTCGAAGAAAAAGCGGTCGTTCGGGTCGTGCCAGGCGGTCTGCTCGCCGATGTGGCGAGCCAGGTCGCGTGCCGGGTGGACGGCCGGGTTCAGCAGGGCGCGCTTCCATGCCTTGGCCAGCCCGATGTACCGGGCATAAAACCCTCCCAGCGAGGAGCCGATCACCGCCGAGCGTCCGGCTGGCCAGTGGGCGGTTCCCTCGCTCACCACGGCCATGGCCGCCGCGGGCGAGGGCGGCAACTGGGGGCACCACCAGGTGACACCGGGGTGTTCGCGCCTCACTCGCTCCCCCACCAGCCGGGCCTTGGTCGAGCGGGGGGACGAACGGAAGCCGTGCAGGTACAGCAGGTGGGTGACGGCTGGGGGATCGGAGCGTTCGTTCATGGCAGCAGTATGCCGGCCTGCGGGGCGCGCACGAAGGCAGAGGGGCTGTAGGGCGGCCGGGGGATAATCGCGTCCGATGGCCGTCGTGATCGAAAAACCCCACCTGCTGCAGCGTCTGGCCCCGGTGTTCCGGGGGTTTGACGGTCCGCTGCTGCTGGCCATCCTGATCCTGGCCGGCTTCGGTCTGGTGACCATGTACTCGGTCGGTTTCGAGCAGGGCACGCGTTTCACCAGCCATGGACGCAACATGTTGCTGGCCGCGGGTGTCCTTTTTGTGGTCGCCCAGGTCCCTCCCCAACGGCTCATGACCCTGGCCTTGCCGATGTACCTGGTGGCTGTGCTGTTGCTGGTGGGTGTGGACCTGTTCGGCATCGAGCGCAAGGGATCGCAGCGCTGGCTCAACGTGGGTGTGGTGATCCAGCCCAGCGAGCTGATGAAGATCGCCATGCCGCTCATGTTGGCCTGGTGGTTCCAGCGCCGGGAGGGTCAGCTCAAGCCGGTCGATTTTCTGGCCGCTCTCATCCTGCTGTCCTTGCCTGCCGCCCTCATCCTCAAGCAGCCGGATCTGGGCACCACCTTGCTGGTCGTGGCCTCCGGCCTGTTTGTCATCTTTTTTGCCGGGCTGAGCTGGAAGCTGGTCGTGCCGCCGCTGGTCCTGGCGGCGGCGGGCATCGTCACGCTCATCCTCATGGAAGAGCAATGGTGTGCGCCCGGGGTCGACTGGAAGGTCCTGCGCGCCTATCAGAAGGTGCGGGTCTGTACCCTGCTCGACCCGTTCCAGGATCCGCTGGGCAAGGGCTTTCACATCATCCAGGGCATGATCGCCATCGGTTCCGGCGGTGTCTGGGGCAAGGGCTTTTTGCAGGGCACCCAGACGCACCTCGAATTCATCCCCGAGCGGGCCACCGACTTCATCTTCGCCGCCTTTGCCGAAGAGTTCGGGCTGGTGGGTACCCTGGCGCTGATGGTGGCCTTCCTGTTCCTGATCCTGCGCGGCCTGATGATCGCCCTGGATGCACCCACCCTGTTCACGCGCTTGCTCGCCGGCGCCATGACGCTCAACATCTTTGTCTATGCCTTCGTCAACATGGGCATGGTCAGCGGTATCCTGCCGGTGGTGGGCGTGCCTCTGCCGTTCGTGAGCTACGGCGGCACGGCCATGGTGACCCTGGGGGTGGGCCTGGGCATCTTGCTGGCCATTGGCCGTTCCAGGCGCCTGATGCAATCGTGAGCACTGCTCCATTCTGTTCCGTGGCCCTGGTCGGGGCCGGCAACATGGGCGGCGCCATGCTGGCGCGCCTGCGCGCGCTGGGCCGGGCGGTGGCGGCGTGCGACATCGACCCGGCACGACAGCGCGAGGCCTCTGCGCTCGGTGCCGCCGTGCTGACCACCCCTGCGGAAACGGCCCAAGCCCTGGCACCCGATGGTTTGCTGATCGTCTGTGTGGTGGACGCCAGCCAGTGCGATGACGTGCTGTTCGGTCCTGACGGGGCGGCCGCCCGGCTGTCGCGTGGCCAGGACGTGTTGCTGTGCCCGACCATTGCGCCGGAGGACGTCGAGCGGCTGGCGCGGCGTCTGACCGATGCCGGCGTCGGCTGCATCGACGCCCCGATGTCCGGCGGCCCGGCCCGGGCGCGCGAGGGCCGCATGAGTCTCATGCTGGCGGCCCCGGCCTCGGTGCTGGCACGGCGGCGCCCTCTGCTGACCCAGCTGGCGGACCCGTGCTTCGAACTCAGCGAGCGCCCGGGTGACGGGGCCCGCACCAAGCTGGTCAACAATCTGCTGGCCGGCATCAACCTGGTTGGCGCGGCCGAGGTGCTGGCGCTGGCCGAACGCCTGGGCCTGGACGCCAGCCGCACGCTGGACGTGATCGAGCAGTCCAGCGGACAGAGCTGGATCGGCTCGGACCGCATGCGCCGCGCGATCGCGGGTGACTTTGCGCCCCGCGCCCACGTGACCCTGCTGGAGAAAGACACCCGGCTGGCGGTCGAGGCAGCGAACCGGGTCGGTTTTCAGGGACCCCTGGGCGAGCGTGCGGCCCGGGTGTTCGCGCAGGCCCATGCCGCCGGCCTGGACGGGCTCGATGATGCTGCCTTGCTGCAGCTGCTGCGCCGCCCAGACGGCGGTGGCCGATGACCCGGTCCGTGCAGTGCGCGGGCCAGATCCCTACAATGCCAGCATGATCGCGCGCGAACCCACCCTGGCCCGTCTGGCCATCGCCGAGCAGGCCCTGCTCGAACCCTACGACCTGAGTCCGGCCCGCTTGCGCCAGGCGCTCGGCGAGATCCTCTCGCATGGGGTGGACGACGCCGACCTGTACTTCCAGACCACCCGCAGCGAGGGCTGGAGCCTGGAAGAGGGCATCGTCAAGACCGGCAGCTTCAGCATCGACCAGGGGGTCGGCGTGCGCGCGGTCAGCGGCGAGAAGACCGCGTTTGCCTACTCCGACGACCTGTCCTGGGCCTCTTTGCTGGACGCCGCCCACACGGTGCGGACCATCTCCGGTCAGGGACAGAGCCGCCGGGTGCGCACACCGGCTTCCAAGGTGTCGCGTTCGCGTTCGCTCTACCCCGGCACCGACCCCATCGGTTCGCTGGACAGCAGCGCCAAGGTGGCCTTGCTGGAGCAGGTCGAACGCCTGGCCAAGGCCGCCGACCCGCGTATCGTGCAGGTGATGGCCGGTCTGGCCGCGGAGCACGACGTGGTGCTGGTGGCGC
>CALMYH010000034.1 GCA_937873395.1 uncultured Burkholderiales bacterium
TGGATCAACCCGCCGCCGATTCCGCTGACCACGGCCGAGATGGACTGGGTGTTCGACCTGCCTTACGCACGCAGCCCGCACCCGGTCTATGCCGACGAGCACGGCCGCCACGACGGCGCGACCAAGATCCCGGCCTGGGAAATGATCCGTTTCAGCGTGAACATCATGCGCGGCTGCTTCGGCGGCTGCACCTTCTGCTCCATCACCGAGCATGAGGGTCGCATCATCCAGAGCCGTTCGGAGGACTCGATCATCAAGGAGGTCGAGGACATCCGCGACAAGGTCGAGGGGTTCACCGGCGTCATCTCCGACCTCGGCGGCCCGACGGCCAACATGTACCGCCTGGGTTGCCGCAGCCCCGAGATCGAGGCCGCCTGCCGCAAGCCCAGCTGCGTCTACCCCGGCATCTGCCAGAACCTCACGACCGACCACGGACCGCTGATCAAGATCTACCGGCGCGCGCGTGCGCTCAAGGGCATCAAGAAGATCCTGATTGGCTCCGGCCTGCGCTACGACCTGGCGGTGCAGAGTCCCGAGTACGTCAAGGAGCTGGTCCAGCACCACGTGGGGGGCTACCTGAAGATCGCGCCCGAGCACACCGAGCAGGGGCCGCTGTCCAAGATGATGAAGCCGGGCATCGGCAGCTACGACCGCTTCAAGCAGATGTTCGAGAAGTACAGCGAAGAGGCGGGCAAGAAGCAGTTCCTCATTCCGTATTTCATCGCCGCCCACCCAGGCACCCGCGACGAGGACATGATGAACCTCGCCCTCTGGCTGAAGAGGAACGGTTTCCGCGCCGACCAGGTGCAGACCTTCTACCCCAGCCCCATGGCCACGGCCACCGCCATGTATCACTCGGGCCTGAACCCGCTCAAGGGTGTGCACCGGGACGAGCGCGGCGAAAAGGTCGATATCGTGCGGGGCGAGAAGCGCCGCCGCCTGCACAAGGCCTTTCTGCGTTACCACGACCCGAACAACTGGCCGCTGCTGCGCGAGGCCCTCAAGGCCATGGGCCGGGCCGACCTGATCGGCAACGGCAAACACCACCTGATCCCGACCTTCCAGCCGGTCACCGACGGGGGTTACCAGAGCGCCCGTCGCAAGAACAGCACGCCGGTCAAGTCCGGAGCCCGGGTGCAACCGCGGGCCGGTCAGGTGCTGACGCAGCACACGGGTCTGCCGCCGCGGGAAACCGGTGGCCGGCCGACCGCTGTCGCACGCAAGCCAGGACGCCGTCCGGGCGCCTGAGTCGCTGCAAGGCTGACAGGGAGCCGCAAGTGACAGGACACCTGGTGAACGCCATCGGTCGCCTGGGGCGTGCGTGGTTGCTTGCCTTGGGAGGCATGACCGTGTTCACGTCTGCGCTGGCCCAGGGGGGTGACCGTTGTCCGCCCCAGGCCGGAACGCCGGACCGCCAGTTGCTCATGCAGGCCCAGCAGCAGGCGGCCGACCGGGGCTTTCTCTGGCGCATCAGCCGCGGCGGGCGCGACTCTTTTCTGTATGGCACCCTGCATGCGGGACAGGCCGACTGGTTTGCCCTGGGGCCTCGGGTCGAGGCCGCGCTGCACCGCACCGGGGTGTTGGCGCTGGAGGTGAACCTGACGGACCCGTCGGTGCTGCAGGCGGTAGAGCAGGCCATGAACCGGCCGGCGTGGCCCCTGCCGTCGGCGCTGATGCAGTCGCTGCGACAGGCCTGGAGCGCCGAATGCCTGCCGGTGTCGGACCTGGACACCGGGCCGGTCGAACTGCATGTGACCCGGCTGGCGGTGGTCCGTGCGCAGCGCGAGGGTCTTTTCCCGATCTACGGTGCGGAGTCCCTGCTGTTGATGCGCAGCCTGGCGGCCCAGCGCCCGGTCGTGGGACTGGAGCAGGTCGAGGACCAGATGCAGGCCCTGCTGGCCCGCAGCCAGCCGGAGGCGGAAACCCTGGTCCGTGAGGCCCTGAAGGAACTGGCCCATCCCGAGGCTGACAAGGTGCTGAAACGTCTGGTTGGCGCCTGGAACCGCAGCGATCTGGGCGACCTGGAGCGCTATGGCAACTGGTGCCAGTGCCTGACGACGGCGTCGCAGAGAGAACAGCATGCACGCCTGATCGATGCCCGCAACCCGGGCATGGCGGATGCCATCGAGCGCCTGCACCGGGATGTCAGCGTGTTTGCCGCGGTGGGCGCCCTTCACATGATCGGCCCCCAGGGCTTGCCGGCCTTGCTGCAGGCCCGGGGCTTCGTGGTTTCCCGCGTATTCTGAGGTGCTTCAGCCCGCCAGGGTGTGCAGTGGAATGTCTTTCGCTGCAGCCAGCCGGTCCAGTTGACGTCGTGTCTGGCCGGCGAGAAAAGTGGCAATGGCCTCGTGCGTGGCGGGTTTGAACAAACTGGCCATGCCCGTCATGGGCACACCGGCCGCTGCGCACAGCGCGGCCGCAAAATGCGGCTCCAGCGCCGCCACGGCGACGCGGCCGTCCTTGCAGCGGTAGACCCGGTAGCCGGCGTGGGCACCGCCCACGGCCCCTTGGGGCTGCGTCAGTCCCCAGGTGCGGGGCAGGGCCAGCCAGGCGGCTGCGTCCGAGAGCGCGACCTCCTGGAAGCTGCCCTGGCCCTTGCCACGCTGCACCAGCACCGCCTTGAGCACCGCTTCGCTGGCCATCAGGGCACCACCCATGTCGGCGAACAGGGTCGCGGGCAGGTCCAGACCGGTCACCAGCCCGGCATCGGCCAGGTAGGTCAGGTCGTGGCCGGGTTCCTCCGCCCGCGGTCCGGGTGCACCGACGATGGCCACCACCGACAGCTGGGGATGGGCTTTTTGCAACGCCTTCCAGCCCAGGCCAAGCTTGTTCAGTGCCGAAGGCCGGAACGAGGTGAGCAAGACGTCGGTGCGCGCCAGTTCCCGCTGCAGCCGGGCCTGGCCTTTCTCGCTCTTGAGGTCGATGCTCAGCACCCGGATGCCCTCGTGCAGCTGGGCATAGGCCTGCGGGTTGTATTGGCCCATGGGGTCACCGCTGGTGCCGGGCGGAAGTCCCTTGGGTGCGGGCGGCTCGGCCTTCAGGCAGGTGGCGCCCATGGTCTTCAGGCGCATCAGGGCGGCGGGGCCGGGCAGGTTCAGGGCCAGGCTGAGCACGCGCACACCGCGCAGGGGCGTGAGCGGCCGGGCAGGTCTGGCGGTGGTGGGAGAGGCGGTCGTGGTCATGGTGGCGGCGGTGGTTGACGTGAACGTCAATGTACCGCCCCGGGCGGTCGGCCGGAATCAAACCGGCGACAAGCCGCCCGTTCAGCCGCTCAGTGCTGGCCGAAGTCCAGCGGCAGGCCGACGTAGTTCTCGGCGATGGTCTTCAGGCCGGCTTCGGAGTGCATCAGGTAGTCCAGCTCGGCCTGTTGCAGCTTGGCGTTGATGGCGCCTTCACCGTCGAAGTTGTGCATGATGGACGTGAACCACCAGCTGAAGCGCTCGGCGCGCCAGATGCGCTTGAGGCAGCGCTCGGAGTAGCTGTCGATGCCGGCTTCGGATTGCTCCTGGTAGAACTCGACCAGGGCATTGGACAGGTACTTGACGTCGGTGGCGGCCAGGTTCAAGCCCTTGGCACCGGTGGGCGGCACGATATGGCCCGCGTCTCCGGCCAGAAACAAGCGGCCGAAGCGCAATGGCTCGGTCACGAAGCTGCGCAGCGGAGCGATGCTCTTCTCCAGGCTGG
The DNA here is from genome assembly GCA_937873395.1 of uncultured Burkholderiales bacterium. Classification (GTDB taxonomy): domain Bacteria; phylum Pseudomonadota; class Gammaproteobacteria; order Burkholderiales; family Burkholderiaceae_C; genus Hydrogenophaga. Next base: position 3,685 of record CALMYH010000034.1, read on the forward strand.
GTCCGGTCACCAGCTGCTCGGCAGCCTCCCGGTCCAGGCGCAGGCGCAGCTCGGCCCAGAATGCGTCGTCGCTCCACTGCTCGACTTTGTCGGTCAGGGGCACCTGCAGGTAGTAGCGGCTGCGGGTGTGGCTGCGCTGGGAGCACAGGGCGAAGCCCCGCTCGCTGTTCACGTAGATCAGTTCATGGTGCACGGGCGGCGTGTCCGACAGCAGACCCAGCCAGCCGAACGGATAGACCTTCTCGAATTCCTGGATGGCGCTGCGTGGCACGCTGGCGCGACACACGCCGTGGAAGCCGTCGCAACCGGCGATGAAATCGCAGGCGATGCTGTGGGTCTGGCCGTCCTTCTCGTAGGTGACGCTCGGTGACTTCGAGTCGAAGTCGTGCACCTGCACGTTGGCGGCCTCGTACACCGTGGGCAGGCCTGCCGCCTGGCGGGCATCCATCAGGTCTCGTGTCACCTCGGTCTGGCCGTAGACCATGACCTTCTTGCCACCGGTCAGATTCTCCAGGTCGATGCGGTGCCGCTGCCCGTTGAACAGCATGTCGAAGCCCGTGTGCACCAGGCCCTCGGCGTGCATGCGCTGGCCGACGCCTGCTTCGTCCAGCAGGTCGATCGCCACCTGTTCCAGAACGCCGGCGCGGATGCGTCCCAGCACGTACTCGGGGGTCTGGCGTTCGAGGATGATGGCGTCGATGCCGGCTTTGTGCAGCAACTGGCCGAGCAGCAGGCCCGAGGGGCCCGCACCGATGATGGCAACCTGTGTTCTCACGGATGTCTCCTGGATGGGGGATGGATTGACTGTAGGCAGCGGTGCCTCCATCCTCAACCACCCAAAACAAGCTTTGTGCGATGGTCGGCTGATTTGTGCGATCATCGCGCACTGTGAGCCAAGCCCCCAGACCCATCGCGAAGGCCGACTTCATCGAAGGCATGGCCAAGGGCCTGGCCGTGCTGGAGAGTTTCGACACCGAGCGCCAGCGCCTGAACGCCACCCAGGCGGCCGAGCGCGCGGGGCTCACGCGCGCAGAGGCCCGGCGTCACCTGCTCACGCTGGCCCACCTGGGCTACCTGGACACCGACGGCACCCACTACTGGCTGTCGGCCAAGGTGCTGCGTTTTTCCGGCAGCTACCTGGCTTCGGCCCGCTTGCCGCGCCTGCTTCAGCCCACGCTCAACCGGCTGGCGGCGCAGACGCGAGAGTCGTTTTCGGCCGTGGTGCTCGATGGGGACGAGGTGGTCATCGTGGCGCGCAGCGTGGCCGTGGGCGGGCAGCGGCTCATGGCCTACGGCCTGCACCTGGGCGCGCGCCTGCCGGTGCACGCCACCTCCACCGGGCGGGTGCTGCTGGCCGCGCTGCCGGCCGGCGCGTTCAGCGCCTGGCTCAAGGGCCGGGAGTTGCCTCGCCTGACACCCCGCACGGTGGTGGATCACCGCGCGTTTCGGGCCGCCATCACGCGCGTGCGCAAGGATGATTTTGCGGTGGCCAGCGAAGAACACGAATTGGGCGTGCATGCGCTGGCGGTGCCGCTGCGCAACATGCAGGGGCGCACCGTGGCCGCGCTCAATGTCGTGGCCTCACCGGACCGGCTGGAGCCCGAGGTGATGCAGAGGGACCTGCTGCCGCTGCTGCTGGACGCCGCCCGTGAACTGCGCCCTCTGCTGTGAAGCTCAGACGCCCAGGTACTGTTCCAGCAACTCAGGCTTTCCGAGCAGCTCGTCCGAGCTGCCTTCGAACACCACCTCACCCTTGACCAGGATGACGTTCCGGTCGGTGATCTGGGTGACGTGTTTCCAGTTCTTGTCGACGATGACGCTGCTGATGCCGCTTTCGCGGATCAGGCCGCAGATGCGCCAGATCTCGCGGGCGATCAGGGGCGCCAGGCCTTCGGTGGCCTCGTCGAGGATGAGCACGTCCGGGTTGGTCATGAGGGCGCGGCCAATGGTCAGCATCTGCTGCTCACCGCCGGACAGCTGCTGACCGCCATGGCCCAGCCGTTCGGCCAGGCGCGGGAAGGTCTCCAGCACCCGCTCGTAGGTCCAGTCGCGGCGCCCCTGCGTGCCGGCCCGGGCCGCCATCACCAGGTTTTCCTTCACGCTCAGGTTGCCGAAAATCCCGCGTCCTTCGGGAACATAGGCAACGCCAAGCTTGGCCACGTCGTAGGGCGTGGCGCCGGTCATCTCGCGACCCTTGATCTCGACGCGTCCGCCGCTGGGCTTGACCAGGCCCATGATGGACTTGAGCAGCGTGGTCTTGCCCATGCCGTTGCGCCCCATCAGGCCGATGGTCTGCCCCTGGTCGACGGTGAAGTCGATGCCGCGCAGGATATGGCTGGCGCCGTAATGCGTGTTCAGGCCGGTGGCCCGGATCAGCGGCTGGGCCATCAGTGCTCCTCCCCGAGGTAGGCGGCCTGAACCAGCGGGTCGGATCGGACCTGTTCGGGCGTTCCGCTGGCGATGACCTGCCCGTTGACCATGACGGTGAGCTGGTCGGCCAGGGCAAAGACGGCGTCCATGTCGTGCTCCACCAGCATCACCGCGTGGTCCTTCTTCAGGCGCTGCAGCAGGGCGACCATGCTTTCGGCCTCGGCCTGCCCCATGCCGGCCAGCGGTTCGTCCAGCAGCAGCACCGTGGGTTCGGTGGCCAGGGTCATGGCGATCTCCAGCTGTCGCTGTTCCCCGTGGCTGATGGTGGCCGCCACCGTGGGGGCGCGGTGGGACAGACCGGCCAGCTCGATGGCGCGCTCACAGCGCTGGTTCACGCGTTCCATGCGGTCGGCGGCGCTGAACCAGTGCAGCGGGTTCCAGGGCCAGTGGCGCTCTCGGGACTGGGCCGCCAGGCGGACGTTGTCCCACACGGTGAAGGGCAGGAAGATATTGGTCTTCTGGTAGCTGCGCCCCAGACCCATGCGCGAGATCGACTCCGGCGCCTGACCTGCGGTCTCCTGGCCGTTGAGCCGGATCTGCCCGGAAGTGGGTGGCAGGTCGCCAGACAGCAGGTTGGTCAGGGTGGACTTGCCCGCGCCATTGGGGCCGATCACCGCATGAATGCGATCGCGAAACAGATCGACCGACACATCGTTGACGGCGGCCAGACCACCGAAGCGCTTGGTCAGGTGCTGGGCCGACAGCAGGAGGTCGCTCATCGCGTGCCTCCCTTGCCGCGTCCGAACAGCTTCTCGCCCAGGCCGAGCAGGCCGCGTGGCGCCACGATCACCACCAGCACAATGAAGCCGCCCATGAGCAGTTGCCAGTGCTTGGTGACGTCCTTGAAGAAGTGCATCACATATTCGAAGGCAAAGGCGCCGACGATGGCACCGGCGAAATTGCCCATGCCTCCGAGGATCACCATCATGATGGCGTGGGCGCTCATGTGAAAGCCCATCAGCTCGGGATTCATGAAGCCGGTCTGGGCCGCCCACAGGTAGCCGGCCACACCGGCCAGGGTGCCGGCCAGGGTGAAGGCAGCGAGTTTGTAGCCAAAGGTGCCGTAACCGACGGCCCGCATGCGGTGCTCGTTGACCCGGATGCCCGAGAGGGCCCGACCGAAGGGCGAGAACAGCACGCGCCGGAGCAGCAGGTAGACGCCGATCAGGGCCGCCAGGGTGAAATAGTAGAAGTGCGTGCGGTTCTCCAGGTCGAGGCCGATGGCGGTGGCATCGGGGCGGAAATAGACGTAGATGCCGTCCGATCCTCCGAGCGCCTTGTTGTCGAAGAACAGGAAATAGATCATCTGCGCGAAGGCCATGGTCACCATGATGAAGTAGATGCCATGGGTTCGCACCACGAAGAAGCCGATCACCAGCGCCGCCAGGCCCGAGGCGCCGGCCGCCAGCGGCAGGCTCCACCACAGGGACACCGGGTGGTCGGCCGGCGTCATGAACGCCAGCGCATAGCCGGCGATGCCGAAGAAGGCGGCGTGTCCCAGCGAGACCAGGCCGGTCACGCCCTGCAGCAGGTCCAGGCTCATGGCAAAAATCGCCAGGATCATCATCTGCGTCAGCATCTGCAGGTAGAAGTCCCGACCGTCGACCGGCACAAACGGGAAGGCGGCCAGCGCCAGCGCGCCCAGGCCCAGCAGAACCTGCACGCCGGCCGGCAGTCTTTCGAGGGTGGCTTTGGGAGAACTCATGGCAGCGGCGTCACTGTTTGAACAGGCCTTCGGGTTTGTAGAGCAGCACCAGGGCCATCAGCATGTACACCGCCATGCCGGCCAGCTGGGGCACCAGCACCTTGCCGAAGGTGTCGACCAGTCCGACCAGCAGCGCCGCCACCAGGGCGCCGCGCACCGATCCGATGCCACCGATCACCACCACCACAAAACACATGATCAGCACCGAACCACCCATGCCCGGATAGACGCTGGCGATGGGGGAGGCGATCATGCCGGCAATGGCGGCCAGGCCCACGCCCAGGGCAAACACCACGCCGTGGATGAGCCGGATGTTGATGCCCAGGGCCTCGGTCATCTCGCGGTTGAACGCGCCCGCGCGGATCTTCATGCCCAGGCGTGTCTTGCTGATCAGCAGGTACAGCCCGATGGCCAGGGCGATGCAGATGCCGGACATCACCAGCCGGTACACCGGGTAGGACAGGGTGTCGGTGAGCGGAATCGACCAGTTGAGCAGCTCGGGCACCTGCACCGCATGCACGTCGTCGCCCCAGAGGATGGAACGCAGTTCCTCGAAGATGTAGATCAGGCCGAAGGTCAGAAGCACCTGATCCAGGTGGTCCCGGTGGTAGAAGAAGCGGAACAGCCCCCATTCCAGCAGCCAGCCCAACACCACCGCGAGCACCGTGCCCACCACGATCGCCAGCACCAGGCTGTCGAATTGCGCGGTGAAAAACCAGGCCATGTAGGCGCCCAGCATGTAGAAGCTGCCGTGCGCCAGGTTGACCACGCCCATGATGCCGAAGATCAGCGTCAGGCCGGCGGCCAGCATGAACAGCAGCAAGCCGTACTGGATGCTGTTGAGCAGCTGGATCAGGAAGTTGGCGAAATCCATGGAGGGCAGGGGCTGGCAGGCGCGCAGAAAACCCCGGGAGCCCCGCCGGGCCCCCGGATGGACGGAAACGGACGAATCCTCAGGCCATCCGGCAACCGGTACCCGGATCGGCCACGGCCCGGGCAGCGATGCCGATCACCTTGTTCTCGCGGTTTTCCACCTGGCGCAGGTACATGTCCTGGATCGGGTTGTGCGAGGGGCTCATCTTCCACTTGCCCCGCGGACTGTCGATCTCGGCACCGCGCATGGCCCCATGAAGCGCCTGCTTGTTGCCGAAATCGCCGCGCACGGCGTTGGCGCCCTTGATCAGGAGCAGGCCGGTGTCGTAGCCCTGGACCGCGTACACATCGGGCTGCAGCCTGAAAGTCTTGGCGTACTCGAGCCGGAACTGCTTGTTGCGCGGCGTGTCCAGCGAGTCGCTGTAGTGCATGGTGGTCAGCACACCGTTGGCCGCATCGCCTGCGGCGTCCAGCACCCCCTCGGTCAGGAAGCCCGACCCATAAAGCTGGATGCTGCGCGACAGGCCGGCCGCATGGTAGTCGCGCAGGAACTTGGCCGCGCCGCCGCCGGCAAAGAAGCAGGCCACGGCGTCCGGTCGCAGCGAGGCGATTTCGGTCAGCAAGGCCTGGAACTCGACGTTCGGGAACGGCAGGCCCAGCTTGCGGATGATGGTGCCACCCGCTTCGGTGTAGCTCTTTTCGAAGCCCTCAAAGGCCTCGTCGCCGGCCGCGTAGTTCCAGGTGATCCACACGGCCCGTTTGTGGCCCCGGTCGACCATGGGCTTGCCCAGGGCCAGGGTGGGCTGGGAGTTGGAGAACGAGGTGCGGAACACGTTCGGGGCACACTGCTGGCGGGTGGCGACGTGCACGCCGGCGTTCGGGATCAGGTTCAGCACGCCGCTCTCGCGTGCGACCCGGTGGATGCCCATCTGCACGCCCGAGTGGACGGTCCCGACCAGCACGTCGACGCGGTCGCGCTGGACCAGACGGGTGGCGTTCTCGATACCCTTGGCCGGGTTGGACTCGTCGTCGACCTTGAAGAACTCGACCTCACGACCGCCAAGCTTGCCCCCCTGCTCGTTGAGCGCCATCCGAAAACCGTTCTCGATGGCCACACCCAGCTGGGCAAAGGTGCCGGTGTAGGGCAGCATGAAGCCCACGCGCAGCTTGTCGGACTGGGCGCGGACGATCTGCGGCAGCAACAGGCCGGTGGAAGCGGCGCCGATCACGGCGGCGCTGCGGGCGAGAACGAGGCGGCGGCTGGTCATGGTCTGTCTCCTGGTGGTGATGGAACACGTTCAATGTAGGCGGCATGCATCGGTTTTGGCGATACTGAATAACCCGTACTTCAAACCTGAAATATTCAGGAATCAATTACAGCGCCAGCCGGGTTCGGGATTTCTGGCGGCGATGAATGTTTTATAGTGCAGCTTTTCAATGCACTATAGTGCATCTACATGAGCGAGTACTCGGGATTAACCCTTGTTTTGAGGTGGGGAGAGCGAGCGAGGGGAAGGCTGGCCTGCCCGGAGGGACTCGAACCCCCGACCTGCTGCTTAGAAGGCAGCTGCTCTATCCAGTTGAGCTACGGGCAGACGGCCACGGCGGCGCGGCCGTGAAGGACAAAAGGCCCACAGAGTGGGCCTTTTGGTTATGGGTTGGTCGGAGCGGCGGGATTCGAACTCGCGACCCTCTGCTCCCAAAGCAGATGCGCTACCAGGCTGCGCTACGCTCCGACGTAATCTTCAATTGTACCTGTTCGCGGGTGGCTTTTCCGATCCTTGTCAGCAGCCGCGGGTCACCGGCATGTCCACATCGGACTTGACGGCCATGTGGCGGGCCAGTTCCAGTTTGGCGATGGCCTGGCGGTGCACCTCGTCCGGCCCGTCGGCCAGACGCAGGGTGCGCTGGTTGGCGTAGCTGTAGGCCAGGGGGAAGTCGTCGCTGACACCGCCACCGCCGTGCGCCTGGATGGCCATGTCGATGATGTCGCAGGCCATGTTGGGGGCCACCACCTTGATCATGGCGATCTCGGCCTTGGCCACCTTGTTGCCCACCGTGTCCATCATGTAGGCGGCCTTGAGCGTGAGCAGGCGCGCCATCTCGATGCGGCAGCGGGCATCGGCGATGCGCTCGTGCCAGACCGACTGGGCCGAGATCGGTTTGCCAAAGGCAACCCGGCTGTTCAGGCGCTGGCACATCAGCTCCAGCGCGCGTTCGGCGGCGCCGATGGAACGCATGCAGTGGTGGATGCGCCCCGGGCCCAGGCGGCCCTGGGCGATCTCGAAGCCCCGGCCTTCGCCCAGCAGCAGGTTGCTCGCCGGCACCCGCACGTTTTCCAGCAGCACCTCCATGTGGCCATGCGGTGCGTCGTCGTAACCGAACACCGACAAGGGGCGCAGGATCTTGATGCCGGGCGTGTTGGCCGGCACCACGATCATGCTTTGCTGGGAATGGCGGGGCGCCTCGGGGTCGGTCTTGCCCATCACGATGTAGACCGCGCAGCGCGGGTCGCCGGCGCCGGACGACCACCACTTGCGGCCGTTGATGACGTAGTCGTCGCCGTCCCGTTCGATGCGGCACTGGATGTTGGTGGCATCCGAGGATGCCACCTCGGGCTCTGTCATGAGAAAGGCCGAGCGGATCTCGCCTTTGAGCAAGGGCTCCAGCCACTGGTCCTTGATGGCTTCGCTCGCGTAGCGTTCCAGCGTCTCCATGTTGCCGGTGTCCGGTGCCGAGCAGTTGAACACCTCGGCGGCAAAGGGTGCCCGGCCCATGATCTCGCACATCGGGGCGTATTCGAGGTTGCTCAGACCCTCCGGCGCCCTCTTCGATTGGGGCAGGAACAGGTTCCACAGGCCGGCGGCGCGTGCCTTGGGCTTGAGCTCCTCGATCAGCGTGGTCGGCAGCCAGGCGTTGCCCTTGGCCCGGTTGGCCGCGATTTCGGCAAAGAAGCGGCTTTCGTTGGGGTAGATGTGCTCGTCCATGAAAGCCAGCAGGCGCTCGCGCAGGCCCTTGACCTTGTCGGTGTAGTCGAAATGCATGGAGGTCCTTCCGTGGTGAATCGGTGTCGTGGGTGAATGTGGGGTCAGTGGCGGCGGGCAAAGTCCCAGGCCAGTTCGGCCAGCGGTCGGGCGCCGGCGGCCGAGGAAACGGCCTGCGCGCTGGAGGCAGTGCCTGTTTCAACGCGCTTGGCAATGCCTTGCAGGATGGCCGCCAGGCGGAACAGGTTGTAGGCCAGGTAGAAGTTCCAGTCGGCCTTGAGCTGCTCGGGCGTGGCAAATCCGGTGCGTTCGCAGTAGCGGGCGATGTAGTCGGCCTCTTGCGGAATGCCCAGGGACTTCACGTCCAGGCCCCCGATGCCCCTGAAGGCGCCGGGAGGGATGTGCCAGGCCATGCAGTGGTAGCTGAAATCGGCCAGCGGATGCCCCAGGGTGGACAGCTCCCAGTCCAGAATGGCCAGCACCCGGGGCTCGCTCGGGTGGAACATCAGGTTGTCCAGCCGGTAGTCCCCATGCACGATGGACACCAGCGATTCGTCCCGTGCCATGGCCGGTATGTGTTCGGGCAGCCAGGCCATCAGTTCATCCATGGCCGGGATCGGCTGGGTGATCGAGGCCGTGTACTGCTTGCTCCAGCGACCGATCTGGCGCTCGAAGTAGTTGCCGGGCTTGCCGTAGTCTCCCAGGCCGATGTCGGCGGGCCGCACCGAGTGCAACGCCGCCATCACCCGGTTCATCTCGTCGTAGATGGCACCGCGTTCCTCTCGGTTCAGGCCGGGCAGCGACTGGTCCCACATGACGCGACCTTCGACGCACTCCATGATGTAGAACGCGCGACCGATCACCGATTCGTCCTCGCACAGCACGTGCATCTGCGCCACGGGTACGGTCGTCTGCCGAAGGGCACTCATGACGCGGAACTCGCGCTCGATGGCGTGCGCCGAGGGCAGCAGCTTGGCCACCGGGCCGGGCTTGGCCCGCATCACGTACCGGCGCACCGGCGTGATCAGCTTATAGGTGGGGTTGGACTGCCCCCCCTTGAACATCTCGACGCTCAGCGGGCCCTGAAAGCCGTCGAGGTGTTGCGCCAGCCAGGTCTGCAGGGCCTGGACGTCGAAGGCGTGCTGCGCCGATACGGGCCGGGTGCCGGTGAATTGCTGGGTGTCGGTCATGGCGTGAGCAGTGAAGGTGGGTTTGCTTCCTTCGCGCGGGTGTGGCCACGCGCCGGAAGGCAGGGGACACACGCCGCCGCCGGCGCACACGGCGCCCGTGCCGATGACCGCGGTGACTTTACGACTCGGCTTCGGCGATGCGCATCAGCGCGGCCCGGTTGCGCACCACCAGGCCACCCTGTTCGATGCGGATGGCTTCTTCGCGCTCCATCGATTTGAGTTCCTGGTTGACCCGCTGGCGCGAAGCGCCCAGCAACTGGGCCAGCTCTTCCTGGGCCAGCTGCAGTCCGATGCGCATCTCGCTGCCATCGGACAGACAGGGCACACCGTAGCTGCGCACCAGGTGCAGCAGCTGTTTGGCCAGTCGCGCGCGCAGCGGCAGGGTGTTGAGGTCTTCGACCAGACCGAACAGCGTCCGGATGCGTCGCGCCTGAAGGCGCATCAGCGCCTCGTACAACTCGACGTGCATGGTCAGGATTTTCTGAAAATCGTTGCGCGACACGCACAGCAGCGTGGTGGCCCCGTGCGCATAGGCGTCGTGGGTCCGCTGGTCGCCGTCGAACATCGCCACGTCGCCGAACCACACGCCGGGCTCGACATAGGTGAGCGTGATCTGCTTGCCTGACAGCGAGGTCGAACTCACGCGCACCGCGCCCTTGGCCACCGCGGTCCACTCGGAGGGTGGATCGCCCCGGGCCACGATCAGGTCGCCGTCCTTGAACCGCTTGACGTAGGCGCATCGAAGAATATCGTGTCTCAATGATGGGGAAAGGCTGCCGAACCAGCGTCCGCTGTTGATCGACTCGCGCTCTTCCATTGTCAGAATGGGTTCGTCCATGGGCTGTCTTTTGAGTGACTGGTTTGGCCCGCATTGTCGCCACAGGGACGCCAGCGGGGCACAGGGTTTGCCTGAGGCTTGGGCATGCGGTCCGCCAGCCGCCAGGCTGGCGGGCGCGTCAGCGGTAGGCCGGTGTGCGTTTTTCGATGAAGGCCGAGATGCCTTCACCGGCATTCGGGTGGTGCAGGTTGCGAACGAAATGGTCGCGTTCGGCGACCAGTTGCGCGTGCAGGGGCTGGTTGTGGGCCTCGTTGGCCAGTTCCTTGATGCTGGCCATGGCATTCGGTGCGCGGGCGTTGAGCTGTTCGGCCCACGCCAGGGCGTCGGTCAGGGCCTGACCCGCAGCACTGATGCGGGAAACCACGCCCAGCTGCTGCAGGCGGGGGGCGTCGATGCGTTCGCCACCCATGAGCAGCTGCATCGCGGTGCTGCGGGGCAGCGATCGCAACAGGCTCCAGGTCGCTCCGCCGTCTGGCGACAGGGCCACGTTGACATAGGCCATCACAAACACGCTGTCCTGGGCGGCCACCATCAGGTCGCAGGCCAGCGCCAGCGAGAAGCCGGCGCCAGCGCAGGAGCCCTCGATGGCGGCCAGGACCGGTTTGGGAAACGAGCGGATGCTGTCGATCCAGCTGTGCAGGCCGTCGATGCTGTCGGCCTGCACCTGGGGATCCAGCTGCCGGTTGGCCTGCAGTCGCTGCAGGTTGCCGCCCGCACAGAAATGGCGCCCCTCTCCGGTGATGACCACGCTGCGGATGTCACGGCTGTTTTCGGCGGCGGTGAGCGCCTCGACGCCAGCGACGTAGATGTCCGGTCCGAGGGCGTTGCGGTGCTCCGGGTTGCTGATGGTCAGCACCATCGTCTGCCCGTGTGTATGGCTTTTGAGGCTGGCCGTCATGCTCAGGCCTCCTCGTGGGTGAGGCTCAGGCCGAGTGCGCCCCGCCGCCGCAGCCAGGGGGAGGGACGGTAGCGCGGGTCGCCGTAGACCGTCTGCATGTTGAACAGGATCTCCAGCACGTTGGCCGGGCCGATCCGGTCGCCCATGGCCAGCGGACCCATGGGGTATCCCAGGCCCAGCGTGACCGCCAGCTCCAGGTCGGACGGGCTGCAGACACCTTGCTGGCACATGTCGGCGGCGATGTTCACGATGGTCGCCACCACGCGCTGGGTCACGAAGCCCCCGCTGTCGCGGATCACGCTGACCGCCTTGCCGTCCCGGGCGAACAAGGCATGGGCCGCATCGCGCATGTCGCTGCGAGTGGCTGGGTTCGTGGCCAGCACCCGGCGCCGCGTGGCCTTGTCGTCCAGCATCATGTCGATGCCGATGGTGCGTGCCGGGTCCAGGCGCTCGACGGCTGCCAGGGTGGTCACATCCAGGCCCAGCGGAGCCACCAGGATCAGTGCGGCGGAAGAGGGCGCTGCGGCGGTTTCGATCGAGGCACCCAGATCCTTGAGCAGCTGGTACAGCTCCTGGCGCCGGGCCGCCTTGGGCGACACCCAGACCGGCGGTAGCGTGTCCATCCTTGGCACCGGGGGTTCCGGCGGCACCTGCGCCACACCGTCGGTGTAAGCGTAAAAGCCGTCGCCGACCTTCTTGCCCACCACACCGCCGGCCAGCCGTTGTGCGGTGATCACGCTGGGCCGGTAGCGCGGCTCATCGTAGTACTGGCGGTAGATCGACTCCATCACCGGATGCGAGACGTCCAGGGCGGTCAGGTCCATCAGCTCGAACGGGCCGAGGCGAAAGCCCATCTGGTCCTTGAGGATGCGGTCGATGGTGACGAAGTCGGCCACGCGCTCGCCCGCCACCCGCAGGGCCTCGGTGCCGTAGCCCCGCCCGGCGTGATTGACGATAAAGCCGGGCGTGTCCTGTGCCGATACCGGGGTATGACCGAACTGGCGGCTGTAGGCTGCGAGCTGGTCACAGACCTGCGGGCTTGTCTTGAGGCCCGCAATGACCTCGACCACCCGCATCAGGGGAACAGGATTGAAGAAATGGAAACCGGCAAGCCGGGCAGGGTGCTGCAAGGCCGCTCCGATGGCCGTCACCGACAGCGACGAGGTGTTGGTGGCCAGCACCGCGTCCACTCGCACGATGCTTTCAAGCTGCCTGAACAGTTGCTGCTTGACATCGAGCCGTTCGACAATGGCCTCGACCACCAGATCGCATGCCGCCAGGTCTTCCAGGCGATCGGCCAGCGTCAGGCGCGCCAGCAGGTCCGCCATGGCGGCCGAATCGAGCTTGCCCTTCTCGAGCAGCTTTTGCCACGTTCCGGCGAGTGCCTCACGGGCTTTCAGGGCCGCACCGGGTTGGGCGTCGAAAAGCACGACCCGGCTGCCCGCCTGTGCAGCCATCTGGGCAATGCCCCGCCCCATGGCACCCGTGCCGACAACACCACAGATTTGATAAACAGTTTGCATATGGAAGACTTGTTTGCCGGGTGCTGCGAATTTGGTATGACAAAATGTTGCACCGAAGGATGTAAGGGAAACTGACGTGCGCCAATTCTGGTTGGGCTGTATTTTGCTATCAACTGCCGTCAGCGGTTGGGCGGTGACACTCGGGCGCCACAGCGGAGCGGCCCTGATCGGTCGCCCGCTGGACATTCGCGCCCAGGTTCTGCTGGCGCCGGGCGAGGATGCGGCGGCCTTGTGCCTGGCTGCCGACGTGTTGTACGGTGACGTCCAGGTCGGGGGGGTGCGGACCCAGGTCATGCAGAGCACCCCTGGCGCCGACGTTTTCCTTCGTATCCAGACTTCCCAACCGGTCAACGAACCCATTGTGACCGTTTTTGTGCGGGCCGGCTGCCAGTCACCGTTCACCCGCCGGTATGTGCTGCTGGCCGATCCGGAGTCTGAGCCCGCCCCAGCCACGGTGCCGGCCGCCAGCCCGGGGTCCGGGGCTCTGCCTCTGGTGTCGGGACCCGGTTCCTCGACGGCCGGATCCGGGAATGGCTCTGCGTCTTCGGTGTCGGTCGGGGGCGCGGAGAGGGCCGAGAGCAGCTCCGGCGCATCGACTGTCCCGGCCTCGGGTGCCCCTGTGCCTCGTCCCGCCCCCCGGTTGACGCCCCCGCGCCCGGCGACGGCTGCGGCGCCCAGCGTGGTGCGCCGATCGATGCCGCCAGCCGCGGCGCCGGCCGGCCCGAGGCTGCAGCTCGATCCGGTGGACCTGGTGAGCCTGCCGATCGACCGGGATCCGGTGCTGCGCTTGTCCATGACTCTGCTGAGCGAGCCGGCGACTTCCGAGGAAGCCCGTCAGGCAGCCGGTCTGCTGTGGAAGGCCCTGAATGCGTCTCCCGAGGAGTTGATGCGGGACGCCCAGAAGATGGCCGTGCTGGAGGCCGAAGCGCAGGGGCTGAGGCAAGAGGAAGCCCGCAACCGGGCCCTGATTGCCGACCTGCAAGCCCGACTCGACGAGGCGGGGCAACGCAACTGGCTGGTGTACGGTCTGGGCTTGCTCCTCTTGCTGAGCCTGCTGGCCCTGGCGGTGCTGATGCGCAAGCGTCGCACCGAGGCGCGTGACACGGCCCGTTCCAAGGCCTGGTGGAACGAAGAAGTGGCCCAACGCCCCTTGACCGGAGGCTCCGCCGCCTCTCCCGCTGTCGGCGTGGCCTCGACAGCATCCGACGTCGACATCGACCTCGATCTGGCTGCGGCTTCCGACTTTCAGGGGAGCTCAACTTCCCTGACCCCCTTGAGCGAACCGGGATCTTTGAACGCAGAGGCTCGCACTGCCAGCCAGAAAGGGGGCCACCGCGACTTCGCGCCGAGCGCGCTGGGTGTCTCCCGTTCGGTGGCTACCGAAGAGCTGTTCGATGTTCAGCAGCAGGCCGACTTCTTCATCTCCCTGGGCGAGGACGAACAGGCAATCCAGATCCTCCGGAACCACCTGGCAGAAAGCCAGGAGCCCAGCCCGCTGGCCTTCCTCGACCTGCTCAGCCTCTATCACCGCCTGGGCCGTCGGGAGGACTACGAGGCCCTGCGCAACCGTTTCAATGAGGTGTGCAACGCGGGCGCTCCCCGTTTCGACCAGTACAGCGACCGGAGTCTGGGCCTTGAAGGTTACGAGACCGCCATGGGCCGCATCCAGGCACTGTGGCCGCAGCCCCGGGTGCTGGACGTGATTGAGCAGTCGATCTTTCGCGATCCGAACGACGTGGACGGCGAAGTCTTCGATCTGGAAGCCTATCGCGAGCTCCTGTTGCTTCATGCCCTGGCCAAGGAGATCATCCGCAAGGAGGTCGTGGAGGCGTCGGGTGGCGAGCCGTCCCGGGCCGGGTTCAGCCACACCAAGATCCAGCCGCTCAAGGCGGCGGGAGCGGCCGCCGGGGGCCTGGGCGCACCGACGCAGCCGCAGGACGTTCCGCCTGCCTCGCCCAATCTCGGACTGGATGTCGATCTCGACGAACTGGCCGAGTTGTCGGCGTTCGAAGCTTCGCTGCCCGATGTATCGGTGAAGGTCGAGCCCACGGCCAGGACCGGTGGTGCCGGCGGTCGGAACGACCCCGTGATCCCGAGCAACCTGATTGATTTCGAGGTGCTGGATTTCCTGCACTCGGCCAGGCATGAGGGCGCTGCGGGCAGCGGAGAGCGGGACCCGAACGAACAGCCCGCCGCCGATCAGGACAAGGGGCAAGACCGGTCCTGAGGCACCGATCAGCGCCTGACCTGCAGCGCGCCAGGATTCACGATGTTGGTGGGCGTACCCTTGATGAAATTGACCACGTTGTCGAAGGCCGACGAAAAATAGGTTTCGTAGCTGTCCTGCTCCACGTAGCCGATGTGGGGCGTGCAGATGCAATTTTCCAGTCGCAGCAAGGCGTGGCCCTGCAGGATGGGCTCCGACTCGAACACGTCCACCGCAGCCATCCCTGGCCGCCCGCGGTTGAGCGCCGCCAGCAGGGCTTCCGGCTCCAGCAACTCGGCGCGCGATGTGTTCACCAGCAGGGCTGTGGGTTTCATCATGGACAGGTCATCCAGGGTGATTGATCCCGCATTGCGCTCACTCAACCTCAGGTGCAGACTCAGCACGTCCGACTCGGCAAACAGCGCCGCCCGGCTGGCTGCCAGTTCGAAACCATCGGCGGCAGCGCTGGCGCGGGTCTCTTCACTGCCCCAGACGATGACCCGCATGCCGAAGGCACGCCCGTAGGTGGCCACCAGCCGGCCGATCCGGCCATAGCTCCAGACGCCCAGGGTTCTGCCGCGCAGGACCATGCCGATGCCGAAGTTGGTCGGCATGGCCGATGACTTCAGCCCCGACTGCTGCCAGGCGCCGTGTTTGAGGTTGGACACGTACTGAGGGATTCGCCGCATGGCCGCCATGATCAGGGCCCAGGTCAGTTCGGCGGTGGCAAAGGGCAGTCCGGTCCCTTCGGCGATCGCGATGCCGCGCTCGGTGCAGGCGTGAACGTCGATGTGGCCGCCGACCCGGCCTGTCTGGGCGATCAGCTTGAGTCGGGGCAGTTTCTCCACCAGCTGTCGGGTGATCGCCGTGCGTTCCCGAATCAGCACCAGAACGTCGGCGTCGCGCAGCCGGATCGACAACTGTCCGACCCCTTTGACTGTGTTGGTGAACACCTTGGCAGGGTAGGGCTCGAGTTTGTCGGCGCAACGCAGCTTTCGGACCGCGTCCTGGTAGTCATCCAGAATAACGATGTTCATGGCGCTATTGTGCCCCGAAGGCATGTTCATGCCCGGCGAAAGCCGGGCATCACTTGCTCATCCCGGAGGATGCAGGGGGCACGCGTTGACAATCTCCGCGGAGGTCGGAGGCCGCGACCAAGAGGTCTCGGAGTGCGGGGGCGATCGCGGCAGGCTCCCTGCAAGGGCCTGCCGATGCCGCTGTCCGGTCGCTGGTCAGCCGCGTCCGTTGCCCTGACGCGCTTCGAGTGCGGCCAGCCGATCAAGCTCGGCACAGACATCGCTCATGCGACCCGAGATCACCAGACGGGTGTTTCCGGCGCCCGGCAGCAGCAGCTCCGCCCGTCGGCTGATGCGCACAGGTGGCACACCAGATTGGCCCACACGCTGCGGCGCACACGGGCGATCGCAGGCTCCATCGTGCGTCGCTGGCGGATCGTCGGCGGTGGTCAGTCGCCGGAGTCCGCGACGGCACGCCTGCGCAATCAGCCCGAACGGGCGCTGCCACCAGTCGAGCGAGGTCCGATGGGGCGGCCATGTGTGCGGAGGCCAGGATTCGAGAACGACGAGCGGCTGGCGCCAGGAGCTGTTGTGCAAACGGATTCCCATGTGAAACTCCAATGGTTGGGGTTGGACACAGGCAGGATTGCTCGGTAGTCACTCGCGCAGGGATGGCCTCTGCCGTGCGTGTGCACATCGGGACAGGAAACCATCGCCCGCCACCCGCGCAGGTGACGCTGAACCGCCATGGTTCAGAGTTGAAAGCTGTTGCGTATCAGGCCTACGGCCAGGCCTTCGATCTCGAAGGACTGGCCAGGGGTGACCACAATGGTGGGGTAGTCGGGGTTTTCTGCCTGCAGCTCGACATGGTCCGGGCGGCGCATGAAGCGCTTGACGGTCACTTCCTCGCCCAGCCGGGCGACGACAATCTGGCCGTTGCGGGCATCCTTGGTGGACTGGACGGCGAGCAGATCGCCGTCAAGGATGCCGGCGTCGCGCATCGACATGCCCCGCACGCGCAGCAGGTAGTCCGGCGTCTGCCGGAACAGGTGCCGCTCGACCTGAAAGCTCTGGTCGATGTGTTCCTGGGCCAGAATGGGGGAGCCGGCCGCCACCCGCCCGATCAGCGGAAGCACCAGCTGGGACAGGTCGGGCAGCGGCAGTGTAAGCTGCCGGGAACGCTCGGCGTTGATCGACTGCAGGTCGGCGCTGCGCAAGCGGATACCGCGGGAGGTGCCGCCGACCAGTTCGATCACACCTTTGCGGGCCAGGGCCTGCAGGTGTTCTTCGGCCGCATTGGCCGACCTGAAGCCCATTTCGCGGGCGATTTCCGCACGGGTCGGAGGGGCGCCGGTGCGGGAGACCGTGCACTGGATCAGCTCCAGAATCTGCTGCTGGCGTGCGGTGAGTTTGGGCGATGGCTGAAGGTTGTCGAGCATGAGCACCTCGTCGGTCGGACTGCGATGAATATCTGTTTTTTCATCCAGTAACTGTATTTTTATTCAGCTTGGAGTTTTTTGCAAGTGATCGCTTCAGACGGCTGCAGGGATGGCACTGGCAGGGTGGTGGTGCTCGGCACAGGCGGAACGATTGCCGGGCGCGCCTCCCGTGCCACGGATCTGGTCGGCTACACCGCCGGTGAGCTTGGCATTGCCGACCTCCTGGCCGGTCTCGGATTGCCGGTGGACGGGCTGCCGGAGGCAGAGCAGGTCGCCCAGATCGACAGCAAGAACATGGATCTGCCGACCTGGCAGCGGCTGCTCGAGAGCCTGGCACATCACCTGGATCGTCCCGATGTCGCCGGTGTGGTGGTCACGCATGGCACCGACACCCTGGAGGAGACGGCCTTTGTGCTGCAGTCGCTGCTGGCGCCGACCAAACCTGTCGTGCTGACCTGTGCGATGAGACCGGCCACGGCGCTCGCGCCGGACGGTCCGCAGAACCTCAGCGATGCCGTGTGCCTGGCCCGCCATCCGGGGGCACAGGGCGTGCTCGTGGTGTGTGCCGGGCGCGTTCACGGACCGATGGAGGTCAGCAAGGCACACACCTACCGGATCGATGCTTTCGATTCGGGGGACGCGGGACCGCTGGCCGCCATCGAGCACGGGTGCGTGCGCCAGTGGCGTGCCTGGCCAGGGCAGGGTGCTGGGCCGGAGCCCCAGGGACGACAGCGCCTTGCCGTTTTCCTGTCCCTGTCCGCTCTGCCCAGGGTGGAACTGCTGTACAGCCACGCCTGTGCCGACGGCAGCCTGGTCCGGGCGCTGTTGGCCCACTCGCCGGCCGATGCACCGCGGCTGCAGGGGCTGGTGGTGGCAGGTACCGGCAACGGCAGTCTGCATCACCGTCTCGAAGATGCCCTCCACGAGGCCATGAACCGAGGTGTCCGGGTGGTCCGGGCAACACGGTGTGCCTCGGGTCAGGTGACGCCTGCACCGGGGGATCGGTTCGAGCCCAGCCACGGTCTCTCGCCGGTCAAGGCCAGGCTGGCGCTGATGCTGGAACTGATCGGGCCCTGACATGAAACAGCCTTACCGCCCGTTGTCGTTGCCACGCGCTGAAGGGACGCTTCGGTGCTGGGGCGTGCCGGTGAGCGGTTGACATGGGGCAGGCGCTGGCAGCCCACCCCTGGGCCTACCCGATGCTCGAGGTGATGCACATCCTGGGCATCGGGTTGCTGTTCGGGAACCTGGTGCTGCTGGAGATTCGCCTCTGGGGGCTGGGTGTGGCTCTGCCCGTGCGTCCGCTGGCCAGGATCTGCCTGCCGCTGGCGGTGCTGGGCTTTGTGCTCGCGGCGGCCTCCGGGCTGCTGATGTTTGCCACCCGTGCCGAGGAACTGCTGGCCAACCGCGCGTTCACAGTCAAGATGCTGCTGCTGATGTTCGCCGGGGCCAATGCGGCCTGGTTTCACGGGCGCGGATCACTCGACAGGCTGGATTCTGCCGCCCGGGGACTGATGCTGCTGTCCACCTTGATCTGGATGCTGGTGGTGACCAGCGGCCGCTGGATTGCCTACCTCTGACACAAGCCGAAAGGAGAACAACATGCAAAGACGCGAGTTGCTGGTGGGCGTTGCCTGCGCCGGCCTGCTGCCCCTGGCCAGGGCCCACCACGGATGGAGCAGTTTTGACCAGGAGCGCCCGATCTACCTGGAGGGAGTGGTGGTCGAGGTGCGGTGGCGCAACCCGCACGCCGAGTTCGTGCTTGAGCTGGCGGAAGGACTGCGCTTGCCGGCCGACCTGGCCAGTCGTCCCTTGCCGGCGCAGACCGCCGGCATCGACGGTCCTGCGCTGCTCGCCAGAACCGGCCTGCCAAAGCGGCAGGATCGACGCTGGGAGGTCGAGCTGGCGCCACTGTTCCGGCTGGGCCAGTGGCAGCTGGAGGAGATCTCCCCAGGGACACGCCTGTCCGTGGTCGGCTTCACCTTCAAGGAGGAGCGCGGCAAGCCCCTGCTGAGGGCCGAGTACCTGTTTCTCGGCGACAGGGCCTACGGGCTTCGCTCCAGCCCTGCCTGAGCGCCTGGCGGACGGCTCAGCCGGCAAGCGCCTCAAGCGCGCGGGCCGTGATCTCGTCGACCGAGCCCTGGCCGCTGATGGCGCGGTAGCGGGGGGCGGCATCGGGCTCCCGGCGTGCCCATTCGCTGTAGTAGTCGACCAAGGGCCGGGTCTGCGCGCTGTAGACCTCCAGGCGCTTCTTGACGGTTTCTTCCTTGTCGTCGTCGCGCTGGATGAGGGCTTCGCCCGTCACGTCGTCCTTGCCCTCGACCTTGGGCGGATTGAACTTCACGTGGTAGGTGCGACCCGAGGCCGGGTGCGAGCGGCGACCGCTCATGCGCTCGATGATGGCTTCGAAAGGCACATCGATTTCGAGCACGTAGTCGAGCTTGACACCGGCCGCCTTCATGGCATCGGCCTGCGGAATGGTCCGTGGGAAACCGTCGAACAGGAATCCGTTGGCGCAATCGGGCTGGGCGATGCGCTCCTTGACGAGGTTGATGATGAGGTCGTCGCTGACCAGGCCGCCCGAATCCATCACCGACTTGGCCTGGAGACCCAGGGGCGTTCCGGCCTTGACGGCCGCGCGCAGCATGTCGCCGGTGGAGATCTGGGGAATGCCGTATTTCTGGCAGATGAAGGTTGCTTGCGTCCCTTTGCCGGCACCGGGGGCGCCCAACAGAATCAGTTTCATTGCTTTCCTTGGCTGGTGTATCGAAAGCGCGGCCCCTTGTCTCGGGTGACCGCAGCGAGGCCGGCTGCCTCTGGCAACGCGGCGAGGATAGCACGGTGAACCCCGACGCAGGCTTACACGGCCGGGGTGTTCCGGGCCGCGCGGCGTCAGCCCGCCGGCTTGGCGGCGACCAGGGCGCGCACCCGTTCCAGGTCTTGCGGCGTGTCCACGCCGGGCGCCGGGACACTCTCACTGTGGTGCACGGCGATGCGTCCGCCATGCCAGAGGACGCGCAGTTGTTCCAGCGATTCGATCTGTTCCGAGGGCGCCGGCTCGAGGGAGGGGAAGTCCATCAGGAAACCAGCCCGGTAGGCGTAGATGCCGATGTGTCGCAGCGGCGCAGGGGTGGGCAGCATCCGCGCATCCGGTGCGTCGCGCCAGAAAGGTATCGGCGCCCGGCTGAAACAGAGGGCCGTTCCCAGGCGGTCGGTCACGACCTTGACGACGTTGGGGTTGTGAAAGGAAGCACTGTCCGCCATGGGGTGGGCGGCGGTGCTCATCACGCAATCGGGTCGCTGCCCGAGCGCGTTGGCCACTGCATCGATCAGGCCGGGATCGATCAGAGGCTCGTCGCCCTGGACGTTCACCACCAGGGCGCCTGCTTCCAGCGCCAGCATCCGGCAGGCCTGGGCGAGCCGGTCACTGCCGCTGGGATGGCCCGGGTCTGTCAGCAGGGCCTGCACGCCGTGCGCCCGACAGGCCTGGACAATGCGCTCGTCGTCTGCGGCCACCCAGACGGTCTGCGCCGAACTGAGGGCGGCCTGGCGGGCCACCCGCACCACCATCGGCACCCCCCCGATGTCCGCGAGCGGCTTGTCGGGCAAGCGGGAAGAGGCCATCCGCGCCGGAATCAGCACGGTGAATGAAGGCGTCGGCATGCTCACGGCACCGGGTTTCGGCGCGCCAGTTGCTCGAGTTCCTCGTCGCTCAGCGTGCGGGCTTCGTGTTCGAGCAGGATGGGAATGCCGTCCCTGACGGGGTAAGCCAGACGCGCACTGCGCGAGAGCAGCTCCTGGTGATCCCGGTCGTGGACCAGCGGTCCTTTGGTGACGGGGCAGACCAGCAGTTCAAGCAGTTTGGAGTCCATGGTGCCATCATATTACCCCTTGCGCCGCCCAGGTTTGTCGCTGGCAGGCAGCGAACCCAGGGTGCACAGTCGGGCGTCAAGTTGCTCGAAGAAGCCGCTGTCGATGGCGAGTTCCAGCGCTGCCGACCAGACATCCGGTGAGTTCTCCGTCCAGATCTCGGCCAGCTTGGCCCGGTCCTTTTCGGTGCAGACCACAGGCAGGCCCTCGGCCAGCACCGGTCGGTAGGATTCGGGCGGTGCATGATCGGTCAGGGCCCACTCGCGGGTCGGTGTGCAGCCTGCCGAACGCAGCATCTCGAAGAAGCGGTCTGGCTGGGCCAGCCCTGCCACCGCCACAAAAGGGGTGCCGGCCAGAAACTGCAGCGACTGTTGCCGGCCGTCGAGTGCGGTCACCGTCGGTGACAGATGGCGCCGGCCGTGAAAGCAGGCCATTCCCGGGGGCTGGGGGATGGCGGGTGCAGGCCGATCATCCCGGTGCTGAAGCAGCAGCAGATCGGGTGTTCTCGCCCAGCGCCCCGGGGGCCAGGTTTCCCGCAACAGGCCGGCCGGCAGCAGCCAGCCGTTGCCCACACCCCGCTCGTCGAACACCGCCACCGCGACGTCGCCGTGCAGGGACAAATGCTGCAGCCCGTCGTCGGACAGCAGCAGGTTCACCTCGGGGTGTGACGCCAGCAGGGCACGGCCGGCCGCCGCCCGGTCGGCGCCCACGAAGACTGGCACGCCGGTCCGGCAGCGGATCAGCACCGGCTCGTCGCCGCCTTCGCTGGCGGGGGTCTGCGGGCCGACCTCGCGGATGCCGCTCCCCTGGCGTCCGTGCCCGCGCGAAATCACCCCGGGTCGCCAGCCGCGCTCGCGCAGGTGACCGATCAGTGCCAGGACCGTGGGGGTCTTGCCGGCACCTCCGGCGACCACATTGCCCACCACGATCACGGGCACAGGGAGGCGCCGGACCTTCATCCAGCCCAGGCGGAACGCGAGCTGGCGCAGCACCACCAGCGTGCCGTAGATGGCGGCCAGCGGGAGGCGGCGCCGAGCCGCCCAACCGCGCTCCAGCGCCTCGGCTTGCCATCGGGCATGGCGGTGCGCCTGGTTCATGGGCAAGGGCTCAGGGACGCTGGGCGGGGTTGCGCCGATTGGAAGGCTGCTGGGTCGCGAAGGTGATCTGGACCAGCCCCGCGCGGCGTGCGGCGTCCATCACGTTGATCACCGACTGGTGGGTGGCCGCAGCGTCGGCGCTGATGACGATCACCACATCACGATCGTCCTGGCTGGCGCGCGCCAGCGCCTGGGTCAGCATGTCGACGCCGGCGCCCTCCAGCACCTGCTGGTTCAGGGCATACCGACCGTCGCTGCTCACAGACACCACCACCTCCCTGGGTTTGTCGCGGGGGGCCTGGGCATCGGCGACGGGCAGGCTCACCTGCAGCTCGGTGAACTTGCTGTAGGTGGTGGTCAGCATCAGGAAAATCAGCACCACCAACAGGATGTCGATGAACGGGATCAGGTTGATTTCCGGCTCTTCGCGGGATCCGGGTCGGAAGTTCATGCGTGCTCCGGAAGCGGGGTCTGGTGGTCTGGCCGGTCAGGCGCGCGTGGTGATCAGGTGGCGCGCAAAGCGCTCGGCCGCCACTTCCATTGACAGCAGATAGGCGTCCACCCGGTAGCGGAAATAACGCCAGAAGATGAGCGCCGGGATGGCCACCATGAGTCCGAACGCGGTGTTGTAGAGGGCGATCGATATGCCCCGTGCGAGCTGGACCGGGTCGCCCCCCCCCGGGCTGGTGCCCATGCCACCGTCCATGCCCTGGGAGGCAAAAATCTCGATCATGCCGATCACCGTGCCCAGCAGGCCCAGCAGGGGGGCAGCGGAGGCAATGGTTGCGAGGGCGCCGAGGTAGCGCTGCAGCTTGGCGGCCGCCTGTCGGCCGGCGCCTTCCAGGCTGGAGCGCAGCTCGTCTTCGCTCGCCTTGGGGTTCTGGTGGAAGGTGCGAAACCCGCTGGCCAACACTTCTCCCAGCACCGAGTTTTGCTCCAGCTGCTTGACCACCTCGGGCGCCGGCAGGCCCTTGCGCGAGACCATGATGACCTCGTCCAGCAACTTGGGTGGAACGATGCGGTCGGTCTTGAGACTGATGAAACGTTCGATGATCAGGGCCAGCCCCACGATCGAGCAGGCGATCAGGGGCCAGATGGGCCAGCCGGCGGCTTGTATGATGGACAGCAAAACGGTTCTCCGTGCGGGCATCGAGTGCTGGGCGGTGCCCAGGCAGTTGCAGCCGATTATGGCGCAGTGGGCCAGCCGGTCATGGCTGTGGCCCGACCGCCCGTTCACTGCACGATCTGTGGATATCTTTGTGGGTAAGCCGGATCAGGAGCCGCCCGGACCGGGCCAGGCCCGCGGGCGAATCCGGGAGTGACCAGGGGTTCAGGTTGTTTGGGTGGCACGACAAAGGTTTACAGGTGGTTCTGGAGAAAGCTCGCAAAGGCCTTGGCCGGATGTTGTCCGGCCTGCATCTGTGGACACATTTCGTGCTGTCGGCCCGATGAAACCCGTACTGCCCCGACCGGAGGCCGCGGCGCCGGGCCCTGTGTGGGCGATTGGCCCGCTGATGCGCGCCATTGCTGACACCCTGGCCAGCCGGTTCAACCCCGTTGCGGTGCAAGGCGAGATATCGGGCTTCTCGCGCGCGGCCAGCGGACATTGTTATTTCTCCCTCAAGGACGACAGCGGTCAGATTCGTTGCGCGATGTTCCGGCGTGCAGCGGAGCAACTGGGCTTTCAGCCGCAGGACGGCCTGCTGATCGAGGCCCGAGGGCGCCTTGATGTGTATGGCGCCAGGGGTGATCTGCAGCTGATCGTGGAGAGCATGCGCACGGCCGGGCAGGGCGGCCTGTTCGAGGAATTCCTGCGTCTCAAGGCCCGCCTCGAGGCCGAGGGCCTGTTCGATCCGGCCCGAAAGCGGCCCTTGCCCGGACATCCCCGTTCGCTGGCGGTGGTGACCTCGCTGGGCGCGGCCGCGCTGCGGGACGTCGCGACGGCACTGGCCCGGCGGGTGCCACACCTGCCGGTGCTGTTGTTCCCGGCCTCGGTCCAGGGCGCATCGGCCCCCACCGAGCTGGTGGCGGCATTGGAGGCTGCCTATCGGTGGCACCTGACCCGAGGGGACATCGATGTGCTGCTGCTGGTTCGGGGTGGCGGGGCACTCGAGGACCTCTGGGCCTTCAATGACGAGCAGGTGGTGCGTGCGGTCACCCGTGCTCCCATGCCGGTGATCTGTGGCGTGGGCCACGAGACCGACTTCTCGCTGTGTGACTTTGCGGCCGATGTTCGCGCCCCGACGCCCACCGCGGCAGCGGAACTGTGCGCGCCGGCACGTGCGCAACGCCTGGGCGAGCTGGCCTACCTGGAGGAGGGAATGACCGCCGCCGTGCGGGATGCGCTGGATCGCCAAGGCCAGCGGCTCGATTGGCTGGGTCAGCGCATGGGCCGTCCTTCGGGCCGCTTGCATGCCGCATCAGGCCAGCTGCTGGAGCTGCAGCATCGCCTGCAGGGCGGCGTGCATCTGGAATTGCAGCGGCGTGGCGCCGCGCTGGCCGCCGTGGGGCGCGACCTGCCCGTGCGGCAGGAGCTGCTCCTGACGCGGCGGCGCCAGCAACTGGAGCAGATGGCCACGGCACTCGACATGCTTGACCCGCGTCTGGTGCTGCAGAGGGGATATGCGTTGCTGACCGATGGGCAGGGGCAGGTGGTGTCGAGCACGGATCAGACCCGGTCGGGGCAGGAGATTCATGCAAGCCTTAGCGACGGTGAACTGGACTTGCGTGTGATCTGAGCGGCCGCCTGCCAGCGGCAGGCCCGTCGGGCCAAAACCCACGTCGGTGCGATGGGCGGCGCTCTTGCCTACAATGTTCGTCTGGCCTGCGGGGGCGGTGTCCCTGCACTTCCGTCTACAACACCACATCACGAGGACCCCACATGGAACACACCCTGCCCGCATTGCCTTACGGACTGGACGACCTGGCACCGCACTACAGCCGCGAGACCCTGGAGTTCCACCACGGCAAGCACCACAACGCCTACGTGGTCAACCTCAACAACCTGCAGAAGGGCACCGAGTTCGAGACCATGGACCTGGAGTCCATCGTGAAGAAGTCCAGTGGCGGCATCTACAACAACGCGGCCCAGATCTGGAACCACACCTTCTTCTGGAACTGCATGAAACCGAACGGCGGCGGTGAGCCCTCCGGTGCGCTGGCGGCGGCCATCAATGCCAAATGGGGCAGCTACGCCGCGTTCAAGGAAGCCTTTGTCAAGTCGGCCGTGGGCAACTTCGGGTCGGGCTGGACCTGGCTGGTGAAGAAGGCCGATGGTTCGGTGGACATCGTCAACATGGGCGCTGCCGGCACGCCGCTGACCACCGCCGACAAGGCGCTGCTGACCGTGGATGTGTGGGAGCACGCCTACTACATCGACTACCGCAACCTGCGCCCCAAGTTCGTCGAAACCTTCCTGGACAAGCTGGTGAACTGGTCGTTCGCCGAAGCGAACTTCGCCTGAATCTCCGTTCTTGCCCGATGTCACACAGCCCGAAGGCCTCCGGCCTTCGGGCTTTTTCTTTGTGTTTCATCCGCACGTCGTCGCTTCCGGACGTGGGCGGGAGAAAAAAAGTCGCCGATGAAGCGATGATTTTTTGCAATGTGGTATTTCAGTTCAAATTTTGAAGCAGGGGTCAGAGCAGTGAAAGCAAAATCGGTCACGATGAAAAAAAAGGCGGGCAAACAGTCCGGCCGAGACCCCATAAGGATTTCAGGAGCCAAAGCATGAGCCAAACCCCCCAGACCATTGTCTACACCCTCACCGACGAAGCGCCGCTGCTGGCGACCGCGTCCTTTCTGCCGATCATCCGCACCTTCGCCGCGCCGGCGGGGGTTGACGTGGTCACCAGCGACATTTCGGTCGCGGCCCGCATTCTGGCGACATTCCCCGAGTGCCTGACGGAGGCTCAGCGCGTCCCAGACCAGCTGGCCGAACTGGGCAAGCTCACGCTCAAGCCCGAGGCCAACATCATCAAGCTGCCCAACATCAGCGCGTCGGTGGCCCAGCTGGTGGCGGCCATCAAGGAACTGCAGGCCAAGGGTTATGCCATTCCCGACTACCCGGAGAACCCGGCCACGGAGGAAGAAAAGGCGATCAAGGCCCGCTACGCGAAGTGCACCGGCTCGGCGGTGAATCCGGTGTTGCGGGAAGGCAATTCCGATCGCCGGGCCCCGCGTGCCGTCAAGGAGTACGCACGCAAGAACCCGCACAGCATGGGCGAATGGAGCCAGGCTTCTCGCACCCACGTCTCCCACATGCACCATGGCGATTTCTACCATGGCGAGAAATCGATGACCCTGGACCGCGCCCGTCGGGTCAAGATGGAACTGCTCACCCGGAGCGGCAAGACCATCGTGCTCAAGCCCGAGGTCCAGCTGCAGGATCGCGAGGTCATCGACAGCATGTTCATGAGCAAGAAGGCCTTGCTGGCCTTCTACGAGAAGGAGATCGAGGACGCTCGCAAGACCGGGGTGATGTTCTCCCTGCACGTCAAGGCCACCATGATGAAGGTGTCTCACCCCATCGTCTTCGGTCACTGCGTCAAGATCTTCTACAAGGAAGCCTTCGCCAAACACGCCCAGACCTTCAAGGAGCTGGGCATCAATGTGAACAACGGCATGGTCGATCTCTACAACAAGATCGAGAAGCTGCCGGCTTCGCTGCGCGACGAGATCAAGCGCGACCTGCATGCCTGCCACGAGCACCGCCCCGAGCTCGCCATGGTGGATTCGGCCAAGGGCATCACCAACTTCCACTCGCCCAACGACATCATCGTCGACGCCTCCATGCCGGCGATGATCCGCAACGGCGGCAAGATGTGGGGTGCTGACGGTCGCCTCAAGGACGTCAAGGCCGTGATGCCGGAGTCGACCTTTGCCCGCATCTACATGGAGATGATCAACTTCTGCAAGTGGCACGGCGCCTTCGATCCCAAGACCATGGGGACGGTGCCCAATGTGGGCCTGATGGCCCAGCAGGCCGAGGAATACGGTTCGCACGACAAGACCTTCGAGATCCCGGAGGACGGCGTGGCGAACATCACCGACCTGGAAACGGGCGAAGTGCTGCTGACCCAGAACGTGGAGGAGGGTGACATCTGGCGCATGTGCCAGGTCAAGGACGCCGCGATCCGCGACTGGGTCAAGCTGGCGGTCAACCGGGCCCGCCATTCCGGCATGCCGGTGGTGTTCTGGCTCGACCCCTACCGCCCGCACGAGGCGCAACTGATCACCAAGGTCAAGATGTACCTCCACGAGCACGACACGTCTGGCCTGGACATCCAGATCATGAGCCAGGTGCGTGCCATGCGCTACACGCTCGAGCGCGTGATCCGGGGGCTGGACACCATCAGCGCCACCGGCAACATCCTGCGTGACTACCTGACCGACCTGTTCCCCATCATGGAACTGGGCACCTCGGCCAAGATGCTGTCCATCGTCCCCCTGATGGCCGGCGGCGGCATGTACGAAACCGGCGCCGGCGGTTCGGCTCCCAAGCACGTGCAGCAGCTGACCGAAGAGAACCACCTGCGCTGGGATTCCCTGGGCGAATTCCTGGCCCTGGCCGTCTCGCTGGAAGACCTGGGCCTCAAGAGCGGCAACACCAAGGCCAAACTGCTGGCCCGCACCCTGGACGCCGCCACCGGCAAGCTGCTGGACAACCGCAAGTCGCCCTCGGCCCGCACCGGCGAGCTGGACAACCGCGGCAGCCAGTTCTACCTGGCCATGTACTGGGCCCAGGAACTGGCCGCCCAGACCGAGGACGCCGAACTGGCCGCTCACTTTGCCTTGCTGGCCCGTACCCTGGCCGAGCAGGAGCAGACCATCGTGGCCGAGCTGGCCGCGGTGCAGGGGAAGCCGGCCGACATCGGCGGTTACTACAAGCCCGACATGGACAAGCTCGCCGCGGTCATGCGGCCCAGCGCGACTTTCAACCAGACGCTGGCCGCCTGATTCCTGGGGATTCGCCCTCAGCGGCCGCCAAAGGGCGGTCCGCCGAGGCGAAAGCCCGGCTGGATCCCGCGCCGGGCAAACCAGCCCTGGTGCATCTCGAGCACGTAACGAACGGGCCTGGTCGAGCAATGTGAATCGAGAGACAGCGGCTGCATGTCGGCCAGATTCACGATGGTGCCATCGTCTTCCACAAACGCGGCCGTCAGGGGCAGCAGGGTGTTCTTCATCCAGAAGCACTGCACGGCCGCCTGCTCGAAGACAAACAACATGCCTTCATTGGCCGGCATGTCCCGGCGGTGCATCAGCCCGATCGCCCGTTGCGGGTGGGTCGACGCCACTTGGGCCTGGATCAGGTGCATGCCGGCCTTGAGGGTGGTCCTCGGCAGGTCCAGTTGGGGCTGTTCCTGCGCCAGGGTCAGTCCGCACAGAGCGGAGAGGAGCACGGCGAGCAGGCCGCGTCGGAGTGGGGCGGTCGGGATTGGGTGCATGGAGATCATTGTCACCGAATCGGCGGCCGGAAGGGCTGCGCATGGTGATGTGCCCGCAGGCGTGGAGCATGGGAAGGGCTAGAATAAATTGCAGGGCTTTGCCGCGAGACCCCGCGGCCTCGCGTCCTGTCATACAACGCATCCCAACCGGAGACCCGTTCCATGTACCAGCACATCAAGGTGCCTGCCGCAGGCCAGAAGATCACCGTCAACGCCGACATGTCCCTGAACGTGCCGGATGAGCCCGTCATTCCCTACATCGAAGGCGATGGCACCGGGCTGGACATCACGCCCGTCATGCTCAAGGTGGTCGATGCCGCCGTGGCCAAGGCCTACGGCGGTCAGCGAAAGATCCACTGGATGGAGGTCTACGCCGGCGAGAAGTCGACGCAGGTCTACGGCCCGGACGTCTGGCTGCCCGAAGAAACGCTGGCTGCGCTCAAGGAGTACGTGGTTTCCATCAAGGGACCGCTGACGACGCCTGTCGGTGGTGGCATCCGGTCGCTGAACGTGGCTCTGCGTCAGGAACTGGACCTGTACGTCTGCCTGCGGCCGGTGCAGTACTTCAAGGGTGTGCCTTCGCCGCTGAAGGAGCCTGAAAAGACCAACATGGTGATCTTCCGCGAGAACTCCGAAGACATCTACGCCGGTATCGAATACGAGGCCGAGTCGGACAAGGCCCGCAAGCTCATCCGCTTCCTGATCGACGAGATGGGGGTGACCAAGATCCGCTTCCCCGACACCTCGGGCATCGGTGTCAAGCCGGTGTCCCGCGAGGGCACCGAGCGGCTGGTGCGCAAGGCCATCCAGTACGCCATCGACAACGACAAGCCCAGCGTGACCCTGGTCCACAAGGGCAACATCATGAAGTACACGGAAGGGGGCTTTCGTGACTGGGGCTATGCCCTGGCGCAGAAGGAGTTCGGTGCCGAGCCGATCGACGGCGGCCCGTGGTGCCGCTTCAAGAACCCCAAGACCGGCCGCGACATCATCGTCAAGGACTCGATCGCCGACGCCTTCTTGCAGCAGATCCTGCTGCGGCCGGCCGAATACTCGGTGATCGCCACCCTCAATCTCAACGGTGACTACATCTCCGATGCCCTGGCGGCCCAGGTGGGGGGCATCGGCATCGCCCCGGGCGCCAACCTGTCGGATTCGGTCGCCTGCTTCGAAGCCACCCACGGCACGGCGCCGAAGTACGCCGGCAAGGACTATGTCAACCCGGGTTCGGAAATCCTGTCGGCCGAGATGATGCTGCGCCACATGGGCTGGACCGAGGCAGCCGACCTCATCATCTCCAGCATGGAGAAGGCCATCCAGTCGAAGAAGGTCACCTACGATTTCGCCCGCCTGATGGAAGGGGCCACCCAGGTGTCCTGCTCGGGCTTCGGCCAGGTGATGATCGACCACATGTGACAGGCTGCGCCCAGGCGGGCCGTCAAGCCCCGCCCGGGCGAAACTGGACGGCCGGATCGCGGCGATCGGGCCTCAGGCGGTCGCTCCGGCTTTTTTCGTTGAACGTGATGCCCGCTTTCGGGCGGGTGCCGCGGCAGGCTGCTCGGGCTTGGACCGGGCTCGGGCAGATGCGGTCCTGGGCCGGGCGGGCGGCGGGGTTTC
This sequence comes from uncultured Burkholderiales bacterium, assembly GCA_937873395.1. Classification (GTDB taxonomy): domain Bacteria; phylum Pseudomonadota; class Gammaproteobacteria; order Burkholderiales; family Burkholderiaceae_C; genus Hydrogenophaga. The sequence goes on from CALMYH010000034.1 coordinate 33,814, forward strand.
GGCAGCAACTCGGGCGGCGGACCGTTGGGCCGCGGTGGCCTTGCGTGACCGGGTGGGTGTCCCGGTGGGTTCCATTCCGATCGCCGTTGGTGCCTTGCGTTGTCGCCGCGCCTTCCTGGCCAGCGCCACCACGCGGGCGATGTCCTCGTCCGAATAGACGCCCTTGGCGCCGGATATGGCGGCCAGTTTCATGCCGTGCTTGAGACCGAGGCGGTAGATCTCCTTGACCTTGGGCCACTCGGTGTCCCGGCCGATGGTGAAGACTTCGAAGCGTCCTTCCAGCGCCAGCACGATGGTCTCGGCCAGGCAGGCATAGATGACATTGGGCGGAAGGCCGATGCTCTTGAGGCCCTTGACCTGCGTCGGCAACTCGATTTCGCCCGACTCGATCACCAGCACGTCGGGGCGCTTGGCCACCTCTTCCGGGGGCAGGTCCAGCGGGCGGGCGACGTCGGTGATCACGCAGCCGGGCTTGACCTTCATGATGTCCAGGATCTTCTTCCCGGCCCCGGACGTGCTGGTCACGATCATGTCCATCTCACCCAGCAGCTCGTCGTAATTGTCCGAGCACACCACGTCCGCATCCGGCGCATCCTTGAGAATGGACGCCTTGAGCTGTTCGAGCTTGGCCAGATCGCGGCCGGCAATCACGACCTGCTGAAAGGCCATGGCCAGCAGGCGCGCACTCACCGATCCGATCGAGCCGGTGGCCCCGATGACCATGGTTTTGGCCATCACCTTTTTGGTCTGGGGGTGCAGCTTGACCAGGCCCATGCGCTTCATCGCGTCGGCCGCCGCCCACAGCGCGCCCGAGGCCGAATAGCTGTTGCCGGTGGTGATCGGGATGCGGGCGCGCCGGGCCACGGTCACGCCGGCGTCGCCCACCACCTTGGTGAAGGCGCCCAGGCCCATGATCTGGGCCCCCAGCTTTTCGGCCATGTCGGCCGCGGCCAGCAGCCGCCGGTAGGTGAATTCGGGACTGCGCGCCAGCATTTCCCTCGGTGTGCCACCGACAGTGATCAGCCAGCCTTCGGCCTCGGCCCCGGTGGGCGAGACGATATTCTCCATCTTGCAATACACCATGGGAGGCATGTGCGCCGCCAGGGTCTCCACCTTGTCCATGACGAACTTGGGCGTCGCCTTGGGAATCGGAATGCCCTTCTTGATGAACTCCTGGCTCAGGGGATGGATGACGAAGGCGAAGCGGCGGATGTTGCGGAAGTGGCCGGTGGGGTGGAGCAGGCGGGGCTGGATGTCGAGCTCGTCGATGATCTCGGTGAAATCGTCGTCGGAAACGGCCTCGGTCGGCTTGCCCAGCGCGGCCAGGATCATGGCCTCGATCACGTTGCTGCCGACCACACGCTCGAACAGCTGCGGCGACACGTCGACCACCAGGTTGACATGGCAGCGCTTGAAGAAGGCCAGCCGGTCCTCGTCCACCGCGGAAGTGATGACCGTCTTGCCGGTGAGGTTCTTCGGGTTGCCCACTTCCTTGAGTTCATGGAAGGTGCCCACGATGACGTGCGAGCGGGCGACCTCGGCGCCGATGCGGGACTGCTTGAAGCCCGAAAGCGCCGCCTCCAGGATTTCACCCGGCCGACCCGACAGCGCCAGGTCGCTGCCCTTGGCGTACAGCTCCAGCTGCTGCAGCGAGGTCAGCATGGCGGGTGCACCGGTCTGGGCCAGCGCGTCCGCAAACTTCAGGTTCGGCGTGTAGTCGGACATGGCCACGGCCATGTCGTAGTTGCGCATGCCGGACAGGAAGAGGACGAGGTTGTTCTTGAAGTATTCGCCCAAGCGGTGGTGCACCTGTCTGACGGCCCGGACCTGCAGCAGACGCCGCAGTTTGGAGCCGGTTGTCGCGGGCACGCGGGTGACCACGTTCAGCAGGCGCTGGGTCTCCTTGTTGATCCGGGTGTCCTGGCCCACATGGTAATGGTCGCCCACTTCTCCCAGGCCGATGGCGTCGGCTTCGTTCTGCTGTCGGCGCATCAGTTCCCAGGCCCGGCTGATGTCGTCGTCGGCTCCCATGCGGCGCACCTGGAAGTGGTGGCCCAGAAAATCGGTTTCGAACTCGAAGTCCTGGCGTGAGGAGCCGAGCGAAACGGCGGTGACTCTTTTCATGTGTTGTGTCTCCGTGGGTCGGGTCAGTAGTTTTCGGTCTTTTTGCGTCGGCTTCCCCCGGCTTTGGGAGGAACGGCGGGGTCCGGGGCCAACTGCGCGGGCGCGGGCTTCTTGCCCGCGGGTCGGGCGCGTGCCGGGCTGCGCTTTTCGCCGGCCGGGGCGGCTTTCGGCTTCCTGGGCAGCAGGCGCCGGATCAGTGCCTCGCACTCGGCCTTGCCCATGTATCGAGGGACCGGGTATCCGGCGTGGGCCTCTTTCAGGGCCGCGGTCGCCAGAGACGGGACATCGGCCTCGCGCAGGGCGTCCAGTGTGGTGGGAATACCCAGGTCCCGATTCAGGGCATCCACGGCGTCCAGGAAACGGTCGGCCAGCGCCTCTTCGTTCTGACCGTCTTCACCGAGTCCCGCACGCACCGCCAGCTGGGCCAGCCGCGCGATGACGGCAGGCGCTGAAAACCGGAGCACGTGCGGCAGCACCATGGCATTGGCCAGTCCATGCGGGGTGTGATAGAGGCCGCCCAGCTGGTGCGCAATCGCGTGCACGTAGCCCACATTGGCGCGTGTGAAAGCCATGCCGGCGTACGAGGAGGCCAGCGCCATTTTCTCTCTGGCCTCCAGGTCGGTCCCGTCGGCGTAGACCCTGCGCAGGTTCTCGAAAATGAGGCCAACGGCGGTCAGGGCGAGGGCATCGGTGGCATCGGTCGCCCACTGTCCCAGGAAAGCCTCGATCGCGTGGGTGAGGGCATCCATGCCGGTGGCTGCGGTGATGGCCGGTGGCAGGCCCACCATCAGTTCGGGATCCAGCGCGGCGACCTTGGGCACCAGACGGGTGTCGACGATCACGAGCTTGCTCTTGCGTTGCGGATCGGCAATCACCGCCGCCACCGTGACTTCGGAACCGGTGCCGGCGGTGGTGGGAATGGCATAGACGGGTGGGGGGGCGTGCAGGCCCTTGAAGTAGCCTGCGAGCTTGCGCAGCGACTTGCCGGGATTCGCGCTGGCCGCAGCAATGGCCTTGGCCGCGTCCATGGCCGAACCACCGCCAACGGCCACCAGCGCGTCGCACTCGTGATCCAGAAACGCACCCAGTCCGCGCTCGATCAGGGGAATCGGCGCGTCCGGCGTGATCTCGTCGAACACCGAGTAGGGGGTGCCGGCCGCATCGAGCGCCCGGGTCAGCGGGGTGAGCAGACCCAGCTTGACGATGGTGGCATCGGTGACGATCAGAATCTTTTCATGACCGAAGCCCGCAATCATCTTGCCCAGGCGCGCACTCGAGCCAGGCCCGACCAGCAGGGTGGGCTGGGGGATGGGGAGGAAGCGGGTGAGCAGGCCGGCCCCTTTCATGAGGACGCCCAGGCCAGCGGCACGGGTGCTTTCGGGGATGATTTCCAGGTTCATGTTCGGTCTCAGGATGGCGATGGTCGGCATAATGCCCCGGACGCGGGGGGCGGGGCGCAACGGTGCGGCCGGTCGGAGTGCAGGCGCTGGCGCCTGCCGCATCCGGCAGCCCGGCTCTGCAGAGCTCGCAGTGGGGTCGGGGTATCAGGATGTTTTCATATTATGAGGGGCAGGGCGACCGGAGCGGGGGCGACAAGACACCTGTCTGACTGGCTGACCACCGTGTTGGGCCATCGCACCGCGACCAGAGGGCCCAAACCACGGAGCCTGTGACTTCCGGGTACCTGCCTCGCAGTGTGACAGCAGTCTGACCGGCCGACAGTGGGGATTTTCCCGGTCAGTCCACCGCCCGCCGGAGGAACCGGGAAAAAGAGGCACGACGAAAGAGCCTTTCCGGCTTTTCCGATCCGTTCCGGGCCCGACAATGCGGGCATGAAATCGTCGCATGCCGAGGGCTTCCACAGGCTGGCCAGGTTCAGGCCGAGGCCACCTGCAGGCGTGCTTTCCGGACCAAGCCCGCGGTGCTGCGGGGGCGTCGTCAGGTCGCTAGAATGGTTCCATGGCTACCCAGAATCCCGGCAAACCGCCCGTACCCGTCACCCCGCCCGCTGTGGGCAGCGACGACTCGGTGGTCCTCGAGCGTCGCAGCCAGCGGGTGAAGCCGCCGCAGATGTATCAGGTGGTGCTGCTCAACGACGATTTCACACCGATGGAATTCGTCGTTCTCGTGATCCAGGAGTTTTTCGGCAAGGATCGCGAAACGGCCACCCAGATCATGCTCAAGATCCATCTCGAAGGGAAAGGTGTATGTGGCGTCTATTCGCGCGACATCGCCATCACCAAGGTCGACCAGGTGCAGCAGGCCGCCCGTTCGGCCGGGCATCCGCTGCAATGCCTGAGTGAACCGGTTGAATAAAGGCCCGTTTGCCCCATCTGCTGACGAACTCTCCGATCATCTCTCTGTCACACACTTGCCTTCTCGTCATTCCCCCGCCCAAAGGACGTGCCCATGATTGCCCAGGAACTTGAAGTCAGCTTGCATATGGCCTTTGTCGAGGCCCGGCAGCAGCGGCACGAATTCATCACGGTCGAGCACCTGCTGCTGGCCTTGCTCGACAACCCCAGCGCCGCCGAGGTGCTGCGTGCCTGCTCGGCCAACATCGACGACCTGCGCAAATCCCTGACCAACTTCATCAAGGACAACACCCCGCAGGTGGCCGGCACCGAAGAGGTGGACACCCAGCCCACCCTGGGTTTCCAGCGTGTGATCCAGCGCGCCATCATGCACGTCCAGTCCACGGGCAACGGCAAGAAGGAAGTGACCGGTGCCAACGTGCTGGTCGCCATCTTCGGCGAGAAGGACTCCCATGCGGTCTACTACCTGCACCAGCAAGGCGTGACACGGCTGGACGTGGTGAACTTCATCGCCCACGGCATCCGCAAGAGTGATCCGCCCGAGGCTGGCAAGCCGGGTGAGAGTGCGGCCGACAACGAGGAGCAGGGCGCCGAAGGCAAGGGGAACGAAAAGGCCTCGCCACTGGAACAGTTCACCCAGAATCTCAACCAACTGGCCAAGGATGGCAAGATCGATCCGCTGATCGGCCGCGAGTACGAGGTCGAGCGGGTCATCCAGATCCTGTGCCGCCGACGCAAGAACAACCCGCTGCTGGTCGGTGAGGCGGGCGTGGGCAAGACCGCCATTGCCGAAGGCCTGGCCTGGCGCATCACGCAGGGCGATGTGCCCGAGATCCTGGCCGAGTCCAATGTCTATTCGCTGGACATGGGAGCACTGCTGGCCGGTACCAAGTACCGCGGGGATTTCGAGCAGCGCCTCAAGGGGGTGCTCAAATCCCTCAAGGACAAGCCCAACGCCGTCCTGTTCATCGACGAAATCCACACCCTGATCGGGGCTGGTGCGGCCTCCGGCGGCACGCTGGACGCGTCCAATCTGCTCAAGCCGGCCCTGTCCAGTGGTCAGCTCAAGTGCATCGGCGCCACCACCTTCACCGAGTACCGCGGCATTTTCGAGAAGGATGCGGCGCTGTCGCGCCGTTTCCAGAAGGTGGACGTGGTTGAGCCTACGGTGGAGCAGACGGTGGACATCCTCAAAGGCCTCAAGAGCCGTTTCGAGGAGCACCACAGCGTCAAGTACGCCGTGGCAGCGCTGCAGGCCGCGGCCGAGTTGTCGGCCAAGTACATCAACGACCGCCACCTGCCCGACAAGGCGATCGACGTCATCGACGAGGCCGGCGCGGCCCAGCGCATCCTGTCGCCGTCCAAACGCAAGAAGACCATCGGCAAGGGCGAGATCGAGGAGATCGTGGCCAAGATCGCGCGCATCCCGCCCGCCAACGTGTCCAACGACGACCGCAGCAAGCTCCAGACGCTGGAGCGTGACCTCAAGAGCGTGGTGTTCGGCCAGGACAAGGCGCTGGAGGTGCTGGCCGCCAGCGTCAAGATGGCGCGTTCCGGTCTGGGCAAGGCCGACAAGCCCATCGGCGCCTTCCTGTTCAGCGGCCCGACCGGCGTCGGCAAGACCGAAGCCGCCAAGCAGCTGGCCTACATCATGGGCATCGACCTGATCCGATTCGATATGTCGGAATACATGGAGCGCCACGCCGTCAGCCGCCTGATCGGTGCGCCGCCCGGCTATGTGGGCTTCGACCAGGGCGGCCTGCTGACCGAGGCCGTGACCAAGAAGCCGCATTGCGTGTTGCTGCTGGACGAGATCGAGAAGGCGCACCCGGACATCTTCAATGTGCTGCTGCAGGTCATGGACCACGGCACGCTGACCGACAACAACGGGCGAAAGGCCGATTTCCGCAACGTCATCATCATCATGACGACCAACGCGGGGGCCGAAACCATGAACAAGGCCACCATCGGTTTCACCAACCCGCGCGAAGCGGGTGACGAAATGGCCGACATCAAACGCCTGTTCACGCCCGAGTTCCGCAACCGCCTGGATGCGATCGTGGGCTTCAAGGCGCTGGACGAGAACATCATCCTGCGTGTGGTCGACAAATTCCTGCTGCAGCTCGAAACCCAGCTGGCCGAGAAGAAGGTCGAGGTCACCTTCACCGACACGCTGCGGAAGTACCTGGCCAAGAAGGGCTTCGATCCGCTCATGGGGGCCCGTCCGATGCAGCGCCTGATCCAGGACACGATCCGCCGCGCGTTGGCCGACGAACTGCTGTTCGGCCGCCTGACCGAAGGTGGGCGTCTCACCGTCGACCTGGAAACGCGGACCGGCGAGGACGGCAAGGAAACCCAGGACGTCCATCTGGACATCCAGCCGCTGCCCAAAAAAGAGGGCAAGCCCCGGGCCGCGGAAGAGGCGGCGGCCGCCGACTGACGGCGAGACTTCGTCTCGCTGAAGCGCAGGGCCTGCTTCGTGCAGGCCTTGTGTTTTCAGTGGCCCGTTGTCGTTTCCGTCGCCGACAGGTAGCGTGCCCTGAGCGCCAGCACCCGCTGTCGATTGGTCCCGAAATCCTCGCGGCCGATCCGGCTGGCGCTGCGCACATGGATGACCCGGGCGTGCGGATCGGCCCAGAACTCGATGTCGTCCACAAAGCCCAGCCAGCGGGTTTGTGCTTCGGCACGCATGTAATCGTCCTGCCGCTGCAGCACCCGTACGCCGGGCTCTGTGGCCAGCACCTTGGCCACTCGATCCATGGCCCGGCCGCGATCATCCTCCAGCCAAGGCCAGGCCTCGATCGCTGCGTAGGCCTGCTGGGGGTGTTCCGGGTACAGATCGGCCTGGCTGCTCACGCTGTTTCGCGTGCCGGAGGGGGGCTTCAGTCGCCCCTGCTGTACCCCCAGGTCGTCGGGCACCTGGCCTTGCAGCCAACCGGCCTGTCCGGCCGCCACGGCCAGCAGGATAGGCACCACCACAAGTGCCAGGCCCATGCGCCAGAAATCCCGTTTCAACGCTTGCCGCCGATGAGCCCGCCCAGCACGCCTCGCACGATCTGGCGGCCGATGCCGCTGGCCACACTGCGGGCGGCGGTCTTGGCCATGGTCTGGACCAGGCCATCGTACTGCCCGCCACGCGGGCCGGTGCGGCCAAACAGCATTTCGTTGAGTTTGTTGCCGGACCCGGAGGCTGTGGACGCGGCCGGTGGTCCGCCGGGAACACGCGGTGTGGTGGGGGTGCCGGTCGCCTGTGCTTGTTGCTCGCCCGCCCGCTGCTCGACGTGCTGGCGCAGGATCTCATAGGCGCTTTCACGGTCGACCACCTTTTCGTACACGCCAGCCACCAGGGACTGGGTGAGCAGGGCTTGCCGCTGCGCGTCGCTGATGGGTCCGATCTGGCTGCCGGGCGGATACACGTAGGCGCGCTCGGTCTCCGACGGGCGTCCCTTGGCGTCCAGCAGACTCACCAGGGCCTCGCCCACCGCCAGTTCGGTGATGGCGGCCTCGATGTCGAGCCCGGCCTTGGGTCGCATGGTCTGGGCGGTTGCCTTGACCGCTCGCTGATCGCGCGGTGTGAAGGCGCGAAGGGCATGCTGGATGCGGTTGCCCAGCTGGCCCAGCACGCTGTCCGGGATGTCCAGCGGATTCTGGGTCACGAAGTAAACGCCGACGCCCTTGGATCGCACCAGGCGGACCACCAGTTCGATGCGCTCGACCAGCACCTTGGGTGCGTCGTTGAACAGCAGGTGGGCCTCGTCGAAGAAGAACACCAGTTTGGGCTTGTCCGGGTCGCCGATCTCGGGCAGGGTCTCGAACAGCTCCGACAGCATCCAGAGCAGGAAGGTGCCGTACAGGCGCGGGGCGTTGAGCAGCTTGTCGGCCGCCAGGATGTTGATCATGCCCTTGCCGTCGACGGTCTGCATGAAGTCCTGGATGTCGAGCATGGGCTCGCCGAAAAACCGGTCACCCCCTTGTTGTTCGACCTGCATCAGCCCACGCTGGATGGCGCCGATGCTGGCGGCGCTGATGTTGCCGTACTCGGTGGTGAACTGGCGTGCGTTGTCGCCGATGTGTTGCAGCAGGGCCCGCAGGTCCTTCATGTCCAGCAGCAGCAGGCCGTTGTCATCGGCGATCTTGAACACCAGGTTGAGCACCCCGGACTGTGTGTCGTTGAGGTTGAGCATGCGCGAGAGCAGCAGCGGCCCCATGTCGCTGATGGTGGCCCGCACCGGGTGCCCTTGTTCGCCGAACACGTCCCACAGGGTGGTGGGGCAGGCCTGTGATGCCGGCAGGTCGATACCCCGCTCGCGCAGCACGGCGCTGATCTTTTCGCCGAAGCTGCCGGGCTGGCTGATGCCGGTCAGATCACCTTTGACGTCGGCCATGAAGACCGGAACCCCGATGCGCGAGAACTGCTCGGCCAGGGTCTGCAGGGTCACGGTCTTGCCGGTGCCGGTGGCACCGGTGATCAGGCCGTGGCGGTTGGCCAGCTGGGGCAGCAAGTGGCACTGCGCGTGGGTGTTCTTGGCAATCAGCATCGGTTCGGCCATGGTGTCCTCGGGTCAGGGTCGGGGGAGGCGGTGCGCCGCCGTAAAATCACGGACTATTACACCAAATTCTGGTCAGCAAAAAGGATTCGTTTGTGGCTGGACACAGCAAATGGGCCAATATTCAACACCGCAAGGGCCGGCAGGATGAGAAGCGGGGAAAGATCTGGACGCGGGTGATCCGCGAGATCACGGTGGCGGCCCGAACCGGCGGTGGTGATCCGGCCATGAACCCACGCCTGCGGCTGGCCATTGAAAAGGCCAAGGCGGCCAACATGCCGGCCGACCGCATCAAGTACAACGTCGACAAAGCCTCGGGCAACCTGGAAGGCCAGGCCCTGGAAGAAATCCGCTACGAAGGCTACGGCATCGGTGGCGCGGCCATCATTGTCGACACCATGACCGACAACCGTGTGCGCACGGTGGCCGAGGTGCGGCATGCCTTCAGCAAGTACGGTGGCAATCTGGGCACCGACGGTTCGGTGTCCTTCCAGTTCAAGCATTGCGGTCAGATCATCTTTGCCCCGGGCACCTCGGAAGACCGGGTGATGGAAGTGTCGCTGGAGGCCGGTGCCGAGGACGTGGTCACGGACGAGGACGGTGCCATCGAGGTGCTCACGGCCATCGGCGACTTCGAGGCGGTGAAGAACGCCCTGGAGGCGGCAGGCCTGAAGCCCGAAGTGGCCGAGGTGACCATGCGGGCCGAGAACACCGTCTCGCTCGAGGGTGACGATGCCGAGCGCATGCAGAAGCTGCTGGACGTGCTGGAAGACCTGGACGATGTGCAGGAAGTGTTCCACAACGCAAGTATTTGACCCACCCCTGCCGCGCTGCGCGCGACCCCCTCAAGGGGGCGCTGCTGGCGGCCCGGCAAAGCCGGTTCCGCGGCAGCCTGGATGACGGGCACGTGCTCCGGCTCCGGCGTCTTTTTGGGTTTGAAGTTTGGAGAATGGTTTGAAAGTTCTGGTGATTGGCGGCGGTGGCCGTGAACACGCCCTGGCCTGGCGCCTGAAGCGTTCGCCCAGTGTGAAGCAGGTGTTCGTGGCGCCTGGCAACGCCGGCACGGCCCGCGATCCCGAGCTGGTCAACGTGCCCCTGACCGACAAGGTGGCGCTGCGCGAGTGGGTCCAGAGCAATGGCATCGGGCTGACCGTCGTGGGTCCCGAAGCGCCGCTGGCGGCCGGTGTGGTCGACGAATTCCGTGCCCATGGCCTGCCCATCTTCGGGCCGACCCAGAAGGCCGCTCAGCTCGAGAGCTCCAAGGCCTTCTCCAAGGACTTCATGCAACGCCATGGCATCCCCACGGCGCGCTATCAGACTTTCACCGACCCGGCCCTGGCCCATGCCTATGTGGACGAGCACGGAGCCCCCATCGTCGTCAAGGCCGATGGCCTGGCCGCTGGCAAGGGGGTGGTGGTGGCCATGAGTGTGGCCGAGGCCCACGAAGCCATTGATTTCATGCTGGTGGAGAACACCCTGGGGGTAGCGCACAACGAGGGCGGTGCCCGGGTGGTGATCGAGGAGTTCCTGGAAGGCGAGGAAGCCAGCTTCATCGTCCTGTGCGACGGGGAGCATGCGCTGCCGCTGGCCACCAGCCAGGACCACAAGCGACTGCTCGATGGCGATCAGGGGCCGAATACCGGTGGCATGGGTGCCTATTCGCCCGCGCCGGTGGTGACGGCTGCTGTCCACGAGCGGGCCATGAATGAGGTGATCCTGCCGACCCTCAGGGGCATGGCGGCCGACGGCATCCCCTACACCGGTTTTCTTTACGCGGGCCTCATGATCACCCCGGCTGGCGAGGTCAGGACCCTGGAGTTCAACTGCCGCATGGGCGATCCGGAAACCCAGCCGATCATGATGCGGCTGCGCAGCGATCTGGCCCAGGTGCTGCTGGCCGGTACCCGGGGCGAGCTCGATCGCGTCTCGCTGGACTGGGACGGGCGTGTGGCCCTGGGGGTGGTGCTGGCGGCGCACGGTTATCCGCTGCAGCCCCGCAAAGGCGACGTCATCGAGGGGCTCCCGGAAGATGACGAGTCCTGCGTGGTGTTCCACGCCGGAACGGAGTCCAGGGATGGCCGGGTGGTCACCAGTGGCGGGCGTGTGCTCTGTGTGACCGCACTGGGTGACACGGTGCGCGAGGCACAAGAACTGGCGTACCGCCAGGCGGCTTCGATCCGCTTTGACGGTGCCCAGTATCGCCGCGACATCGGCCATCGGGCCGTCTGAGTCCGGTCCCGGTGTCGGTCCCGACGGTTTTCCATTTCAAGGGTTCGCGTCTGGCCGCCTGGTGTCTGCGTCGCGCCGGATGGACGCTGCACCACCGGGGATTCCCTTCCTTGCAGGGCGTGGCCATCGTCTATCCGCACACCAGCAACTGGGACTTTCCCGTCATGCTGCTGGCCAAATGGGCCATCGGCGTGCCGGTGCGTTTCTGGGGCAAGGACAGCCTGTTTCGCGTTCCCCTGTTCGGCCGTTGGCTGCGAAGCCTCGGGGGTGTGCCGGTGGACCGACAAGCACCGCATGGGGCCGTGGCCACCATGGTGGACCTGATGGGGGCCGCGCGCGAACGCCACCAGGTGTGCTGGCTGGCTCTCTCCCCCGAAGGCACGCGAAGTTTCACACCGGGCTGGCGCAGCGGCTTTTACCGGGTCGCGCTGGAGGCCCAGGTGCCGGTCGCGGTGATCGGCCTGGACTGGTCTCGGCGCACCATCGATGTCAGCCGCTTTGTTCACCTGCAGGGCCGCCAGGACGCCGACTATGGCATGCTGGCAGCTGCGCTGCAGGGCGTGTCCGGGCGCCATCCCCGGCAGGCCAGTCCGGTGCGTCCCCTGGGACCGCCAGCCCAGACCTTGAAGGAAACCCCATGAAGACCCTCAGACCCTCGTCAGAGGTCAGGAGCTACCTGACCGGCCTGCAGGACCGCATCATTTCGACGGTGGCCATGGTCGATGGCGGCCAATTTCTGATCGATCCCTGGAAGAAGCCGGCCGGCGAAATGCTGCAGGGCGACGGCATCACCCAGATTCTGGAAGACGGCGCTGTCTTCGAGCGGGCCGGATGCGGGTTTTCGCATGTGCGCGGGCCTCGTTTGCCGCCGTCCGCGACGCAGCACCGGCCCGAGCTGGCGGGAGCTCCCTTCGAGGCCATGGGTGTGTCCCTGGTGTTCCACCCTCGCAATCCTTACGTGCCGACGGTGCACATGAACGTGCGCATGATTGCCGCCACCCCGGCCGGTGGCCCGGCCGTGTGCTGGTTCGGCGGCGGCATGGACCTGACCCCCTACTATGGTTTCGAGGAGGACGCCGTCCATTTCCACTCCACCTGTCGCAAGGCCCTGGACCCCTTCGGCGTCGACAAGTATCCGCGCTTCAAGCGCTGGTGTGACGAGTACTTCTATCTCAGGCACCGCAACGAGCAGCGTGGTGTCGGAGGGGTGTTCTTCGACGATTTTTCCGAACTGGGCTACGAGGGCAGTTTTGCCATGATGCGTTCCGTGGGCGACGCTTTCCTGGACGCCTACCTGCCCATCGTCGATCGCCGTCGCGACATCGACTATGGAGAACGCGAGCGTAGCTTCCAGTTGTATCGACGCGGGCGTTACGTCGAGTTCAACCTGGTCTGGGACCGGGGTACACACTTCGGTCTGCAATCGGGCGGGCGCAGCGAATCCATCCTGCTGTCGATGCCCCCGCTGGTGAGCTGGTCCTACAACCGGCAGAGCCTGCCAAGCACACCGGAGGAACGACTGTACCGCGAGTTCCTGGTGCGCCGGGACTGGGTCTGATGGCAACGTTCCCGATGCAGCGCGTGGGCATGTTCGGCGGAGCCTTCGATCCGCCGCACCTGGCGCACCGGCGCCTGGCCGAGACCGCGCTGACCCAGCTGGGTCTGGATCGCCTGCACGTGATTCCCACCGGTCAGGCCTGGCACAAAGCGCGTGTGCTGTCCGCAGCGCCCCACCGACTGGCCATGTGCGAGCTGGCGTTCGGCGATCTGCCGGGTGTCAAGATCGACGACCGGGAAATCCGGCGCAAAGGCCCCAGCTACACCGCCGACACGCTCGCAGAGCTGCGGGCGCTCTATCCGAATGCCCGGCTGTACCTGATTCTCGGCGCCGACCAGCTGCTTTCGTTTCGCAGCTGGGTACGTTGGCAGGAAGTTCTGGAGCAAGCCCGGCTGGCCGTGGCCGACCGTCCGCTGGACGAGACCGCCACCGAACAGGGTGATCGGGCGGTGTGTCCTGACCTTTCGGAGGTGGACCTGCCCTTCGAAGCGCTGCACATGCCGGCCTGGCGCCTGAGCGCCACCGCGGTGCGCCAGCGGGCCGCCAGCGATGCCCGCTCGATCGGCCAGATGGTGCCCGAGGCCGTGTCAAGCTATATTTCACAACATTCCCTTTATCCGACCAGCTCATGACCAGCGAATCCACCTCAAAGAAACAACTCCAGCGCCTGCAGCGCGCCATCGTCGACGGCTTGGAGGACGTCAAAGGTCAGGACATCGTGGTCTTCAACACCGAAGAGCTCTCTCCTCTGTTCGAGCGCGTGATCGTTGCCAGCGGCACATCGAACCGCCAGACCAAGGCACTGGCGGCCAGTGTGCGGGACAAGGTGCGCGAAGCCGGTTTCGACAAGCCCCGGATCGAAGGCGAGGACAACGGCGAGTGGATCATCGTCGACTGTGGCCAGGCGGTGGCCCACGTGATGCAGCCCGTCATTCGCCAGTACTACCGGCTGGAAGAGATCTGGGGGGCCAAGCCGGTTCGTGTGCGCCACGGCACGGCCAAGCCGACCTCGGCACCTGCGCCTGCCGCCCGCAAAAAGGCCTTGACCGCTCCTGCCGCCGACCGCAGCCCGACCGGCAAAGCAGCGGCTGCGCCCAGGACGGGCGCCCGTTCGGCACGTTCCGCTCCGGTAGCGGTGGCGGCCCAGCCGGCGCCGGCGCGCAAGAAGGCGCCCGCCCGAACCTCAACCAGGCAGGCGGCTTCTTCCGCGGCAGGCAAAACACGCTCCTCGGGAGGGGCCACCGCAGCCAAATCGAAGGCGGCACTGCCCAAGCTGGTGGTCAACAAACCCAGGCCGGCGGCCAAGCCCACGGCGGCCAAGCCCGCTGTGACCAAATCGGGCGCTGCCAAGACGGCGGCGCGCAAGTCCGCCGCCAACAAGAAGGTCTCATGAAGCTGGTGGTCGTGGCGGTCGGGCAGCGCATGCCCGACTGGGCACAGACCGCCTGTGACGACTACGCCCGGCGCTTCCCGCCCGACCTGCGGCTGGAGGTCCGTACCGTCAAGACGGAGCCTCGGGGCACCAAGACACGCGAAGTGCTGCAGGCCGCCGAGCGCGAACGTATCCAGGCGGCACTGCCCAAAGGCTGCCGGCTGGTGGTGCTGGACGAGCGTGGCACGGCGCTGGGCACCCGGGACCTGGCTGCCCAGTTGCTGCGCTGGCAACAGGCGGGCGACGACGTGGCCCTGGTGATCGGTGGGCCGGACGGACTGGAACCCGCGTTCCGGGATTCTGCCCACCAGCGCATCCGGCTTTCCGATCTGACCCTGCCCCATGCCCTGGCCCGCGTCCTGCTGCTGGAACAGCTGTACCGCGCCTGGTCGATCAACACCCATCACCCCTACCACCGCGAGTGAGTCAGGGGCCCAGTCAGCTTTTCCCACCGTACCCATGAGCGCCTTCATCTATCTGGCTTCCCAGAGTCCGCGCCGGCGCCAGCTGCTGGAGCAATGGGGGGTGCGCTGCGAACCTCTGCTGCCAGAAGCGGACGAGGATGTGGAGGCGCTGGAGGCTGTCAGGCCCGGGGAGGCGCCAGCCGTGTATGTGCGTCGGGTCACGCAGCTCAAACTGGAGGCGGCGCTGGTGCGTTTGCGGCGGCGAGGCCTGCCCCTGGCACCGGTGCTGTGTGCTGACACCACCGTCGCACTGGGGCGGCGCATTCTGGGCAAACCCGCCGATGCGGCCGATGCCCGCCGTATGCTCGCCGAGCTGTCGGGGCGGCGCCACCGGGTGCTGACCGCCGTGTCGGTGGGGCGCCCCGGCATCCGCACGGACAGGTCCTGGCAGGCCGTGTCGGTGTCCACGGTGCGCTTTGCCCCGCTGAAGGCGGCCCAGATCAGCCGCTATGTGCGTTCGGGCGAGCCCGAAGGCAAGGCCGGCGCCTATGCCATCCAGGGCCGTGCGGCACTGTGGATCGACCACATCAGCGGCAGCCACTCCGGCATCATGGGTTTGCCTGCGCACGAAACCGCGCAGCTGCTGGCCCAGGCCGGACTCCGGATAGACTGAGGGCAGCATGGCACAGGACATTCTGATCAACTGGGCGCCGCAGGAGACCCGGGTCGCGGTGGTGGAGCAGGGCGCCGTTCAGGAGGTGCACCTGGAGCGCACGCTCGAGCGTGGTCTGGTCGGCAACATCTACCTCGGCAAGGTTTCGCGTGTGCTGCCGGGCATGCAGTCGGCTTTCATCGACATCGGGCTCGATCGTGCGGCCTTTCTGCACGTGGCCGACCTGATGCCCAACATCGCGGCCAAGCATGCGGCGCCCCGAGAACGCGCCGCGGCCGAGCCGAAAACCGTGGAGAACGGACAGGAGGGCGAGGCGGCCGCCGGTGCGGCCCGCGTGCTGGCCCCCAATCCGGTGCTGCCGATCGAGCGGCAGATCTTCGAGGGGCAGGCGCTGATGGTGCAGGTGCTCAAGGACCCGATCGGGACCAAGGGGGCCCGGTTGACGGCACAGATCAGCATCGCCGGGCGGCTGCTCGTCTTCCTCCCGCAGGACAACCACATCGGCGTTTCACAGAAGATACCGACAGCACAGCGCGAGGCACTGCGGCAGCGGGTGCTGCGGCTGGTCACACCGCCGGACGGACAGCCGTCCGGCGGGTTCATTCTGCGCACCAACGCCGAAGACGCCAGCGACGAAGAACTGGTGGAAGATGTCGCCTATCTGCGCAAGACCTGGCTCCGCATCAAGGAATCGGCCACTCGCCTGCCCGCGCCTTCGCTGCTGCACGAGGACCTCAACCTGATGCAGCGCGTGTTGCGCGACCTGGTCAGTGCCGACACGCAGTCGATCCGAATCGATTCGCGCGAACAGTTCGGCCAGATGCAGACCTTTGCGCGGGAGTTCATGCCCGACACCCTGGGCAAGCTGCAGCTGTATGCGGGCGAGCGGCCGATCTTCGACCTGTTCAACATCGACGAGGACATTGCGCGGGCCCTTGGCCGGCGGGTCGATCTCAAGTCGGGGGGCTATCTGGTCATTGACCAGACCGAGGCCCTGACCACGGTGGACGTCAACACCGGCGGGTTCGTCGGTGCGCGCAATTTCGACGACACGGTGTTCCGCACCAATCTGGAGGCCTCGCAGGCGATTGCGCGCCAACTGCGCCTGCGCAACCTGGGGGGCATCGTGATCGTCGATTTCATCGACATGACGCGCGAGGAACACCGCGACGCGGTGCTGACCGAGTTCCGCAAGCAGCTGGCTCGTGACCGCGTCAAGACCATGATCGGGGGTTTCTCGCAGCTGGGCCTGGTGGAGATGACCCGCAAGCGCACCCGCGAGTCCCTGGCCCACATGCTCAGCGAGCCCTGCGCCGCATGTGGCGGCAAGGGCTCGGTCAAGACGCCGCGCAGCGTCTGCTACGACATCCTGCGCGAGATCCTGCGCGAGGCGCGGGCCTTCAACCCGCGCGAGTTCCGCGTGGTCGCGTCCCCCCAGGTCGTCGAGCTCTTCCTCGACGAGGAGAGCCAGCACCTGGCGGGGCTGTCGGACTTCATCGGCAAACCGATCTCTCTGCAGAGTGAAGGTCGGATGACCCAGGAGCAGTACGACATCGTGCTGCTGTGAGGCACGGGCGCTCTGCCCGGTTGCCCCCGGCAGACCTGGCGCGATATCTTCCCTGCCGTCCGAACGGGCTGCTCCGCCGACCGGGAGCCGGACGTTCATGCTTGTGCGGGGAACTATTGCCGCGCACTGCACTCAGTTGCCCAGGTCGTGTGGCCTCCCTGACTTGTCTACAACCGTAACGCATTCCATACAAATGCCGCCCGGAACCCGCGCTTGCCCTCCGCTATCATCGAAAGAGCATTCCTGACCGCAGCCTGATCGCAGCCGGACGCCCCCATGACCTCAGCATCCACCCACACCATGCCGGATTCGCCACGAACCGACACTTCTCTCCTGCCGCGACGCCGCCATCTGTTGGGGGCAGGTTTGATGCTTCCGGTGTCGGCGACACTTCCCTTCCAGGCGTATGCCCAGTTTCGGGTGGAGGTTGCCGGCGCCGGTGCCACGCGCCTGCCGTTCTCCGTTGTCCGTTTCAGGGGCAACGACAGCGCCAGCGAAGACATCGCGGCCATCGTGCGAGCCAACCTGGAGCGCAGCGGTGTGTTCCGTTTCGTCGACCCCGCTGCCGGTATGCTGGATGAGAACTCCAGGCCGGACGTGTCTCTGTGGCGGGACAGGGGGGCCGATTCTCTGGTGGTCGGCAGTGTCACCCGGCTGGCCGATGGCCGTTTCGATGTCCGCTTCCGGCTCTGGGATGTGGTCCGGGCACAGGACCTCGGCGGCCTGAGCTTTCCGGTCGGGCCGAACGATTTGCGGCTGGCCGCCCACCGGGTGTCCGACGACGTTTACGAAAAGTTGACCGGAGAAAAGGGTGTCTTCTCCACCCGTATCGCCTATGTCACCAAGACCGCCAACCGCTACAACCTGTGGGTGGCCGATGCCGACGGACAGGGTGCCCGATCGGCCCTGAGCAGTCCCGAATCCATCATTTCACCGAGCTGGTCGCCCAACGGAGCCCAGTTGGCTTATGTCTCCTTCGAAGCCCGAAAGCCGCTCATCTACGCGCACGAAATCGCCACGGGGCGTCGCCGTTTGCTGGCCAATTTCCGCGGTTCCAACAGTGCACCGGCCTGGTCGCCAGACGGTTCACAAATCGCGCTGGCGCTCACACTTTCGGGCAATGCGCAGGTCTATGTCATGCCTGCCACGGGCGGCGAGCCACGCCGTTTGACGCAATCGTCGGCGATCGACACCGAGCCGGTCTACAGCCCCGACGGCAAACACATCTTTTTCGTCAGTGACCGGGGTGGCTCGCCCCAGATCTACCGGATGACACCCCAGGGGGGGGATGTCCAGCGCATCACTTTCACCGGCAATTACAACGTCTCGCCCGCGCCCAGTCCCGACGGTCGCTGGTTGGCCTACATCTCGCGCGTCAACGGGGCTTTCAGGCTTCATGTGCTGGAGTTGGCCACAGGACGGGCCACCGCGCTGACCGAGACGGCGGCCGACGAAAGCCCCAGCTTTGCGCCCAACAGCCGAATGATCATGTACGCCACCCGCGAGGGCCGCCAGGAGGCTTTGATGACCACCACGGTGGACGGCCGCATCCGTACCCGGCTGGCCGGGGCCACGGGCGAAATTCGCGAGCCCGACTGGGGGCCGTTCAGTCGCTGAGCTTCGTCCGATTCGCCTCATTTTTCCGGTTTCCCCCTTGTGTCTGTTCCCCTTGTTTCTCCTTCATTCACCTCACTGAACCGAAAGGGCCTGTCCATGAGCAACGTCACCCGCCCCCTCCCGACCGACCTGAAAACCCCCCGGTCTGCCCGCTGGCTCCAGATTGCCGGCGCCGTCCTGATCGCCACAGCGCTGGGCGCCTGCAGCTCGGGCGTCAGGCTCGACGGTGCCCAGGTTGAAGACCGTGCCACCCAGACCGGGCAGGCTGGTCAGGGCAGCGGCGCGGATGCCCGTGCCGTGGCCAGTGTTGACGTGCCCTCCAGCGCCGACCCGGCCGCGATGGCTGGCCTGGCCCGCATTGTGTACTTCGACTTTGACAGCTACGTGGTGCGGTCCGATGCCACCAGCACCCTCGAAGCGAATGCCCGTGTGCTGAATGCCGACCGTTCGCGGCGGGTGGCGCTCGAAGGACACACCGACGAGCGCGGCAGCCGTGAGTACAACCTGGCCCTGGGTCAGCGCCGTGCCGAAGCGGTGCGCCGATCCCTCTCGCTGCTCGGGGTGAGCGATGCCCAGATGGAGGCAGTGAGCTTTGGCAAGGAACGGCTGGCCGCGGCCGGCTTCGATGAAGCCGCACACGCCCAGAACCGCCGCGTCGAAATCAGCTACCGGTGAACACCATGCCCCATGAGTTGATGCGACGACCGCTCGCCGTCTGTGCCCTGGTTCTGGCCACAGCCTGGCCGTGGCACGCCCAGGCCTTCTTCGGTGACGATGAGGCGCGCAAGGCCATCATTGACCTGCGTCAGCGCTTCGAAGCCCACCGTCAGGCCGCCGAGGCAGAGTTGCGGCAATCGAACGAGGCCCGTTCGCAGGCCAACCGCTCGATGCTCGAGCTCGCTGCACAGATCGAGGAGCTGCGGGGCGAAATCGCACGACTCAGGGGGCAGAACGAACAGCTGGCTCGCGAGCTGTCCGAACTTCAGCGGCAACAGGCTGATGTGCGTCAGGGGCTGGAGAGTCGGCTGCGGCAGGTGGAGCCCCTGCAGGTGTCCCACGATGGGCTGACTTTCACCGCCTTGCCGGCAGAACAGGCGGAGTTCGAGGAGGCCCTGGCCGTTCTGCGCCGGGCCGACTTCGCCGGCGCTGCTGCGGCTTTCCAGGCCTTCCTGACCCGCTATCCGTCCAGTGGGTACCTGCCGTCTGCGCTCTATTGGCTGGGCAATGCGCATTACGCCGCCAAGGCGTACAAGCCGGCGCTGGACAGCCACAGCCGGTTGGCGGAGCAGTTTCCCCAGCACCTGCGCACGCCCGAGGCCATGCTGGCCATGGCCAACAGTCACACCGAGCTGAAGGACGCGCGTGCGGCCCGGCGCATGCTGGAAGAGCTGGTCAGACGACACCCCCAGTCGGAAGCGGCTGTGGTGGCCCGCGAGCGCCTCTCGCGCATGCGCTGAGGATCGTTCACGGCTCCCCGCCTGACTCGGCGTCAGCCGTGCAGGCCGTGGGTTCGCGCGGCTGAACCTACAATCTCGGTGATGGACATCGCTGAGCTTCAATCGACACAACATCTCGTGCTATGGGCCGCCTTTGGCGTCGCGGCCGTCTTTGGCTTCATCGCCCAGCGCACGCATTTCTGCACGATGGGCGCGATCAGCGACATCGTCAACATGGGCGACTGGACCCGCATGCGCATGTGGGCCATGGCGGTTGGGGTGGCCGCCATCGGCTTCTACGGGCTGGCCTGGCTCGGTGTCATTGACAGCAGCAAGACCATCTACACCGGCGCCAGGGTGATCTGGCTTTCGGCCCTGGCCGGCGGCGCGCTGTTCGGGTTCGGCATGGTGCTGGCATCGGGTTGTGGCAGCAAGACACTGGTGCGTATCGGGGCTGGCAGCCTGAAGTCGTTGGTGGTGTTTTTCGTGATGGGGTTTGCGGCATTCGCGACCTTGCGTGGCATGTTTGCCGTCGTTCGGGTCAACACGGTCGACCAGGTCGCCTTCGAGATCGGTGCCGGCGGCTCAGTGCCGGCCTGGCTGGCCGCCCTCACGGGCTGGGACGCGGGTGTCAGCGGGCTGGCGGCGGCCCTGTTCATCGGTGGTGCCCTGGTGCTCTGGGCCCTGGCGGGTGAGGGCTTCCGCTCAGCCAACAACCTGCTGGCCGGCCTGGGCATCGGGCTCGTGATCGCCACCATGTGGTGGGTGAGCGGGCACCTGGGATTTGTCGAGGAGCATCCGGAGACGCTCGAGAGTGTCTACCTGGCCACCAACACCGGACGCATGGAGTCGCTGACCTTCACCGCACCCATGGCCTACGCCCTGGACTGGATCATCTTTTTCAGCGACACCTCGAAAGTGCTGACGCTCGGTGTGGTGACGGTGTTCGGCGTGGTGGTGGGCGCCTTCGTGCAGGCCATGATCGGTCGCGAGTTTCGCTGGGAGGGTTTCCGCAGCACGCAGGACACGGCTCTGCACCTGGTCGGAGCCGTCTGCATGGGCGTGGGCGGTGTCACCGCCTTGGGCTGCACCGTGGGCCAGGGTCTGTCCGGGCTGTCAACGCTGAGCCTGGTCAGCATGATCGCGGTCGCTGGCATCGTGGTTGGCGCGGTGCTGGGGTTCCGCTTCCAGATGTGGTTGCTTGAACGCGAATGACGGAAGCGAGGGCCACCGGCCAGCCGGATGCCGGCGATTTCGAGCGCCGTTTCGGCGGTCTGCGGCGCCTGTACGGTGCCGAGGGCGCACATGCGATTTTTGACGCCCATGTGGTCGTGGTGGGCATCGGTGGCGTGGGTTCCTGGGCCGCAGAAGCGCTGGCGCGCAGCGGCGTGCGGCGCCTGAGCCTGGTCGATCTTGACCATGTGGCGGAATCCAACATCAACCGACAGGTCCATGCGACCGGGACCACGCTGGGCATGGCCAAGGTACAGGCCATGGCCGATCGGATTGCGCAGATTCATCCGACCTGTGTGGTTGATCGGGTCGATGCCTTTGCCGGGCCGGACAACTGGTCCGATCTGATGACGCAACTGGTGCCGGACCTTGCCGCCGAACGCCCCGCCTTGATCGATGCCTGCGATCAGGTACGCGCCAAGGAAGCCATCGCGGCCTGGACACTGCAACACGCTTCCATGCTTGTGACCGTGGGGGCGGCGGGGGGCAAGCGTCTGCCTCAGGCCACCGAAGTCGGCGACTTATCCGAAGTCACCCACGACCCTCTGCTGGCCCGCCTACGGCAGCGTCTGCGCAAATACCACGGAGCGGCCCGTCAGGGGCACATCGGTGTGGCCTGCGTGTTCAGCCGGGAGTCGGTGGCCGGACCGGATGCGAGCTGCATGGTGGAGAGTCCGGACGGCTCTCTGAACTGCCACGGCTACGGCTCGGTGGTCAGTGTCACAGCCAGCTTCGGTCTTTGCGCCGCCGGTGTGCTGCTCAACGCACTGGCCCGCGGTTCCTCGAAAATATCGGAACGATCGATGAAGGTGCGTAAAAACACGCTATAATCTGAGGCTTCGCAGCAAGCTGATTTTTCAGGGCGCTGCAGAGTGGGACGTTAGCTCAGTTGGTAGAGCAGCGGACTTTTAATCCGTTGGTCGTGGGTTCGAATCCCTCACGTCCTACCAAAAAATCGAAATGAATCAAGCACTTGCGGCATATTTGCCCAAGTGCTTTTTTCTTGCCCGAAAGCTGGTGACAGTCTGGTGACAGTCTGACCCATTGGTGTTGCTTTGGTGCACTCACCAGCGTGTCGTGCGCCTGGTCGACCACCCCTCCCCCTTGTTGGTGGGGCGCATGCGCAAAAAAAACCCGCCAGCACATCCGGGGACGTGAGGCGGGCCATGTTGAAGGTGCCCGTCGCGCGGTCCCTGAACCGCCACGGGCTGTCGATTCACTGCGCCAGCTCGACCGGGCTGGCTTCGGGGCGGAGCAGCCCTGCAGATTCGTTTAGCGGACGCCGGTAACGACTGCGAAGGACTTCGGACGCATCACAGCCACGTCGACACGCGCATGTGCGATGAATGCCAGTTCCCCGGTAGTGGCGAACGCTTCGCGCAGCAGGCCGATGGAGACGTTCTCGCGCATGACATAGGTCAGTTGCGTGAAGTCCCCCAGGTACAGCTCCGAACAATCAGAGCTACCGCCGACCACGAGGTCATTGGGCACGCTGGTCGTGCTCAACATCTGCAGGTTCTCCAGCAGGGCCGGGACGCGCATCGGTTGGTTGGTGGTGTCCGCCAGTTGCCCGAAGTTGACCAGCGATCGCGGAGACATGATCGCGGCCGTGGGCATCGCGTGATCTGCGGCCAGGATGTCGCGCACCGCGTTGAACAGCGGACCGTAGTTGGTCAGAACCGCGCCGGCGGCGCCACCGTGTGGCACGATGTGCACGCCAGTCGTGTTGCGGATGCCTCGCGGCTCGGGGTTGGTGCCACTGCCGCGCAAGCCGGCCCGGTCCATGGCCAGGGCGAACGCCTGCGAAATGACCACATTCAGCGCACGCTCCAGGTCTTGCCCGTCCGCCAGCAACTCCCGGCTCATCCGGAAGTAGCACGCCAGCGACTTGGGCGCGGCCACCACCGCACGGAAACCCGGATCACTTTCGGCCACAGCTCCACGCTCCAGGCGCCAGGCCGCGGTGGGCACACTGTCGACGGCGGCGGTCGTGTAGGTCGAGGATGCCTCTATCAGCTCCAGGCGTGCACCCGCGTTGAGCGTCGCCGACTCTGCCACCATGGCGTCCAGGATGGACGGCGCCAGGCGGCTCGGCACAGTGAAGCCCCCATCCGGACCGCTGCCGGTGCTCAGAGCAGCCCGTACCACGTCGGACTTGATCTTCATGCCGGCCACCCCTCGCAGGAAGTCGGCCAGCTCGGGCTTGGCGCCCTCGAAGGCTTGCGGGTCGCGTCTGCGGTAGTGCGCCTCGAACCGGGACACACCAGGCGCATCGGGCCGTCGGCCGGTCACGCCGGCAGAACCGCCCATTTCGGTACCGGCCTGGCGCACGGCCAGCTCATCGATGCCAGCCTGCAGGCTCTTCAGCTCGTTGGCGTGGTGGGCCTTGAAGTCGCGGAAGGACTGGCCCAGATCAGCAATCACTTGCTTCACGTCGCCGACTTCAGCGCGGACGAATTGCAGGCCGCGCGGGATGGATTTCGGATTGGTCGTCATTGGAAAATCTTTCAGAAATGAGGTTGGTCTAATCCGCTGTTCTTATCGGGCAGCGCCGGGCGTACCCTCAATTTGCGGCAGTGGCAGCGCCGGGCGTACCACCTATTCAGAATCCATTCGCAGCGCACGGCATGAAAACGGATCCCGAACCATAACCCGCTGTTCTTATCGGGCAGCGCCGGGCGTACCCTCAATTTGCGGCAGTGGCAGCGCACGGCGTACCACCTATTCAGCCCCTGCAACAGCGCACGGCGTGAATGCAGATCGTGAACGATGAACCCATTCTAAATGGGTTCCGTGTCGAATTCAAGGGTGCAATTCGTCGAATTCAGCCCAGGCAAGGCGAACCGTTTCCCCAGTGGGCGCCACCAGGCGCACCTCGATTTCTTGGAGTCCTTGCATGGATGCGGCAGCGACGCAATGGAACGCACAGCCGGCACGGGCTGCCTCTGCTACTGCCTTATGGCCTTCGGGATCGGTTTTCCTCAGTTCCAGAAGACATTCGCGCAACAGGTCACGCGCAGCGGTATTGAATCGGGCGATGGCGGCCCCGCTCATTTGATGCCTCGCTTCGCGCGGCGGGCTTGTGAACGCGTCATGCCAAGTTTTCTGAATGCTCGCTCGGCGGCCCGGCGCCGATTTTTCGCGAACCGCAGCGACGACAGCCAGTCGAGAATAAAAAGCAATGGTTGCACAATGAAACTCCTTTGATGCTGATTACGATATGACCCCTCCCCCCCTTCGATAATGCGGTCTTGCGAAAAGAGGTAACGGGGCGGTCTGGGTTGATGGACGGGGAAACTTTTTCCACCCCCCCTATGGGCAGCGCCTGGCCCACCGCGATGCCTTATTGCGGCTCAGTCCGAATGACCGAAGGATCCGCTCCACATGCCGTCGCCTTACGGCCTTCATCGGTGTTCCTCGACCGAGAGGCAACAACCACAGCTCCGCCAGCAGACGCCACGGGCTGGCATCCCTACACACCTGTCGACACGTCGACAAAGTCGACAGACTGTCAGCTTCCGCCCGGTGTTCCGCTGCAGGCTCTCTCCCCCCTCGACACGTCGACAATGTCGACAGACTGCTGTGTGGGGTTTGGGTTTGTCGAGTTTGTCGACGTGTCGACGGGGTGTTGTGTCTGGGGGCGTAAGTCATTGAAATAGAAAAAGAAAAGGGCTAAAAATCACTTATAGAGACAGACTCGACTACGTCGACAGGCGCGGATTGACGCGATACACCAATGACGGCGGCGCCCCTTTGTTGCGTCGCTTTGTCGACCGGACCACGTCGCCGGCCTCCAGTCTGTCGAGGGCCTTCTGTAGACGGTCGACAGACCGGAAGCGCCCTTCCTGGCCCTTCTGTGCGTCGCGCCTGGTGAACTCCTGCAGGCCGTTGCCTATGACCCAACGAACCACGGCGGCCGCGTCCGAGTCGACGGCATCGGTCCCGAGCAGGCCAAAGGCGGCGCGGGCGTGTTCGATCAGCAGCCCGCCCAATTGCAGCGACCGGCGCATGGACAGTTCGGACACTTCGTCGGCGGCCAAGCCCATCTCTGCCAGCTCAAGGATGGCCGCCACGCGGGCCAGTTGGCCGGGTAGCTTGCTGGTCCAGTCGGCGATGGACTCATACACACCGCCCTCGCCCTGCTCGTTCTCGATCTGCTGGGCGAAGTCAAACCACAGTTCACGCGCCGGCTCAGTCAGGCTCAACACCTTGGGCTTTCCGACCGGCTCGCCCCAGCCTTCCAGTAGGCCGAAGATGCCGCGCTTGTAGGCTTCCTGCACATGCTCAGGGATTGGAATGTGTCGGCGCACGTCACGCCGTCCCACCGTTGATTCAGGGATAGCCCACAGAAAACGCGCGAGCAAGCCGCTGTCCCTGAATCGCTTCGATCCAGCGACATCAGCCAGCGTGCCAGGCTGCACCAGCAGGCCCATTGACAGCGCCGGCCGGTCAATATGAACAGCCCGCGATGCGCGATCGACCCGCATGGACGAACCGGCGTGACCCTGCAGATACACGTCCAGATGCGCCTGGCCGCCCGAGTACAGCCCGCCCATGATCTGGAAAGAACCAGCCTCATCAGACAGCACAGCCATGCGCTCGCCATGCTCGGCCAGCAGCCCCTGCACCCGCTCGGGGGTGGCGTCGCTGGTGAACAGGCGCGGCGCCCGGATTTCGTCGGGCTGCGTCAGCTCCTCCTGCTCGATCTCCGCCCGGATGGCTTCGCGTTCGGTCGCGTCCTTGGCTTTCGCAGCGTCCTGCAGCAGCCGCGCGATCTTCTGCTTCGATACAGCCCGCGCGGCGTTGACGCGTGCAATGTCGCGGCGCATCCGGTCCGCGTTCAGCTTTTCCCAGCCCACAATCGGCACCTGTATGGCGTGCAACACCGAGCTTTTGCGCGTGCCCGCCGCTGACGCCACAGCACACCAGAGCGGGGTGGGCTCAAAGTAGCCGGGCACCGGCTCCACCTCATACCTACGCTGCACACACGTTGCCAGCACCGCCAGGCAAGCCAAGACCGCCAGGGCCGGCGGCGTCTGTGTGCTCTCGGACACAGCGCGGGCCATGTCACCGCTCCAGGTCGGCAGAATGTCGGCCGGTATTTCCGGCGTCGTCTGGGTTCCAGGAAGCACCGGCTCGGGCCACTCCTCGACCACCTCGCCGGCGGGCGCCGGGCCGGCATCGGGAAAAGCTTCCTCGACAGGCTGCCAGCTGCCGGTCGGGCGGTTCTGGATCTGCCTGTCCAGCTCGGCGGCATGGTGGGGGTATCGGTCGAACACTCCGGTCATGCGAAGTCCTCCACCAGCCTGGTGATGCGGGCGGCGCACACCTTCAGCCTGTCGAAGTCGGCGCTTGTGAGTCGCCTCCCTGCCGCGATGGTGGCGGCGGCCACGGCGCAGACGGTGGCCTCGAACCCCAGCACCTGCAAGGCGGCACGGGGCGGCAGGGCCGTCGGCTTCCGGTCGGGTTCCGGCTTGCCATCGTCGACCCAGGCGCCCAGCAGCTTGGCGGCCGTGATGAAGTCCAGGTTGGCGCCCTGCATCTCGTAGGCCAGCACGTCGCCACCCTTGGCACCGCAGCTCATGCACACCCAGGCCCCGGTGGCTGTGTTGACCCGCATCGAGTCGCTGCCGCCGTGGAAGGTGCAGTTGGTGGTTTTCCACTTCGCGCGGCGCGGCCCCTTGAGCCTGTGCCCCAGCTCCTCGAAGTAGGTGATCGGGTCGGGCAGTCGGTTGCGGTCGAAGCTCATACAGGCGAACCCTCCACCACAGCCAGGAAGGCGCCCAGGTCGTGCGGATGCCCGAACACCCGCGTCTGGGTGTTTCGCGTCAGGTGGTAAGTGGTGCGGCCGTCATCGGCTCGGCGGACCCGCTGCAACCACCAGCCCCGCCGGGCGAACCGGCCCCGCAGGTCGTCGAACTCGTTGCGGGCCAGCGGCGGCGCGTCTACAATCGAGCGGCGTTTTGAATCCTGAGCCGTCGGCGGTGTGTCCAGCACCCCGGCGGCTTTTTCATGGTCGGTCATTGCTGGGCCACCTTCCCCTGGGCGTCGCGCCAGGCGATCAGCTCGGCAACGTCGAAAACGGTGCAGCGCGGCGACAGCTTGCGCGGCTTGGGCATGTCGGGCCGCTCTTTCAGCCAGCGCCAGAAAGTGGCAACGCCGATGCCCAGCAAAGCGGCTGCCTGTTTCGGCCTTACGGATGGTGTCGGGTAGTGCATTTGAAGCCCTCAGTAATCCCGCGTGATGCGGTATGAGTGCGATTCAAAGCACCAAGGGGAAGCAGGCGGCGCTTACTTCCCGGTTTTCTTCCTAGCCTTTTGGCCGGCTGCCTTCCAAAGGTCTTTGGTCTGGCCTTCGTTCAGGTCTTCAACTGCGTCTGGATCGGCGTCCTGGTCTTCAATTCGCCAGCCCGCCGGCACCTTCGTGACGCGAAGCGATGCGGCCGGCGAAGTCATCAATCCGATCAGCGCATCGTGCTTTTTTATGGCCGGATCAGCCACGCGAAGTTGCGTCAACGTATCGACCAAGAGCTGTCGCACAGGTGATCTTTTGGCCTGGCGGCCACCGACCGCGCCCGCTGCTTTGCGCTGCTCCTGAGCCGCAGGAAGGGTGGTGTGCACCATGTAGTCAAAGCTGGCGCGAAACCGCAGCGCGGCAACGTCCAGCCGATCAGCCAGCCAAGACGCGCGGTCCAGTCGGCCGGCCGCAACATGCCGAAGCACGTCTTCAGCAACCTCCACCAGCGCCAGCGCAGAGTCTCGGCTTTCGGTGTTTCCCGCGCGTTCGATGTACCGCCACAATGGGTCGATCATCTGTGTCTTGATCGACCCTCGAAGCCCGCATGGATCACTCCGGACCAGCTCGCAGACGTGATCCAGCTCTGGAAGCAGATTGGCCACCACCAGCCTGGCATCGGGCTGCCGGCTGGTGGCTTTTGGCTTAATCATGGCTCAATGCCTTCCTCCGTCGGCCGCCACGGCGCGGCATGGTCGGCGCAACGATGGCGGTCAGCTTGTCCTGAAACCACCGATCCTGCATCGCATCGACATGTTGAAGCGTGACCGTCCGCCATTCAGCAGATGCGCGGCGTTGAATCTCCCGCTTCTCCTCGAGTTCGCAGAGGGCGTCCCGCTCCCATGGTGTATGACCGTCTATCCGCAAGATGCGCAACAGGTAGAAGCGCCCCGCCGGCAGGAACCCGAACAATCTGCGGAGACAAGTGGGGCTTTGCGCCCACAGGCAGTACGTCAACAGGCCTTCATCCCACCTTGTCGCGCGAGTACCTTTCGGGCGCTTTTGCTCCAGGTCAGAAAAGCCCTCCGCCGATAGCTGGTCCAGAGTGCCGATCAGGTCCACGGAATCGAACCGGCGCATCTTGATGATCAGGTCGGTCTCTGCGAGATGCACTCGCAGTTCGCGCCGGGGGTCAATTGCTTTAGAGTCGCACTCAGCCATTTTCAAGCTCCTTCTTGAAGGTGGTCAGGGGTCGGTCAGTGTTACCGCACTGTCCGGCCCCGCCTTTTTGCCCTGGGTGAAACGCGCCAGGGCATCGCGGTTTTTCATGCGGCCTTGAACGGCACCACCTTGCCCGACTTGGGCGCGGTCAAGAGCCGGTGCAGGGTTTCCAGCGCCTGCCGCTTTTCGTCCATGTAGTCGTGCCCGTCATAGTGGCGGGCCTGCACTCCGCTGATGCCGTGCGACTGCAGGCGGCCCCGTATCTCGGAGCTGATACGGGCGCCGGCCAGCAGGGTTTCCACACCAGAGCGGACGCGCTTGGCGCGGAACTCGGCGATCTGGTCGCCGGCCGCCTCCACGGCCCAGGCGCTCAAGGTGGTGGCGGCCAGGTGCGTTTCCCCCTTGTCGGTCGATAGGGCATAGGTGCCTTGGGGCCTGCATTCCAGCAGCGCCGATGCAGCGGCCGGGATCAGTGGGATCGTGTGCGGGCGTGGCGGCTTTCCGGGCCTGCCCTTGCCGTCGAACAGCATGATGGCGGTGCCGCTCACGTTCTCGGTGCGCAGGTTCACCAGCTGCTCGATGCGCTGCCCACCCGTCAGCAGGTGCAGCCGCAGCACCGCCCCTTTGAAGCCGGGCATGGCCTTGATGATGCTCCAGTAGGTGCGCAGCTCCTCCGCCGTCAGCGGGCGCTTGTCGGCCTTGTTCGCGGATTCGTCCGGCTCGGTGTCGGCGGCCGGGTTGCTGGTGATCTGGTAGCTCTTGAATCTCACCGGGATGCTGGCCTTGGATCGGGCCGCCTTCGCGGTCTGGTAGGCGGCTCGGACGTAGGAGCGCAGCTTGTTGGCCGTGCGCCCTTTGCCCAGCTCCAGGGATCGGCGCATCATGTCGGCGACCTGCTCGGCAGTCACGTCCCGAGCGGGCAGGGCGGCCACGGCCGGCCAGGGTTCGAAGATGTGCTTCTTGAAAACTGACCGGGCATCCTTGTGGGCGCGGCGGCCCAGCGCCTCCAAATGGTCGCAGTAGTCGGTCAGCAGGGTTTCCAGGGTGTACTTTCGGGCATCTTCGGCCGCTGCCGCTGCCGATGCCCTGGCCGATCTTTCCGATGCCTTGAGGGCCACGTGTCCCCCTTGCTCGCGGTGCTCGTGGTGGCGCTGGGCCAGCGCCTCCGCAGCCCGCTCGGCAGCCTTCACCGAATACCCGCGCTCGGTCGGCTTGAGGCTCTTGGGGCTGGCGCTCGGGTCATAGACCCCGACGGGTTCCCGCAGGGTCTTGCCGTCCACCGTCACGCGCCAGTAAAGCATGGTGCCGCCGCTGGCCAGCTTGCGGGCCTCCAGCGACCCGGACGGGATCACTTTGGTCAGGCGGGTGAACTGGCCGGGCGCCAGTGTGGCGATGATCTGGCCGGGTGTTTTTACGTCCATGTACAGCTCCAAAAAGCCGGCTGCTGGTGACAGTTTTCCCGAGTCCGTTTGTGGCTCTGGTGACAGTCTGGTGACAGTTTTCGGCGAGATGAAATTGTACGCTAACGGACTAAATGAGACAACATGTATATGAAAATCAACGGGTTAGCGATCTGGTGACAGTCTCAGAAAATCTCAAAAAACACCATTTTTTAGACTTTTAATCCGTTGGTCGTGGGTTCGAATCCCTCACGTCCTACCAAGCAAACA